>JANQIA010000128.1 GCA_028282405.1 Rhodovibrionaceae bacterium
GCGGCCCTGGCTGCCCGGCGGCTTGAAGGTCAACTTGGAATGCCAGTGATAGAGCGTCTGTCCATCGAGCAGGTCGCTCGCCATCTCCACCAGCCGCGCGACGCGGATGAAGGCGCCCAGCACGTCGGGCGGCGTGCCGGCGAAGCCGAAGATCTCGTTGGCGTTGCCCTGCGAGTCGGCGACGCAGCCCATGGCGCGCTCGACCGCCGCGTCCTCTTGCGTCAGGCGCTGCAGCAGGTTGATCTCCGTGGGGTCGAACAGCGCCGGCTTTAGGAGGAAGCCGTCGCGCTCGAAGGCCCTGAGCTCGGCTTCGGCCAGCCGCCGCAGGGATGGAGGCTCGACTGCGGCAACGGGGATGTCCTTGACTGTAAGCGTACCCATGCTTGTCGCTCCGTTTCGTGCGACTATTGAGCCTCAGTCCGGATCGAGTGGCTAGCGCATCCGCGCCCTGGATGTCGTATGGTCTTATTCGGAAAGCGCTCGCGGCTCAGATCGCTTCGTCCAGCTCCACCCGCGGCTCAGGCGTGCCGCTCCAGGTGAAGCGGTAGCGGTCGCCTTTGCGCAGATTGTTGACCAGCGTCGGGCGGAAGCAGGCAAGGCAGGTGCCGCCAGGGTGGCGCACGCTCGGATAGAGGACGCCGGCCGAGCCTGCCGCCAGCAGGCGTTCGGCAAGGCTTTGCGAGGTGCGGTAGCTTTGCGGGTCGAGGCAGTCGGCAAAGCCCTTTGCTCCCCGGACATCGTGGAACGAGCCTGCGAAGTCAGCAAGATAGTCGTCATAGGTGACGCTCTCCTCGAACCAGTCGATCTCGGCCAGCTCAACGGACTTGTGGAAAGCGATCTCGGCCTGTGCCGTCTCGAGCGCAAAACCTGCATACCAAGCGCCGCGTTCGGGCCCGTTGAAGCGGCTGCCGAGCGGATGGGCATGGGTGAAGGCGGCGTTGACGATCCGATAGTGGGGAATGCCGAAGACCAGCTCATCGATGCCGATGCCGGGCAAAAGATCGTTCTCGCCGATCAGGCGCTCGTTCGTTGCGTGATCGAGATCGAAAAGGCTCTGCAGATGGGCGTCGTCATTGGCGATGCGGGCCAGCACGCTGTCGCCGCCATCGCTGTATTTGGAGGGAATGAGACGGTGGGTGTCCTGCTGCCGGGCCGCCGTGAGAGGCGGCAGCGTCACATGCCGCCCCGGCGCGCATCAAGTAGCCGGCGCACCGTTTGAAACGCAGGCAGCCCGCCGCGCATCAGGTAGTCGAGCGGCGTACCTCCACCGAAGATGCGGTTCTTGTTCGGGAGTTGCATCCAGCGGTCCGCCAGCGGCTCGCCATAGAGGATGTTGAGTGCCTTGAAGATGCCGACCAGGTAGGAAACGCGCCGGAGCCTGTCCTCGTCGAGCCGCCGGCCGGGGCCTTTCTTCATGGCATAGAAGGCCCCGTTGGAGATATCGCCGAACAGGCGCATGGCGTCGGCATCGCGCACCCCCCAGCGTGCCATGATATTGAAAAAGGCGCGTACAGCATCCTCGCTCAAGCGCTCGCGTTCGCTGCGATCCGACAGGTCGATCAGTGGCGCGGGATCGCTCCGGGTCGCGGGGTAGGTGAGACTGGCTTCCATCGTCTTCTCCTGTTAGGGAGAAAATTTACTCCAAATATGGAGTTTGTCAAGTTTGGCGGCATTGGCTCGGGGCGCATTGCTCGATCATTTCAGATACCAAAGCCCGGTGAGCGGCACTGCCAAACCGAGGACTACCCAGCTCCGGGGCAAGAAGGCAAAGACCGGTGTGGCTTCGGGCGTGGCAGTTCTGGCCTGGGCGATGGCACGGGCCGATGCGCGCCAGATGCCGACTGTGGAGAAGAGATAATGGCCAAAACGCATCGACACGATGACCCACAAGGCATCGTCACCGCCATAGCTTAGCGCTAGGGGATCGGAAGCGAAGAGATCTACGAAAAAGATAAAGACACAGCCCAGCAGAACGCCGAAGCCCCAGAAGGCGACGGCTAGCGGCAACTCGCCACGCCAACGCGCCCGAAGCAGAGGCCCGACCAGAGCCCGCATCCTGCGTCGGAGTCTCCACTTTGGCACCGCCGCTGCTGTTCCGCGCCGTTACTCCTCGTCACCTTGCCGGGCTCGGAAGTCTGCTAGCCAGTTCTCGGCATGCCGCTCAGCCTCGGAGATCTCGACGGCTGTCATGGTGCTGGCAAAGGTGGGTCCAAGTCTGGCCGCTTCACGGTTGCCGAGTCGTTCGGCGATGAGGAACCACTTTCGTGCCATCACAGCGTCCGGTGCTTGGCCTTGACCGAAGCGATACATGACGGCGAGGAAGCCCTGTGCCTCGACGTTGCCTTGTTCGGCCGCGGCACGGAACCACTTCAGCGGCTCGCTGAAGTCCTGCGGGATGCGGTTGCTGTTGTTGTATAGTTCCTTGGCCAGCACGACCTGCGCTTCGGCGATGCCTTGCTCGGCGGCTTTGCGCCACCAGGTTCTTGCTTGTTCCGCATCACGCCGCAGGTCGCCCATTCCCTCCTTGTAGATAATGCCAAGGGCGAACTGGGCCATGGCATCGCCGGCCTCCGCATCGGCGCGGTAAGCGGCAATCCTCTCCGGAAAGGCCTCGGGTGCAGATTGCTCTTCGGCTGAGAGAAAGTCATCGAGCCTGGAGGGATCGCCCGCGAGCTGCCGCTTGGCACGATCGAACCACTTAGTGGCTTCGGTATCGCTTTGCGGCACGCCGCGCCCTTCCTTGTAGAGGCCGCCAAGCAAGACTTGCGCTTGGGCGTGCCCTTGTTCCGCAGCCTGTCGCAACCAACGAACCCCTTCGGCTTCGTTACGGTCCGCTCCCTGGCCGGCGAAAGACAAAACGCCAAGCAGGAACTGTGCGTCGGTGTTGCCCTGTTCGGCCGCCTCGGCAAAGTCGCCACGCGTCAAGGCGTTTTCGCCGGCTTTAGCACGCTGTTCGGGTGTCATCGCCTGGCCCTCGCCAGTTCGCTCTCCCTCTGCCTGAGTACGCCTGGCGGCGAAGGCCTGCAGCTTGGCCCTGACGTCTTCGTCGCTGCCGGTCAGGGAGTAACGCGACGACTCGATCGCGGCCGCATCGCTTTCGGCCGAACCGAACTTGAGGCTGTCGCTTAGGCCGTCTTGCAAATCCGCCTGCCGGGCCTGGAATGCTTCGAACCACGCCACGGCGCGGGCCTGTGCCTCGGTGACCTCCTCGGCGGTCATGTTCTCCGGGAGTTCTCCCAAGAAGCCTGCCGCGCCATACTCCATCGCTCCCGCAAGGTTGAACCACATGTGCGCCCGCACTTTGTCCTGCGATACACCAACACCGTTCTTGTAGAGCGTGCCGAGCCGCCAAAGCGCATAGGGGTCGCCCTGCTCCGCGGCCAGACGATTGAGCCTTATGGCTTCGGCCTCGTCCTGCTCCACGACAGCTCCGCCAAGATACATCTCGCCCAGCGCATGTTGTCCGAGAGCATGGCCCTGTTCCGCGGCACGGCGATACCAGTACAGTCCCTCTTCATTGCTCTGCGCCACGCCTCGACCCCAGCCGTATAGTGTCCCCAGTGCGACTTGCGCATCGGTGTTCTCCTGTTCGGCTGCTAGGCGATACCATTTCGCTGCTTCGGTATGATCTTCGGTCAAACCCCAGCCTCTCTCATAAGACCGGCCGAGAAGGTACTGCGCTTCACCGCTGCCTTGCTCGGCCGCCAGTCGATAGAGCCTGGCGGCTTCGGCTCTGTCGTAGGAGCCTGAGACGCCTTGGTGGTGAAAGAAAGCGAGGGCGAGCAGTGCCTTGATGTCGCCTTGCTCGGCGGCGCGGCTGTAGAGCCCTATCGCTTCCGACAGATCCAGAGGAACGCCGCGTCCCTCCTCATAGCGTTTGCCAAGTGCGTACTGAGCCGATGCATCGCCGCGCTCGATAGCCGCAAGCAGCCGCTTTACATCTTCGGCTTCCCGTTCCAGGTCTTGCGCAGGAAGAGGTTGATTACTCTGGCTTTGCCGCGCTCGGATACTCTCGGCCAAGGTTCGCGCCTTTTCTTGCGCCTCATCGAAGCGGGCAGGTGTCATCCGCTGCGAGATTTCTTGCCGGGCTCTCTCAGCCTTCCGGCCGCAGTCGCCTGTGTTCAATCCCAGTTCGTACCACATGTAAGCCAGGACGTAGTTCTGTGGTATGCCAAACCCCATGTGATAGGCTTCGCCCAATCCGCATTGCGCTTTGCCGTAGCCTTGCTCGGCTGCCCGGCGAAGCCACCTCATGGCGGTTCCGCGATCTCGAACGACGCGATCGCCGGATTTATATTGCTCCGCAAGCGCATACTGTGACCCGGCATGTCCGCGGATGGCGGCCTGCCGTTGCCATTCGAAAGCCAGGTCCGGGTTCTTCGCGACCCCACGGCCTTCGCGGTAGAGTTCGGACAGGGCGACGCTTGCGTCTGCATGGCGTTGCTCAGCCGCGCGGTGGAACCATTCGGCGGCCGCGACCGTGCTCGGCGGCAGGCCGCGACCGTCGCGGTACATCACACCGAGTTCGTTTTGGGCATCAGGGTCGCCCGCTTCGGCAGCCTGGCGATAGAGCCTCGCTGCTTCTGTGAAGTCGCCACGCTCGGAAGCCGCCCGGGCCTGTTCCAGAACCGAGGTTTCCGCCCACGCCGGATGCGTGAGAGGTGAGCTGAGGGAAAGACTCAAAACCAGGAGGCCAAGCGCGGCAGGTAGGGCCAGGAAGCCCTGAGCTATAATCCTCATTCCGCACCAGCCCCGTACGCAGAAAAGGTGCTGCGCCAAGCGCCTGCACGCCCTTCCGCCTCGGTGATTTCAGCAGCGGTTAGCTTCTCGGCAAGGCCGGGACGCAGGGCCTTGGCGTAGCGGTCGCCCTGTGCCTCGGCGAGGCTGTACCACATGTAGGCCGCGACCCGGTCCTGCGGCAGGCCGCGGCCAACCTCATAGAGCTTGCCCAGTTCGACCTGCGCTTTGGAATACCCCTGCTCGGCGGAGGCGCGATACCACCTGGCCGCTTCGGCCGGATCGGGGTCGGTCCCGCGCCCTTCAAGAGCCATGCCGGCCAGATAGTGCTGACCCAAACGGTCGCCTGACTGCGCTGCCAATCGGAACCAGGCCAGCGCATGCTCATCGCTCTGCTCGACACCCCAGCCTTCACGATACATGTATCCCAGATTGTACTGCGCGTCGCCGTTGCCCTGCGCCGCGGCCAGAAGGAACCACACCATCGCCTCGCCCGCATCCTCGCGAACGCCCATGCCGAACTGGTAGAGGTTGCCGAGATTGGACTGTGCCCTGGCAAAGCCCTGCTCGGCCGAAAGGCGGTACCATCGCGCCGCCTCGACATGGTCTTCCTCGACGCCGATGCCCCACTCGTAGAACTCGCCGAGGTAGTTCTGCGCGATGGGATCCCCCTGTTCGGCGCCACGGCGGTACCACTTAGCCGCTTCCCGGTCGTCTTCCGCCACGCCGATGCCAAAGTCGTACATCACCCCGAGGTTGGTGACGGCCATGGGGTCACCCTCGTCGGCGGCCCGGCGGTACCACTCGAAGGCTGCGACGTAGTCGCCGCGGTCGTAGGCTTGCTCGGCCCTCTTCAGAGCGGAGTTGGCCCAGGTGGGTGCTGCTAGGGGCAGGGCGGCAGCAAAGAGCAATGCAGCCAGCGCGGCTTGCAATCTTCTCTTCATCGCTTTCACTCCGCTCCGTCTTGCTGGCTGGCGAACTTCTTCCGCCAAGCCTCGGCGCGCTCTTCCGCTTCAGCGATCTCAGGGGCAGTCATTTCGCGCGCGAGCCATTTGCGCAGATTCTCTGCACTTTCATTACCCTCATCAACGGCAAGGCTATACCAGGTATGGGCAAGGACGCGGTCTTGGGGCAGGCCTCGGCCCTCGTGGTACCGTGTGGCGAGCTGATAAAATGCCTTTCGATGACCGTGTTCCGCGGCGCGGCGATACCAGCGCGCAGCTTGCCGCACGCTCTGCTCCACGCCGTATCCAAACTCAAAGAGATGTCCAAGCCCAAACAGCGCTGCTCCACTTCCCTGAACGGCTGCTTGGTAGTACCAGCGCGCAGCCTGCGCATAGTTCCGAGGGACATTTTTGCCGTGCTGGTAGAACCCGCCTAGCGCCAGCTGCGCGTCAGCGTCGCCAGCTCGAGCGGCTTGGCGGATTGCCTGCAGCTCGGCCTCCTCATCGGGCTCGTAGGCTTCCTCTTCCGCAGCGCCTTCGGCGGCAGCCTCCGCTGCTTGCCAGTTGCGGCGTGCCTCGAAAGTCTCCCACAGCGCGCGGGCCTGCGCTTGTGCCTCGGTAATCTGCTCGCGGCTCAGCGGCTCGGCAACCTTACGAAGCCATTGGTGACCGGCACCGGCAAGATTGAACCAGACATGCGCCATAAGATGGTTTTGCGCGACGCCGCGGCCGTCTTGATACATCTCTCCAAGGCTAAACTGCGCATCCGCGTAGTCCTGCTCGGCCGCTTTGCGGAACCACCCAACCGCCTCCTTGTCATCCTGTGGCGCACCGTAACCACGCCTATAGACCTCGCCGAGGCTGTGCTGCGCCTCCGGCATGGCCTGCTCAGCGGCAGCGCGTAGCCAAGCCACGGCTGCCACCCTGTCTTCCAGCACGCCCCGGCCTTGGAACATGAGAGAGGCAGTGTTGTATTGTGCTAGCGCGTTGCCTTGCTCAGCCGCAGCGAGGTACCACTTTGCGGCCTCTGCATCGTCCTGTCGTACCCCAAGGCCTTCCATATAGTGGCCGGCGAGGCGGACCTGCGCCTCAGCATCCCCTGCTTCTGCAGCCCGACGCAAAATGGCCGCCCGTTCCTCTGCCGGGCTAGGCGGTGCTTCAGCGGCCGGCTTGGCGGCATGCGCCGCCTGACGTCCCCGCGCCTGGTAGCTGGCTAGCCGGGCCGCGAGGCGTGCTTCGAAGGCTGCTAGCCAGTCCCTGGCTCTCTTCTCAGCTTCGGCAATTTCCGCTTGGCTCAACTCCTTGGCATTGTTCTCTCCCACTTGGCTGCCGAGGAGATCACCCTGAGCGGCGGCGATGTACAGCCACGTTTGCGCGGTGATCAGATCCCGCTGTACGCCGCGACCTTGAATATAGAGGGCGCCGAGAAAGGCTTGGGCTCGTGGCTGCCCCTCTTCCGCTGCCAGGCTGAGCCAATGGGCCGCTGCGTCGTCGTCCTGCGGCAGCCCATTGCCTGTGAAGTGCATCCGGCCGAGATTGAACTGAGCGTTGGGGTCGCCCAGTTCGGCGGCCAATCGAATGGCGGCGAGCGCCTTTTCGTCCAGCAACTCGCCCGAAGCCGACTTTGCCGCTCGTCCAGAAAACCAACCCCAACGCGTACCGTCACTGCGCCCGGAGTCAACAGACAACCAGTCTTTCGCGCGCGCCTCGGACTCGGCAATTTCCGCGGCTGTCATGCTTTGCTCTAGCTCAAGCCGGCTATCGTCGGCGCTGGATTGGCTCTGCACTTCAGCGATGCGATACCACATGCGTGCTGCCACCGAATCCTTCGGCACGCGGCGTCCATTGTAGTATTGGGAAGCCAGGAACTCCGATGCCAGCGGGTAGCCCTGCTCAGCAGAGCGCCGAAGCAGGCGGAAACCTTCGGCAGTATCGGCCGGTACCCCGCTGCCTTCGAAGTAACGCCCTGCGAGCAAGAACTGTGCAATCGCATGGCCCTGTGTCGCTGCCGCCTGGTACCACTTAACCTCTTCGGCTTCAGCCTCGACCGCCGTTAGCCCCTCCGCATAACCAATCTCGGAAGCCAGCTTGAATTGTCCTTCGGCATGGCCTTGCTCGGCGGCGAGGCGATACCATCTGAGCGCTTCCGCTTCGTCCTGAGGTAGGCCACCCTGTCCCTTTTCGTAGAGTTCCCCGAGCCGAACCTGGGCATCGGCTTGTCCCTGTTCTGCAGCGAGGCGATACCACTTGAGCGCTTCAGCCTCGGCCTCGCCATACTCCATCCCACGGCGACGACCATAGAGCACGCCGAGGCTGTAGTGTGCCGTTGCATTGTTCTGCAACGCCGCATAGCTCGACCAGATCAAGGCTTGATCGTCGTCCTGCGGCAGGCCGAGACCGTCACGGTACATCGCGCCAAGCTGAGCCTGCGCTTCGGCATCGCCTGCCTGGGCGAGCGGCCAGTAGAGCCGCGCCGCTTCTGCGTAGTCACCGCGGTCGTAAGCCGCGCTCCCATTGCTCAGAGCGGCCTCTTCCGCCCAAGCCGGGACAGCTAAGGGTAGGATCAGTGAAAGGCCCAGAACCAGGACGGCCAGCGCGATCGGCAATTTCATTACAGCGCTCCCTGTGCTAGTCGCGCTGGCGTGCGCGGTAGGCCCGACGCCATTCCTCCGCGCGGCGTTTGGCTTCGGCCAGCTCCGTATCGCTGAGAAAGTACGCGAAGCTCTCGCTGAACTCGACGCCGATCTCGTCGCCCTGTGCTGCAGCCAGCATCAGCCACATCTGTGCCCGTATGTGCTCTTCTGGATCGCCGTCTGAATCGGCTAATATCAAGCCGAGAAAACCCTGCGCCTTAGCAAGGTTCTGCTCTGACGCCTTGCGCAGCCATTTCTTCGCTTCGGCGGCATCGCGTGGGACACCCAGAGCCTCTTCGTACATGACGCCCAAGTAGTACTGTGCCTCGGCGTGACCTTGCCCGGCCGCTTCGCGAACCCATCTCGCGGCTTCGGCATAGTCCTCGTGTGCGTAGGCTGCTTCACCTTGTTTGAAGGCCAACTCGGCCGGCGGCTGTGATGTGTCGATAGCCCCGCTGCCGCTGCGAGGAGCCGATAGCTCGCCGGCGCGATAAGCCCTCCGCCAGTCTGCGGCGCGGCGCTCTGCCTTTGCCACTTCATCGGCACTGAGCTTCTGGGCGTTGCGTGCCCGCATCTTTACGGCGAACTCACCGCCTTGCTCCGCCGCCAGGGTCATCCACATCAGCGCCTCGACCGGATCTCGGGTTACACCTTCTCCGTCGCTATACAAAGCGCCGAGGTACAGCTGGGCATCGGCATGGTCTTGCTCTGCGGCCGCGCGCAGCCAACGCAGAGCCTCGGCGTAGTCTTGCGTCACGCCCATGCCGATCGCATAGAAGTTACCGAGGCGGGTTTGAGCCGTTGCGTGATCCTGTTCGGCGGCCAAGCGGTACCACCGCGCCGCTTCGGAAAAGTCCTGTGGCACACCCTTGCCGTACTCATAGATATGACCGAGGCCCGATTGCGCCGCGAGGCTCCCGTTCCTGGCGGCTGGAAGGAACCATTTGCGAGCCTCGGTGTAGTCCTGCTGCACTCCCGTGCCGGCCATGTACAT
Organism: Rhodovibrionaceae bacterium; assembly: GCA_028282405.1. Taxonomy (GTDB): domain Bacteria; phylum Pseudomonadota; class Alphaproteobacteria; order Kiloniellales; family DSM-21159; genus JANQMX01. The sequence goes on from JANQIA010000128.1 coordinate 9,309, forward strand.
GGCGCCGAGAATGGCCTGCGCCTGCGTGTGCGCTTGCTCGGCGGCAGAGCGGAAGTGCTTCGCTGCACCTGCAAAATCGCCGCGATCGTAGGCTGAGAATCCTGCCTCGAATGCCGACTGTGCAGCCACCGATGTTCCGCTTGAATATGAGGGTGTGCTCGCCGACGCGCTGCTGGTTACTGGCTGGGTGTTCTGGTTGGTCGCGCCCTGACAGGCGGCGAGGGCGAGCGATAGGGCAAGCAATGCTGAGATTGCCGATAAACGCTTCATGGTCCTTCCCCGGACTTTGTTGTTGGCACCTAGACACAAAGTCCTAGGCTACCACAATCTGGGGGCGTGTGACATAAACTAAAAGTTGGATGATTCCAGCCTGCCCAAGCTTAGGAGCTTGAATGCTTGGGATCTTTCGTAGGGCTGCAGTGACCGTGTCGCCCGCAGTGGGACACTGAGCGGCTATACGTGCTTCGCTGTCGTGGACGGAAGCGATGCTATCGAGCGGTTAACTCTAGCAGGTGGCGCGAGCCGGCACGTCAGCGCACCGCTCTTGTCAGGCGCCGCCGGTTCCGCTCGTCCGGCTCAGCACGTTGTCGGCGACGACCACGACCTTGCCGACTGCGTTGCTGATGCCGTCGATGCGGTCGGAGATTCGCTCGGTCTTGCCGATCTCTTGGGTCAGAGCGCTCGCCGAGTCTCGCAAGGCAGCGACCGCGTCTTGGGCGTAGCTGCTGGTCTGGACCAGGCTGCGCTCATCGTCTTCCAGCTCGCGCAGGGCTTCGTTGGCGCGGTTGCGCAGGCGGCGGAGATTGCGCACCCGGCTCTGCCGTTCGAGCGGCGGGATGGAGTCGTCGGCGGCCAGGCTCTGCGCCTCCTTCATGCAGCCCGTGATGACGGCGAACTCGGCGCTTTGGCCCTCGCGGATCGCAGCCAGCGCCTCGTTCGCGGAGACGGTCTGACCTGTGGTGGCTCCTGTTTGCGTGTCGCTCATTCCCCTGGTCCCCCCAAACGGCTCTGCGCCAGTGTCGATGCGATCTTTCTGATCTGCTCCAGCTCACCGATGAGCGTCTTGAGGCGTGCGACGATGGCGGCAAAGTCAGGGTCGGGCTCGTTCACGGCCTTCTTCAGCGCGTTATGCGATTCGGCGACGCCCAAAATCGGTGCCACGCTGTCGCGCCCGGCGACTTGCCGTAGGCTGAGAACGGCACTGTCCATTGCCTCCAAGCGCGCCATCATCAGCCGGTCGCCAGCGAAGCTCGCATCCGTCAGGCCGCGCGCAATGTTGTAGTCGTTGACCATGTCGTTGAGCAGGAAGCCCTCGGACCGAACGATTTCGTAGCTCAGCAGCAAGGCACCATGGCAGACCACGGCGACGCTGTCCTGCACGGCCCCGTCGGTGGCGTTGACCGTTTCCTTGATAAAGTCGAAGCGCTCCTCCCGCATAATCAAACCGGTCAGCCGCGCGGCCGCCGTACCAACCGCCTTAACGGCGGGTTCGGCAATGACGCCGAAGGGCCCGGCGAGCGCAGCGAGCGCGCTCAGGCTGTCGGCGACTCGGGTCGCAGCGCTCTCCAAGGCCTCGATGTCCTTTGCCTCAGCTGCCTCTTGCAGGGCACTGGCATAGGCTTCCAAGGCCGCGGTCAGTTGAGCCTGCGCCGCGGTATTTGGTGCCAGGGGCGGAATCCGCTTTGGTCGCGTGCTGGCTTGGTCCGGGGTACTGCTGCCATCTTGTGACAAGGTCAGGCGACTCGGGTCGATACCGCAGAGATAGAAGGGGTCGCGGAGCTGGGCGGACGTGCCTGAGGTGCCGGGCGCCATCGGCGCAAAGAGGGCAGGGCCAGCCGCCGCTTGCTGCGTCGTCACAACGGCGCAGTCCTTGGCCAACTGTGTGAGCCTTTCTTGCCGCTGGGCCAGGGCAGCCTGGCGCGCCTCTTCGGATGGTGCCGCATTCGGCGAAGCCAGAGCCCCGCCGCTCCAGGCTGCCAAGTCAAAGATCTCGCTGCAGGCCTCTTCGATTCGCAGCAGCGGCCGGTCGATGGCGATCGTTTGATAGTCCAGGCGCTTGCGCGCTCTGGTGTTCGCGGCGACCACCTCAGTTATCGCCGCGTCCGCACCGCTCACAGCGTCCGAGTAACTCTCGGTAACTTGTGAAAGGTCAGGCGCACAGGCCGCCAGCAGAAGAGCGGCCGTAGTGGCTGAAAGACATCCCCGCATCTCACCCCCCCTGCCTTGCATCGCCATACAGACCGAGGCAGTTGCAGGCACGAAGCGCTCCCTTGGGAACGGGGCGGCGCCAGGCGGCTGCATGCTCGTTTGCGCTCGGCACGAGGGATGCCCCTCGGCATCACAATCAGAAAACGATAGGACTCAATTCAACATTGGGTCTGCGATAAATTTGCGACAACCCGGCTTTGGGTTATGAAAATAGCGTCGAATGAGAAAATCAAAAACATGCTTGACTCGACGCGTTCCTGTTTTGTTTTATGCCGGAAATTGACAGTGAAGATTTGCGCCCGGGCAGCCACACGGCACCGGGCGTTTCGCTTTTCGGGCCGCATGCAGACCGGTAGTGACCGGCTTCGCACTGGGCGTTCTCTTCGACACCGGACATCGACACCGTACCCGTGATCCTTGCGCCACTGCGGCCCGGGCCCATTGCCCATGTGGCCTATAACATGCGTGCCCGTGACCGGGAGGAATACGACGCGCTCGGCCTTGGGCTGCAGTCTTCGCATCTTGCCGAGCGGCTGGCACTCGCGCGCTACGGCTTCATGGCTTGCGCGGACGATGGCACCCCCATCGCTGCCTGCGCCGGGGAGGAGCATCTGCCCGGACTGGTCGGCTGCAGCTTCTTTGCCACTGCGCGGCTACCCGAGATCGGCCTGGCGTTAACCCGGCATCTGCGGCGCACCTACATTCCGACCCTCTGCGAGGCCGGCGTGCGCCGGGCCGAAGCCCGCTCGCTGAAAGGCTACGACTGGGCCGCGCGTTGGATGACCAGCCTTGGCTTTCGTGACCTTTGCATCCTCAAGCGCTTCGGCGCCGAGGGACAGGATTTTGTTCTATGGGAGTTGACTGACGAAGATGTGCGGAGATCCAGATCCCCCGAAGCCCCCGCCACCACCACCGGCCCCGGTGATCGACAACGAGGATGTGCGCCAGGTTGAGCGTGACTTCCGTCAGCGCCAGCGTCAGCGGCGTGGCCGCGCCTCCACGATCTTGACCTCGGGCCGCGGGGTCAGCGAAGGCCTCGGCAGCGGCAATGTAGCTCGTGCCAGCCTACGCCCGGCGGCCCAGCTGCTGAGCGGCGGAGGTGCGCCCTGATGAGCGACCCGCGTGCCAAGTACGTTTTGCAGATGCAGCAGGACCTGGCAGCCGAGCGCAGCAACTGGGAGCGGCGCTGGCAGCTCCAGGCCGAGCTTATCCGCCCGCTGCGCAGCGACTTCACGGTGACGCGCGCCGAGGGCGAGGAGCGGACGCACAAACTCTATGACTCAACCGCGCTGTTGGCGCAGGACAACCTGGCCTCCGGCCTCTGGAGCCAGATCACCAACGCGGCCAACATCTGGTTCTCCCTCAAGCATCCCGATGAAGAGATCGACCGTCGGCGCGAAGTGCGCGCGTGGCTCGAGCGGGCGTCCAAAACCATGCTCGCGGCCTTCGGTGCCTCGGGCCAGCGCTTCTATGCCCAGGCGCTCGAGGTCTATCGCGATGCGCCGACCTTCGGCACGGCGGTGTTCTACAACGAGTTCCGGCCTCAGCAGGCCGATGTCTATTTCAGGGCTCTGCCGCTTCACGAGTGTTACATCGGCGCGAACCAGTGGCACGAGGTCGACAAGGTCTTCCGCAAGTTCGAGATGACGGCGCGCCAGGCGGTGCAGGCCTTCGGCGAAGAGGCCTTTCCGGCCAACAGCGCCATCCGCCGTGCGGCCGAAAAACGCCCTTTCGAGCGCCACAGCTTCATTCACGCGGTCCTGCCGATCGACGAGATGGAGGTGGACAAGCGTCAGACGCAGAGCGGCAAGGCCTATGCGTCGCTCTGGGTTGGCGTCGATGATGCGGCGGTGTTGCGCGAGAGCGGCTACTACGAGATGCCCTACCAGGTGCCGCGCTGGAGCCAGGCCTCCCGCGGGGTCTATGGCGATAGTCAGGCCGATCTGGCCATGCCGGATATCCGCATGGTCAACACCATGGCCAGGACGACGTTGAGCGGGGCCGAGCTGGCGGTGAAGCCTCCGCTGCTGGCCCCGAACGAAAGCGCCGTGCGCGGCGCCAACCGGCGCGGGCTCAGGACTGGGCCGCAGTCGATCATCTATGGCGGGGTCACGGCGGAGGGCCGAGCGCTCTATCAGCCACTGGTCACCGGCGCCAATGTCGGCTTGGGCCTGGAGATGGAAGAGCAGCGGCGGCACGCCATCCGCGAGGCCTTCTTCTTCTCGCTTCTGCAAATGGTCGGAGCACCCAACGCCACGGCGACGGAAGTTCTGCAGCGGGAAGAGGAGAAACTGCGCCTGATGGGGCCGCAGCTCGGCCGCCTGCAGAGCGAGTTTCTCGATCCCCTGATCGATCGCGTGTTCGGGATCCTGTTGCGCGAGGGCGCCTTCGGCCCGGAGGAGGAGATTCCCGAGCCGCTCTTGGAACAGAGCGACATTGCCGTCGCTTACGTCTCGCCGCTTGCCCGCGCACAGCGGGTCAGTGAAGCCGCCTCGGCCGATCGCTTCGTGGCTTCGCTCGGCAGTCTGGCCTCGGTGACCGGCGATCCCAGTGTCTGGGACAATGTGGACCAGGATGCGCTCGCCCAAACTTACGGTGAGGCCTACGGCATCGCCCAATCGGTGCTGGTCGACCCCGACACGAGAGACGCGCGGCGCCAGGAGCGTCAGCAGGCGCAACAGGCTCAGCAACTCGCCGCGCAGGCACCAGGAGCGGCGCGGGCCCTCAAGGACGTGGCCGAGATTGCCGATGCGGGCGGCGCTGGACCCGCGGGAGGTTTGGGCGATCTGCTAAGCGGGCAGGAGGCACTCCCGAATGCTTGAGCTTGGCGCCATGGCCGGCGCTCTCGGCGTCGACGAAACCAAGACCTTGGCCGCGAGCTACCGTGCCGTCTTCGACGGTGAGGACGGGCGCCGTGTGCTCGGCGACCTGGCCAACTTCTGTGCCGCCAACAGCACCACGGTGCAGGCGAGCGAGCGCGAGAGCTTTGTCATGGAAGGGCGGCGCCAGGCCTTCCTGCGCATTGCCGCCTGGCTGAAGCTCGATTGGCGCGACTTCGACGAACTGGAACGGGACCTCTTCGATCATGAGTGAACTGCACGAGTCCGATACGCCCGAAGCACCGGGCAACTCCGAAGCTGAGACTGGCTTCGATTGGAGTGGCACCCTCGGCGAGAGTTACAAGAGCTTCAAGCCGATGCTCGAGGCCAAGGGCTGGAAGGGTCCGGGCGATGCGCTCAAGGCCTATGGCGAGCTGGAGAAAAAGCTCGGCAAGGCCGTGGTCGTGCCGGGTGAGAACGCCAGCGATGCGGAGCGCGCCGCCTTCCACAAGCGTCTCGGCGTGCCTAACGCGCCGGACGGCTATCAGCTCACCAAGCCCGACGGGGTCGAAGGCTACGACGACTCCATCGCGGCATGGCTGCGCGCCACCGGGCACCGCTTCGCTCTGCCGGCCAAGGCACTCTCCGGCCTGCACGATGCCTACTTCGAGGACATCGTAAAACCGCATCTGGCCCAAAAGACCGAGGCGCGCGAGGTGGCCAAGCGCCAGCTCGACATGGAGATCTATGACAACTGGCCCGAGGCCAAGCAGGCGGCCTACCTCGACTGCGCCAAGCGCGGTGCCCGCTTTCTCGGCCTGGCGCCGGAGCGGCTCGACGGCCTCTTGGATCACGTGAGCGATTTCGCCCTGGTGGAGGCCATGCGCAAGCTCGGCGAGATGGTCGGCGAGGATGCCCTGGTCGGCGGAGGCAGCGCTCCGCCGCTCGGCGCCGATGCCGCCCGGACTGAACTGCAGCGCTTCAAAGGCGACCCGGAGGTGCAGAAGGCTTACGCCGACAACCGCCACCCGCAGCACCGGGAGGTGGTAGCTCGCTTCAACCAGCTCACCGAACGCGCTTACCCTGTAGGGAATTAGCGCGTAATAAAACACTCAAAAATATATATGATGCTGAATGACATGCTCATTGCTCGATGTGTAGGCGTCCTTTACTACATCTTTTAGTTGCTTTTTGGCAATTCAAAGCTAACCCATTGCAACGCTGTTATGATTGTACGAGCTCCGCACTCGTCAAACGCAATTTTGCCCCCATTTGGGGGTAGTGATTGATGAGATATCTCACGAAAATCAGAGAAGACCGGCTTTTCTTTACGGCTGCGCCATTGTTTCATGAGCAACATGCAGTTAGGAACTGCGGCTTCGAGCGAGGAGCACGTTATGCAAGATCAAAACGACAACATCCGCGTCGTCGTTTTCCAGGACAGTGGTGTTTGGGTTGCCCAATGCCTGGAGTACGATATCTGCGCCCAAGCTGGCGATCTAGATACGCTTCATGGCCGTCTTGAAGTAGCGGTCAATGCAGAGCGTGCAGCGCGCGAACATTTGGGTGAAGGCTCTTTCTCGGGCTTGGATAAGGCGCCTGATCGTTTTTTTTTGATGTGGGAGCGCTGCAGCTTTAAATCGTCAAAAGAAGATCAGGGTCTCGAACTCGCCCTTTGTGCCTAGTTTTCAATGTCTGCACCATTCGGTGGCCATCCTACGCTAGGCCAGTACATAACCTGGGCAGTGGAAGAAGAAGGGTGCAGCGTTCAAAGCGGGATCGGACGGGATAGCGCAGGAACACCACACAGCCTGACAAAGCTGACTGCTCCATCTGGCCGGTTTGTGATTGTGGTCGGAGTTGAGCACAAAGAGTATCTAGTTCCCACCAAGATCGACTATTTGGACCGTCGTTTGGGATTGGAGTCACCGTGGTTCTCCCTGCCAGGAGATTAGACTGCGTTGACCCTTTTTTCTTTGCGCTCAGCACTCTATCGGTGCCGGGTGTAGGAAGCGCAATCCAATCTGCCGAAGACAGAGTCAGAATGCGCTTCCCCAACTGGGTGCTAGCTGCTGAGAAGCCCTCCTAGGCGGCCGCCAAGCGAAGCGTTGCTCTGCCAGTGTAGAGCCCGGAGATTGCTCAGATCGTCGGTTCCGCCCATTGCGATTGGAAGGATGTGATCGATCTCCCAACCATAGAAACTCGAGCGGTTGCCGTAGTCACGCCAGCGCATGAGGCGGCCAAGATCGTCCTGACGGTATTCGACGCCTTTGCCGACAGCCATACTAGCTTTGCTCCAAGCTGCCAGCTTGCGCTCCTCTTTACTGACCGAGGCCCGAGCGAGAGCATCGGCTAACGATGGGAAGGTTTTCATCTTTGTGTCCTCAATTCAATTGAGGTGCTGTCTTGACCGGCTTCGATTCGCTACATTAACTCGGTTGTATAAGTTCAACACTGGCTCCGCCGACAGCACCAAGGGAAGCGGAGTGCTAGATAGGGGTGGGGTTGCCGCCCCAACCCCTATCTCTTGTGCAGAGCTTAGAAAGCAGGCCCGAGTCGGGTCGACTCCGAGAATCCTGGCTTGCAAGAAAATTCTGGTGGTGGAGACGCACTGCTGCCTTCCCCGTAGCGGTAGGCTGCAGCTTGCCGATGGGCTGTCATGCGCGGTCCTGACCAGAGCACCCATTTGTCCCCAGCACTAGCGATTCCATAGATCCTCACGTCGCGCCTCGAGTGAGGCTCGCCCAAGGATAGTGGTTGAGGGCGAGCATGCTTCACACAACGAGGCAAGAGATGAACGACACAGAGCTTGCCTTCCGCTGCGTCGAGCTGGCGGTGAAGAGCGGCGCCCAAGGTGACCCAGGCACGCTGGCCGGCCTCTACTTCGCCGCGGTGAAGCGCTTGGCGCCCCACGGCAGCGGTGCGGCCTCAAACGTCAAGACATCCGAAAGCGCGGGCAAGGCGAAAGTCCCCGCTACCGCCGGTAAGACGGCACGCCGCAAGCCGGCGCAAAACAGCTAGGACAGGTCCCAAGGAGTTCGGAGTCTTCTCCGCGGCTCCAAGGGGCAACCTCTCCGGCAATCGCACTTACACGCTCTGCAATTGTTGGAGGACAGACCATGGCAGACTCCCTGGCGACGAACTTCGCCAACCGCTTCAATGAGCAGTTCGACATGCTGGCGCAGTCGATGCTCCCGAAGCTCGAACCGGCGGTCATCGCCGACACGGAAGGCGGCGAAAAGGCCTTCCGCGACCAGATCGGTGAGATGGACGGCGAAGAGGTCGCAGGCCTCAACGACGATACGCCCATCCAGGCCGAGAACAGCAACCGACGGGCCATCACCACCACGCCCTGGGTGTGGAACCGCCTGGTGCGCCGTTGGGAAGTGACGCGCCTGATGAAGGATCCGCAGAACGCCTACGTTCGCGCCGCGGTCGCGGCCCGCAATCGGCACGTCAACAAGAAGATCGCGGCGGCGGCCATTGCAACGGCGAAGGGCGGCAAAGATGGCTCAGCCAACATTCCCTTCGACACCGCCAACCAGGCCGTTAGCAACAGCGGCAGCACCGGGCTGACGCTGGCGAAGATTCGGGAGGCCCACAAGATCCTCGGCAACAACGCCGTGCTCGATATCGAGATGGGCGATCTCTACTTCACCGCCAGCTACACGCAGCAGGCGGATCTGCTCGCGACCACGGAGGCGACCTCGTCCGACTTCTCGGCGGTCAAGGCGCTGGTCAACGGCGAGATCGACTTCTTCATGGGCTTCCGCTGGATCTGGCTGCAGGACGAGCTGATCGGCAAGGACGGCAACGACCGCCAGTGCTTCGCCCATGCCAAGTCCGGCCTGACGCTTCGGAAGCCGGAGGACATGTTCCGCCGCATCACCGAGCGGCCGGACAAGAACTACAACATGCAGGTCTACATGAGCGGCGACTACGGGGCGGCCCGCCTCGAAGAGAAGAAAGTCGTTCTCGTGCCCTGCACGGAAGCCTAAGGAGGTCCGGCAATGACGCAAGAGAAGTCCACCCAGATCGAGAATCTGGAAGCGCAGCCCCCTATCGGCATTCCGACGACCGACTGGAAGGGCGTGAAGCGAATCATGCGATTCACCTTCACGCAGGGTGGGACCACCGGCCCCGTCGGTTCGACCGCAGAGCTTGTTCGCCTTCCGGCCGGCAATGTCCGCGTGCTGCTCGAAGAGTGCTACATGCACCGCACGGCGTTTGGCACGAGCGGCTCTTTGGACATCGGCTGGCAAGCTTACAGCAGGCCAGACGGCTTCGCGGTCGACCCAGATGCCGATGCTTTCGTAGATGGCTTGAATGTCGTTTCCGCAGGCGATGGCCTTTGGGGCGCAAGTCCGCAGGGGTCGGGGACGGTCGTTGACGCCGATAAGAGCTTTCTGATCGAGAGCAAGTCCGGCGTGACCGTTCAGGCGACCGTCGCCGGGGGCAGCATCCCAGCCGGCGCAAAGCTCACCGGTTACGTCACCTACGTCCAAGACTGACGCCAAGCCTCTCAGGTCTCCCTGGAGGGCCCTCAAACTCGGGGCGGTTTCCTCGCGGAAGCCGCCCCAGCTTTTTTTGGAGAACAGCATGCCCACCAGACTAACAACGGCTGCTCGCAACGCTGCAGTTGACGCGATCGTCGATCTGATCGACCCGGGTGGTGCGGGAACGATCGAGATTTACCAAGGCACGCAACCAATGTCGGCCAACGATGGGACCGGTGCCTCGATGCTGCTTGGTACACTCACCTTCACCGACACACCGGCAGCCTTCAACAGTGCATCAAGTGGCTCCGCCTCCGCGCGTGCCATCTCGGACGAACTCTCCGCCGCGCAAGGCACGGCAGGGTGGTTTAGGGTCAAGGATGGTCTCGGCGCCACTGTTTTCGATGGGAACATTACGGCGACAGGTGGCGGAGGTGATCTGGAGCTGAACACGGTGACTATCGAATCGGGTGGTCCTATCCGGGTGAGCTCATTCACCTTCACCATCCCGGCGAGCGAATAGCGCCATGGCAGACCTGAAGGCTTTGGTCACCGCGCCGCCTTATGACAGCATGAGCGATCAGGAGGTCGCCAGCACCTTGCGTCTGCGCGACCAGCCCGGCGACATCGCGCTGGGCGAGCTCAACCAGGAAATCGACAATATGGCGGATGCCGGCGGTGTGCCGGTCTGGGAGCACATCGTCGCCGGCGCCGCGGTCACCTCCGGAACACAAGACGAGATTGCGTTCGGCATTGCCTGCCGCGCGGCCCTGCGTCTCTTGCGCGATGCGCGGCCCGACTATCCAGGCGTCAACACGCGCTCTGCCACCTTCACCGCTAACATCGATCGATTGGTCGCCGGCGGCGCGCTCACCGCCATCCAGGGCACCACGCTCACCGGCAAGTCGGACAACCAACGCTCCCGCGGCGAGGTCGCCGGGGTCGGCAATCCCAACTGGCGCGACGTACAGAGGGCGAGGGCCTCCTGATGGCGACCATTCGACCGACTTGGACCGAGGGGCAAAACCTGCGGACCGCGGCTGCCGTGAACGCCAGCCAAAGCACGGAAGCGGAAAACAACGTCATCGACTTCGACGCCTTGGGGGCCGACGCCGCCCGCGTCTTCGTCGATGTCGTCATGGGCAGCGCGACCGAGATCCTGGTCGAAGCCTTTTCGAGCGTCGACAGCGGAACGAGCTTCGCCACCGAGCCCTTCTTTGCCAGGACAATCACCGCCAACACCGATTTCGACTTTCTGGTTCTGAACATGGCCCATGCCCGTATCGTCATCTCGAACATCACGGGCGGAAACTCGGGACTGATCGGGCTGAGCTACGCTTGGCGTCAGTGGTCCAGCACACCCTAGGGCGTCTCGATGCTGCCCAGCAAACCGCCCGCGTGGGGTATCGAAGCCGCGGCCGTCGACCCGCGCTGGCAGCGCATCTGGCGGCATGCGGGCGACCCGCAGAGGGAAGGCGTCAAGCTCCCGCTGTGGGGTGAGAACAACCACGTCTTTGATGCCAACGACTGGCACGACCTGTCGGATAGCCTGGACAACACGGCCTGGGGGACTTCTCCTAATGGGCCGGTGCTGGAGCTGAATGGCGATCCCGATCTCCGCAGCGCTACAGCCGAGGCATTCGGTCTTGACGACCCGGCCTTCAGCATCTTCATGGCAATGCATGTGGGTGCGAACCCGACGGGCACGCCGGGCAACACGATCGGCCTTGTCCGCGGCGCGGGCCGGAAGCGAGGCGGTTGGTATATCCGCCTGTTGAACGATGCGGGCTCGGGGGTCTGGGACCGGTTCCGGCTCGGCGTGGTCGACAACGCGGGCGGGATTACCGAGATCACCTGGTCCGGTGTGTCGACGACGACCGGCTACATCTCGTTTCTGATCGAGCGCGTCGGCACGAACGCAGAGCTTTACGTCAACGGTGAGTTTCAGTCGAACATCACCTTGGCGGCGGGAGAGCTCGGCACGGTAGCCGGCGGTTCAGATGCGACGTCCTTGGCTCTGGGCGCGCACAACTCCCACACGGTGGGCCTGTTGTCCGCCTTCGCGTGCTCCGGCGCTTATCTGACGGCCGAGGACGCGCGGGCGCTGCACAATGACCCTTGGGCGTGGATGCGTCCTGCCGAGGTCTCGCCTGCGATCTTCGGCGATCTGGGCGGCGCCAGTGGCGTCACAGGCACCGCGGACCTATCGCCAGGGGCTGCGAGTGTAACCGCCAGCGGCGCTCATGGCGTTGCCGGAACATCGGCCCTCAGTCCTGGTGCAGCAGCCGTTGCGGCTGGTGGCGCGCACGGTGTGACCGGCGCGGCTGCAATAGCCCCTGCTGCGGCTGTGGTGGCCGCCAGCGGCGCTATAGACGTGGTGGGCACAGCGGTGCTCCAGCCCGGAGCGGGCGCTGTGGCGGCATCAGGGACGCACACACCGCCTGCCGCCGCGATCACGGGAACAGCGGTGCTCGTGCCAGCAGCGGCGCGGGTCCAGGCTTGGGGGCTGAAGATCACCCTGCCGAACCTGTCCGGGATAGGCGACGCAGAGATTCTGGAGGTTGGAGTGCCCTATAGCGTCAACAGCATCATCAACGGCGCCTTGGACCTCATTGCGTCCAACGGCATCGCGAGCCTAAGCGACAGCTCTTCGCATGTCGGCAATGCCATCAAGCGCAACTTCGACGTGGAGCGGGATTCGCTCCTGCGCGAGTACCCCTGGAACTTCGCCATGCGGCGCACCAAGCTCGCGGCCTCGTCCAAGGCGCCGGCCTTCCGTTTCGCCCATGCCTACGAGCTGCCGGCGGGTCCCGATCCGGAATTCTGCCTGCGTGTCTGGGCAGTGGGCGACGAGGAGAGCCGCCAGGACAGCGACGTTTGGGAGATTTCCGGCCGGCGTCTCCTGACCGATCTCGAGGCGCCGCTGCCCGTCCGCTACATCGGGCGCATCGTCAATCCGGCGCTCTGGGATCCGCTCACCGTCAAGGCGCTGGAGGCACGGCTCGCCTGGCAGGCGGCCTATCTCGCCAGCGGCAGTGCCGCGCTCGCCGAGCAGATGGCGCGCATCTATCAGGAACGCCTCGACGCCGCCAAGGCGATCGATGCCCAGGAGGGCACGCCCGAACCCTTCGAGGACGGCACCACCTGGGTCGATGCGCGCCTGACGGGCGTAACTTGGTAGAGGGGGAGCCCCTGAGATGCCGCGCATCCAGTCCCAGCAGTACACCTTCAGTGGCGGCGAGTGGTCGCCTGAGATGTTCGGGCGCAGCGACGTTGCTCAGTACACGACCGCTTGCCGTCTGGTCTCCAACTTCATTCCTAGCGTCCAAGGCCCGGCGACACGGCGCCCAGGCACACGCTTCATCGCCGAGACCAAGAGCAACGCCGAAGCTGTGCTCATTCCTTTCATCTTCTCGACCGACCAAGCCTATGCTCTAGAATTCGGCCACAAGTACTTCCGTATCTTCCGGGACGGCCGCGGCGACGATCCGGACAAGAGTGGTCAGATCAAGACGGCAGCAGGAGCGCCGCTGGAAATTGAAACGGAGTACGAGGTCGGTGAGCTCGACGAGCTCTATTGGACTCAGAGCGCGGACATTCTTTACCTTTTCCATCCGAAACACCGACCGCGAAAGATCAAGCGCAGCGGTGACGCGGAGTGGTCAATCGAGGACCTGGTTTTCGAAGGTGGTCCATTCCTGCCTGAGAACGAAAACGAGGAGATTGTCATCGAGGCCTCGGCCGCGACAGGCTCAACTGAAACCAACGACCCAATCACCTTGACGGCCAAGGGCACGGAAGAGGCCTTTTCCGGTCAAGAGGATGTCTTCACGCCAAGGAATGTCGGCGGGCTCTTGAAGCTGCGGGCGACCGACCTCTCAGGCGTCGATACCTGGAACAATGCAGGCGGCTACGCAACGGATGAGCGCGTGGTCAACGAGAGTTTGTTCTATCGAGCGGTTTTGGGCGGCACGGCCGG
>JANQIA010000146.1 GCA_028282405.1 Rhodovibrionaceae bacterium
GCACGGCTACCACCGCCGCTTCTGCGTCTACTCCCACCGCTATCGCGGCACGCCCACGCGGCCCGGCCTGGTGCTGGGACTCGATCGCGGCGGCTCCTGCCACGGCATGGTCTATCGTGTTCCGGCCGCCGAGGGGGAGGCGGTGATGGACTATCTCTGGGAACGGGAGATGGTCACCGGGGTCTACATTCCCAAATGGCTGGGGCTGCGCACGCCCCAGGGGGGCGTCACGGCGGCGACCTTCGTCGTCGACCCCGCCCACAAGCAATATACCGGGCGCATCACGCCCGAGCAGACGGCGCAGCTGATCGTGCAAGGCGTCGGTCAGCGCGGCCACTGCCGCGAGTATCTCAGCGCCACCCTGGGCCATCTCGAAGCGCTGGGCATCCACGACCGCTCGCTGCACCACTTGCAGCGCCTGGTTCTCAAGCGCTTTGGCGGCGAGGGCGACGAGGTTTAGTCGGACGGGCTCCGTTCCACGGCTGGGGCTCTTTCCGACAGGCCCAAGAACTCCGCGATGGCCCCGAAGTCGATCAGGAAATAGCCGAGGATTATGATGATCAGGAAGCCCAGGAACGGCGTATACCAGGGCTTGGGAATAGGGTTGTGCTCGCCGCAGGCCGGGCAGGTTTCCTGGTCGATCTCCAGCTTGGTGTGGCAGCGTCTGCAGAGGCGTCGCTTAGCCATCTAACTGCACCGTGAGTAGCCGCAGTTGGTGCAGAGGTCGCAGCCTTCCTGATGAATCACAGCCGCCGCGCCGCAGCGCGCGCATTGGCTCGGCGGGCTCATCCCGGCAGCGCCCGTGCCGCCCTCGCTCCGCGCGCCGCCGTCCTGCTGCTGAATGAGCGCTTTCGGCAGGCTCTCGTCCTCGCGCGGGCTGGGCAGGAAGCCGATCTCCCGCATATGCCGCTCGATCACGTCGCCGATGGCGGCCAGCAGCGATGGCACGTAGGCGCCGCCCATCCAGGCACCGCCGCGCGGGTCGAAGACGGCCTTGAGCTCCTCGACCACGAAGGCGACGTCGCCGCCGCGGCGGAAGACGGCCGAGATCATGCGCGTCAGGGCCACGGTCCAGGCGTAGTGCTCCATGTTCTTCGAGTTGATGAAGATCTCGAAGGGCCGGATGCGCGGGCCGGCGGGCGTCTCCTGAACGATGTCGTTCATGGTGATGTAGATGGCGTGGTCGCTGCCCGGCCAGCGCAGCTTGTAGGTTCGTCCCGGCAGGGTCTCCGGCCGGTCGAGCGGCTCGGTCAACTGCACCACCGGGCCGGCCCTGTCGACCTGGGCTGGGAGCGAGGGTGTCGTCGTCTCAAGGACCGAGCCGCGGATAGCACTCGGCCGATAGGTCGTGCAGCCCTTGCAGCCCAGCTCGTAGGCCTTGAGGTAGACATCCTGAAAGGCCTGGAAGGAGATGTCGCCCGGCAGGTTGATGGTCTTGGAGACCGAGCTGTCGATGTAGTCCTGCACGGCGGCCTGCATGGCCAGATGGTCTTCGGGCCGCAGCACCTGGCTGTCGACGAAGGCCTCGGGCAGTTCGGCCTGCGCGCCATGCAACTGGCGGAACAGTGCCAGCGCCGGGTCGCTGACCGAGATCTTCTCCCGGCTGCCGTCGCGGCGCAGCAGGTTGCGCGTGTACTCGAAGGCGAAGACCGGCTCCAGGCCGGACGAGAGGTTGCCGGCGAGCAGCGAGATGGTGCCGGTGGGTGCGATCGAGGTGACCAGGCCGTTGCGCATGCCCTGCCGGGTGATTGTCTCGCGCAGCGGGGCAGGGAGCGCCGCGACGTCGTGGGCGGCCAGAAAGGCCTTCTCGTCATAGAGCGGGAAGCTTCCCTTCTCCACCGAGAGATCGCTCGAAGTGGCGTAGGCGCTGTCGCGGAAGGCTGTCATCCAGCGCTTGACCTCGGCCACCGCCTCGTCGCTGCCGTAGGTCAGGCCGCAGGCGATCAGGGCATCGGCCAGGCCGGTGACGCCGAGGCCGATACGCCGCTTGTCCTTGGCCTCGATGTCCTGCGCCGGAAGCGGAAAGCGCGAAGCATCGATGGCGTTGTCCAGCATGCGCACGGCGACCCGGACCAGCTTTTCGAGGCCGGCGACGTCCAGCTTCGCATCCGGCGTGAAGGGGTCGCCCACCAGCTTGAAGAGATTGACCGAGCCGAGCAGGCAGGCGCCGTAGGGCGGCAGCGGCTGCTCGCCGCAGGGGTTGGTGGCGTGGATGGTCTCGCAGTAGGCCAGATTGTTGCGCGCGTTGATCCGGTCGATGAAGATCACCCCGGGCTCGGAGGCCTCGTAGGTCGCCTGCATGATGGCGTCCCAGAGCTCTTTGGCCCGCAGCGTGCGGAAGGTCTCGCCGTCGAACACCAGCGGCCAATCGGCATCGTCGCGCACCGCCTGGACGAAGGCATCGGTCACCAGGACCGAGAGATTGAAGTTGGTCAGCCGCCCGGCCTGCTGCTTGGCGCGGACGAAGTCCTCGATATCCGGGTGGTCGCAGCGCAGGGTCGCCATCATGGCGCCGCGGCGGGAGCCGGCGGACATGATCGTCTGGCACATGGCGTCCCAGACATCCATGAAGCTGAGCGGCCCCGAGGCGTCGGCGCCGACACCGCGGACCACGGCCCCCTTGGGGCGCAGGGTCGAGAAGTCGTAGCCGATGCCGCCACCGGCCTGCAGGGTCAGCGAGGCTTCCCGCAGGTGCTCGAAGATCCCCGACATGTCGTCAGGGATGCGGCCCATGACGAAGCAGTTGAACAGCGTCACCCGGCGGTCGACGCCGGCGCCCGACAGGATGCGGCCGGCGGGCAGGAAGGCGAAGTCGCGCAAGGCCTCGTAGAAGCAGTCTTCCCAGGCGCCCGGGTCGCGCTCGACGGCGGCAAGCGCCTTGGCGACGCGGCGCCAGGTCGCGTCGATGTCGGCCTCCAGCGGACGACCTTTGTCGTCCTTCAGGCGGTACTTCATGTCCCAGATCTGCCGGGACAGGGGGGAAAGATCGCTCATGGTGTCGGCGCTCTTGCTGCCTAGGACCACAATATAGTCGTTTCGGCCCTAAGAAGGCATATCTTCTGACACGCCGTGGGATGACCCAGCCTCAGACCCATTTTGCTGCGCCAGCCTTGCGCTTGCGCTTTCGATGCGCTCTCTGAGTTCGGCCATGAAGGCCTCGCGGGGCAGCCCGGGCGGAATGGGGGGCAAGAATTCCATGGTGATGGTGCCGGGGCGCTTGTGGAAGGCCTGCCGGCCCCAGAACAGCCCGGAATTGAGCGCGACGGGCACCACCGGCAGCTTGAGTGATTTGTAGAGCGCCGCCACACCGGCATGGTAGGGCCGCTGCTCGCCCGGAGCGGTCCTGGTGCCCTCCGGGTAGATGACGATCGACCGGTCCTCGGCGATCGCGGCCTTGGCCTTGGCCACCATGTCTTTCAGCGCCTTGGCGCCGCCGCTCCGGTCGATGGCGATCTGGTCGCTGCGTTGCAGATACCAGCCGAACAGAGGCAGGGAGAGCAGCTCCCGCTTCATCACGCAGCTCGCGAAGCCGAGCGCGATGTTGGGCAGCACCATGGTCTCCCAGGCCGACTGGTGCTTGCAGGCGACGAGGCAAGGGCCGTCCGGCAGCCTGTCGCGCCCGACGATGCGGTAGTCGAGCCCGCAGATCCGCTTGAGGCCGAACAGGGTGAGCTGTGTCCAGAGTTTGCTGTAGCGCATGACCCACCGCCACGGCATGGCGAGGATCGGCAGGCCTGCGACCGCCATGACCGCGGTCAGCAGGTGGAAGTAGAGGTTGAAGAGCAGGGAGCGAAGAAAGGTCATGTCTGGGCCGGCATCGCATCCAGCAGCTCGACGAAGAACAGGCGCACGCGGGTCAGGAGAAACTTGTTGTACTCCTGAAAGATGTCATCGGCCGAGCGGGCCCAATAGCCGATCAGGCTGTGCTGTCCCTGCTGGCGGTAGACCGGATGGGGGACGATGGTGCTGTTCGGCAGGACATGGTGGAACAGCAGCAGGCTGCGCGGCATGTGCTGGGCCGAGGTGACCAGCGTGAAGGAGGTGAAGTCGTTCGCCCTGATCCAGGCGGCGGTCTCTTCGGCGTTGCCGACGGTGTCCTGCGCTTCGTAGCCCAGGGTGATGCAGCAGAGCATCTCGTCCGGTTGGCGTTGGGCCATCTGCAGGAGCTGCTGCACCTCGACGCCGCGATAGACGCCGGAAATGAAGAGCTTCCGTCCACGCTCCCGATCCAGCAGGTCGAGGCCCTTGGGGATACGGCCCACGGCGCCGGTCAGCACCACGATCGCGTCGGTCGCCGGTTCCTGGCCGTCCGGCCGCTCCCAGGGAATGATCTGAACGAACCAGTAGAGCCCACCGATGTAGGCGGCTATGAGCAGCAGCAGGATCGGCAGGAGCCGGCGCCGCTTGCTGCGTCTTCGCTTGTAGGCCGCCATGACCCCTGCGGCCCCGGCTACAGGCGCGCGAGGTGGCGCAGCACCGTGATGCGAGCCGTTAGCGCAGCCACGGCGGCGAACGCCAGCGGTAGCGCGGAGACCGGCAGCCAGGCGCTGAGACCGAGCTGGAAGGGCTGGACGAAGCCGTCATCCGCCGTCACCAGGGCATAGCTGATCGCCGTGATCGTCAGGCCGGCCCCGAACAGCCCGGCAAGCGCGCCGAACAGCGCCGCGCGCAGGGAGTAGTTCTGAAACTGAACGGCGATGTAGAGGTCGCGGGCCCCCATGAGATGCAGGAGCTCGATGACGCTGCGGTGGATGGTCAGGCTGGTCTGCGTCACGAAAATGACGGCCAGCACGGCGGCGGCCATGACCATGAGCAAGACCACCACGGCGACCAATTCGATGGAGTCGGCCAGCCGGATCGGGCCGACCAGCCAACGCCGGTGGGTGTCGACATAGGTGCCGGGCGCGACCTCCTCGAGGCGCTCGCTGAGGTCCTGCAAGACCCTGTCCGACAGCTCGCCGCCGTCCAGGGTCACGGCAATGAGAACGGGAAAGCGCAGCTCGGCGACCAGCGTCGGGTCATCGATCCAGGGTGCCAGAATGTTGGCCATGCCCCTGTCGTCCAGCACCTCCGCCTCGCGCAGGCCCGGCGTATCGGTCAGCACCTTGAGGATCGCGTCGAGGCGCAGCTCGTCCTCCACGCTGTCCGGCGGCTCGACATGCGGTACCTGAATGGTCAGGCGCCCGTCCAAGCCCTGGTCCCAGCGTTCGGCCAGAGCGTTCACCAGCAGAGCCGCGGCGAGCGACAATGTCGCCAGAAAGGTCATGAAGCCGATCAGCCAGGGCAGGAACTTGACCGACCTCTCCCGCCCGAGGGGAAGCTGAAGCGGCCGATTGCCGGTCATCCGCCGGCGGCCCCGGCCGCGACGGGATTGGCGGCCGTGCGCCGGCCCAGGCTCAGCACGCCGTCGTCGATGCGATAGAAGGGGTAGGGAAAGCGCTGCACCAGGGCTTGGTTGTGGGTCGCGATGAAGACCGTGGTGCCGTTCCGGTTGAGCTCCTGAAACAGGAAGAGCAGGCGCATGGCCAGCCGCTCGTCGACGTTGCCGGTCGGCTCGTCGGCAATCAGCAGGCTCGGCCGGCCGATGACCGCCCTGGCGATCGCGACGCGCTGCTGCTGGCCGCCGGACAGGGTTGCGGGATAGGACTCGAGACAGTCCGCCAGCCCGACCCATCGCATGAGCTCGGCGACTTTGGAGTCCAATGCGCGGCTGGATTCGCCGGAGAGGCGCAGGGGCAGGGCGACGTTCTCGAAGGCGTTGAGGTGCGGCAGCAGGCGGAAGTCCTGAAACACCACGCCGATGCGCCGCCGCATGAGGGCCTGCTCATCGCGGTCGAGCGTCTGGACGTCGCGGCCGAACAGCATAACCCGCCCTTTTGTCGGCTTGTTGGCCATGTAGATGCAGCGCATGAGCGACGATTTTCCCGCGCCGCTGGGCCCGAGAAGGAAATGGAATGACCCAGGCTCCAACTCCAAGTCGATTCCATGCAAGACCTCGGGGCCTTCCCGATAGCGCAGTGAGACCCCTTCGAGACGAACCACGCCCCTTTCGCTCCCGATTCGTTGCATTGGAGACCCGCAAGATGGCATTTCGGATCAGTCAGGTAAAGCGAGAGCCCCCACCGGCAGGCGCTTGCTTCGGCGTCGAGCCAGTGCGTATAAGTCGGATTTGCTAATTTACCAGGACGTTGGTTTTTCATGGACGTCTCTTGCCCGAATTGTGCCACGCGCTTTCGCATTCCCGACGGCGCCATCGGCGAAGACGGACGCACGGTTCGTTGCAGCAAGTGCGGGCACACATGGCATCAGATGCCGGTCGTGGACGAGCCGGAGGCTCCGGCAAAAGACGACCCGGCTGCCGAAGAAGCGACCAAGGCCGACGAATTAGAGGCCGAAGAGAGCCCGCCGATTCGTCCCGAAATTCTCGCCGCCGGCGGCGAGATCGACACGCCACCGCCGATCGGCGGCGACCTGCTGTCGGATCGCCCAAGCTTCGAGGCCGAGGCCGCGAAGAGCAAGTCCGGCTCGGGCCTGGCCAGCGTGCTTTGGGTGCTGCTGCTCGTTGTCGTGGTCGCGGCGCTTGCGGCGGCCTGGTTCCAGCGGGACTGGATCGTCGCCAACTACCCCGCTGCGGCGCCCATCTACGAGCAGCTCGGCCTCGTCGAAGCAGAGGCGCCGCTGCCCTTACGGATAGACGACGTCACCTCGATCATACGCCGGGTCGACGGCGAGCGCCGCTATGTCATCACCGGCCTGATCCAAAACACCTCCGAGGCGCCGCACGCCATCCCGCCGATGCGCGGGCTGATCCTGGGCGAGGGCGGCGAAGAGCTGGTTCGCTGGGACTTCGAGGCCGGCGCCGGGACGCTGGCGGGGCAAAGCAGCCTGGCGTTCGAGACCTCGGTGACCGCGCCGGACGGGGCGCAGAACCTCAACATCGAATTCGTCGTCGAAGACTGATGGCGAAGATTCTCGTTGCGGAAGACGAGGAGTCGGTCCGCAGCTTCGTTTGCCGCGCGCTGGAAGGCGAGGGCCACGAGGTCAAGGGCGTGCCCGATGGCAGCGAGGCGCTGCGTGCGCTCTCGGAAGAGCGCTACGACCTTCTGGTGACGGATATCGTCATGCCGGGGCTCGACGGGATCGCGCTCGCGCTCAAGACGACTAAGGACTATCCGGAGATGCCGGTGCTGTTGATGACCGGCTATTCGGCCGAGCAGCAGCGCGCGCACAACATGGAAGAGCTGGTGGCGACGGTGCTGCTCAAGCCCTTCTCGCTGCGGCAGATCTGCGACGCCGTCGCCGAGGCCTTGCCGTCGCCCGGCTAGAACTGGCGCAGCAGGCGGTCGATGTAGTCGAGCTCGATCAGCGGCCGCTCCGGGTCGCTGCGCCGGCGGCGCAGTTCCATCAGAATTTCGCGCGCCCGCTGGATCTCCATCTCGTCCGGCACGGTGACGTCCTCGTAGGTCTGCGCACCGGCGTTGCTGGAGCTGCGGCCCAGGGGGTCGCGGCCCTGGCCGGGATTGCTGCCGAGCTGAGAGCCCTCAGTGCCCTCGCCGCCCTGCATCTGCTGGGCGAAGCTCTCGAGCATGGCCTCCAGTCCCTGGCGTAGCTGATCGAGGGCTTCGGCCTGGGGGTCGATCGCCTGGCGGGCGTCGCCTTGATTGAGGGCATCGCGGGCCTGGCTCATGGCGCGCTCTGCGTTGCCGAGAGGCTGCGGAATGTCCCCCATGCGCTCGGCGAAGTCGCGCATCAGCTCACCGAGCTGGCGGCGCAACGCCTCTTGCGCCTGGCTGAGCTGGTCGGTCGGGTTGCCCCCTTGCGGCTGCTGGCCCTGCTGCGGCGAGCCGAACTGGCCGGGCTGGCGGCCCTGTCCCTGCTGCTGGCCGGAGCGCTGGCCCTGGCGTCCCTCCTGGCCCTGCTGACTCTGCTGCCCTTGCTGATTCTGCTCCTGGCTTCCCAAGCCTTGCGACTGGCGGAAGCTCTCGTCCATCAGCTCCTGCTGGCGGCGCATCATCTGGTCCAGGTCGTTGAGCATGCGGCGCGCTTCTTCGAAGGCGCGGTTCTGCTGCGCGGCCATCGGGTTGGTCTGCAGGTTTTCCAGCACCTGCTGCAGTTGCTCCAGCATCTGGCGCGCCTGGTCGCGCATGCCGCTTTCGGCCAGCCGGCGGGCCTGCTCGAGCATGCGTTGCAGCTCCTGGCTTTCCATCACCTGGGCACTGGGCGGAAGCTGCGGCAGCTCGCCCGGCTGCTGGTTCTGCATCTGGTCCTGCATTTGCTGCGCCAAGGCCTGCAGGTAGTCGTCCAGAGCCTGCTGAAGCTCGTTCATCAGGCGTTCGATCTCTTCGTCGCTGGCGCCTTCGGCCAGCGCTTCCATCAACTGCCGTTGCAACTCGCGCAGGCGCAGCTCGGCGATGGCCGCTTCGCCGTCTTCGATGCGTAGGGCCGTCTCCCAAAGCAGCCGCTGCACGCGGTCGATCGCCTCGGGGCGCCTGATGTTGGCCAGCTCGCGCTCGGCGATGACGATGGCCAGGGTCACCAGCATGTCGTTGTGATAATGACTGGGCCTGGAGCCGATGGCGCTGAGCGCTTCGATGACCGGGCCGCGGTCGTCCGGCGCGACGGTAAGCTGCTTGCGCTGCTCGATCAGGGCGCGGGCCACCGGGTGGTTGAAGATGCGCTCCGGCAGCACCATCCGAAAGCCTTCGCTGCGCCCCTGCTGCTCGATCTCGTCCGTCGCTTCCAGGATGATCTCCACCTCCAGCCCGGCCCAGGGGTGCGGCGTCAGGTCATGAAAGCTGCGCCCGTCGGCCGACTCGGCGCTGATGCTGGGGAGCGGTAGGGAGAGCACCAGCGCCTCCTCATCGGGGCGCTCGACCAGACCGATGCGCGCGTTGGCCTGGGTCACGCCGTAGTCGTCCTCGGCCAGGTATTCGATCTGCAGCGAATTGCGCGCGGTCTTGGACGGCGGCGAGAGGTAATCGATGGTCGGCGGCAGGTCGGGCTGCAAAGACAGCTCCCAACTCGCCAGCGAGCGACCGCCTTGGCGGATTTCGAGCGGACCGTCTTCCGAGAGCTCCCGAGTCAGGCGAAAGGCGGTGAGGCCCTGGCGCTCGAAGGCATCCTCTTCTTCGCCATAGGCCAGGATGGGCGCGCTTTCGCCGCCGACCACCTGGGCCAGAATCTGGCTGTTGATCGGGGCTTCGATCGTTCCGCCCTGGGCGACCTCCAGCGCGCGCGGCACAGCGCCGGTGTAGGCCGGCGGGTTGACCCATACGGTCACCGCGCTGGCCGGCGCCACCTCGTTGAGCGAAAGGTTCGGGGTCAGCGCCGCGGCCAGGCGGCCGCCGATGTTGTCGTAGCTGTTGGCGACGCCGATGGCCAAGAGGCAGCCGAGGCCGGCGCGCAGGCCCCATCGGTCGACCAGGCTCCAGCTCGTGCGAGGCGGCGCGACCCGCAGGGAGGGGAGTTGGGCGAGCAGCTTGTCGCGATGCCGCTGCCAGAGAACGCGGGCCACCGGTGCGTCGCTGACCAGCGAGTCGTCCAAGCCCTCCAGCGGCCGGTGCGGCAGCGCATTGTCGCGTTCCAGGCGCCGTTGACCCTGGCGCCGGTCCGGCCAGGCCAGCCGGCGCATGGCGCGATAGAGCGAGGACAGGAACAGCAGGGCGAAGGCCACAAGGAACGCGCTGTGCAGCCAAGGCCCGAGCATGCCCGGCACGCCGAGCAGCGCGAGCCCCAGGAAGAGGCCGGCAACCGCCAGGGGCGGCCAAAGCGCGGGCCAGAGGTCTTCCAGAAAGAGCGCGAAACGCGCCGTAAAGAGCCGGATCCGAAAGGGCATGGACTCGGCTTCTCTACGCATCGCGTGCTCCCATCGTTCGATCTCTCTGCCGCGTACCCCGGAAAGCCGCGCGATCGGCGTCAGGCGTGAACCCTCTCAAGCCAGGGCGGCAGCGCTTCCTGCCGCAGCATCGCTTCATAGTCCAAGCGGGGTTTAACAACGGCAAAATCCCCTCCGCGGACCAGCACCTCGGGTGCTGGGAGCCTTGAATTATAGAGTGACGACATTGTGGCGCCATAGGCGCCGGCGGCGCAAATTGCCACAAGGTCGCCGGGCAGGAGCTCCGGCAGGGGGCGCTGCTCGGCGAAGATATCGCCGCTCTCGCAGATGGGACCTACTACATCTTGTGGCAAAAGCGGCGCATTTGGCGCCGGTTGCGTCACCGGCAGGATGTCGTGCCAGGCGTCGTAGAGGGTCGGGCGGATAAGGTCGTTCATCGCCGCGTCCAGGATGAGGAAACGGCGGTTGACGCCCTGCTTGGCATAGAGCACGCGACTGACCAGCAGGCCGGCGTGGCCGACGATGGCTCGCCCGGGCTCGAAGATCAGCGGAATGCCGAGATGGCCGACCGCCTGCTTGGCGATCTCCGCGTAGGCCGCGAAGTCCGCTGGCGTTCCCTCCTCGTAGGAGATGCCGATGCCGCCCCCGAGATCGAGGCGGCGCAGGTCGTAGCCGGCCTCCCGCGACGCCTGGAAGAGCTCGCCCAGCCGGCTGAAGGCGGCGGCATAGGGCGAGAGATCGGTCAGCTGGGAGCCGATGTGGACCGCCAGTCCCTCGAGACGAATATGGCTGAGGGCGGCGGCCTGCTTCATGACGTCCGGCGCCAGGGCGATGTCGATGCCGAACTTGTTCTCGGAGGTGCCGGTGGTGATCTTGGCGTGGGTGCGGGCATCCACGTCGGGATTGACCCGCAAGGCGATGGCGGCGGTCCGACCGAGGGAGGCGGCGACCTCGTTGAGGCGCAGCAGCTCGTCGCGGGACTCCACATTGAACTGGAGGATGCCGGCTTCGAGCCCGGCACGCATCTCGTCTGCCGTCTTGCCGACTCCGGCGAAGACGATTTTCTGCGGCGGAACCCCAGCCAGCAAGGCCCGGCGCAGCTCGCCTTCCGAGACCACGTCGGCGCCGGCGCCTTCGTCCAGCAAGGCGCGCATGATCGCCAGGCTGGGATTGGCCTTCATCGAGTAGCAGATCAGCGGGTCGAGGCCGGCCGCGGTCAGGGCTTGCTTCAGGTCGCGGAGCTGGCCGCGCACCGCCCCTTCCGAATAGAGATAGAAGGGCGTGCCGACCTCGGCCGCCAGGGTTTCGATGGCCAGGTCCTCAGCCCAGAGCTGGCCGTCGCGATACTGGAATGGCTGCATAAATTACTCGACAGGCTGGATGGTTCGGGTTCTTGGGGCCAGGGGGTCGTCGATCAGCGGGGTTCCGCGCGGCGCCAAGCGTGACCCGGCGCGGTCCTCTTCCCTGCCGCCGGGAACCACCGTTGCCGGGTCCGGGTAGGGTAAGGGGTAGGTATAGAGGTCTTCCTTGCCTTCAAGCGGCACCGGGTTGCCCTCGACCCCGCAGCCGGCGGCGAAGAGCAAACAGGCCAGAGCCAGGCAGGCGGTTCGCGTCATCTCGCTCAGCCCTCCAGAAAGCGTTGGCGCGCCTCGGCGACCGCGTCCAGCACACGCGCCGGCGCCGTGCCGCCCTGGCTTTCGCGGCTGGCGACCGAGCTATCGACCGCCAGAGCCTGGTAGATCTCGTCGGTCAGTCGAGGCTCGACCGCCTGCATGTCCGCTAACGACAGCTCATCCAGCCGGCAGCCTTGGCGCTCGGCCAGGGCAACGAGGGCACCGGTCACATGATGCGCCTCGCGGAAGGGCATTTCCAGTCTGCGCACCAACCAGTCGGCCAGGTCGGTCGCGGTCAGGAAGCCGGCCTGCGTCGCCGCCAGCATGGCCGGACGCTCAGCGCGCAGATCGCGCACCATGCCGGCAGTCGCCGCCACGCAAAGCCGCAGGGTGTCGGCGGCGTCGAACAGCGGCTCCTTGTCCTCCTGCATGTCCTTGTTGAAGGCCAGGGGCAGGCCTTTCATCATCGTCGTCAGCGCGATCAGGCTGCCGATCACCCGGCCGGCCTTGCCGCGCACCAGCTCCGCTGCATCCGGATTGCGCTTCTGCGGCATGATCGAGCTGCCGGTGGTGAAGGCGTCGCTGAGCTGAACGAAGCCGAAGCCGGGCGAGCACCAGATCACGATCTCCTCGGCAAAACGCGAGAGATGAACGGCCAGGATGCTGCCGGCGGCCAGGAACTCCATGGCGAAGTCGCGGTCGGAGACCGAGTCGAGGCCGTTGGCGGTCGGCCGGTCGAAGCCCAGGGCCTCGGCGGTGCGCCGGCGGTCGATGGGGAAGGAGGTGCCGGCCAGCGCGGCGGCGCCCAGCGGGCACTCGTTCAGACGCTTGCGAGCATCGGCGAAACGGCCGCGGTCGCGGCCGAACATCTCGACGTAGGCCAGGAGATGATAGCCGAAGGTGACCGGCTGCGCCGCCTGCAGGTGGGTGTAGCCGGGCATCAGGGTCGCGGCTTCCTTCTCGGCCTGGTCCAGCAGGGCGGCTTGCAGGTCGCTGAGCCCGTCCTCGATGCCGTCGATGGCCTGGCGGACCCAGAGCTTGAAGTCCGTTGCCACCTGGTCGTTGCGCGAGCGCCCGGTGTGCAGGCGGCCCGCGGGCTCCCCGATGATTGCCTTCAGGCGCGCCTCGACATTCATGTGAATGTCTTCCAGCGCTTGCGAAAACGTGAAGTCGCCGCGTTCGATTTCGCCCCGGATCTGCTCTAGACCCTGGCGGATGGCGTTGCCATCTTCAGCGGTGATGATGCCTTGGGCGGCCAGCATCTCGGCATGCGCGATGCTGGCGTCTATGTCCTGGGCATAGAAGCGCCGGTCGAAGTCGATGGAGGGATTGATGGCCTCCATCACCGCGTCCGGTCCGCCGGCGAAGCGTCCGCCCCACATGGCGTTGGCGGCGGGCGTCCCTCCGGCCTTGAGTTCGTCGTTCATGGCTCAACGATGTAGCGAATGTTGCGGATGAGAACAAAGCTCTTTGCAGTCTGTCTGGTCCTCCCCGCCCTCATGGCCGTGCCGGCAGTGGCCGACAGCGGGCCGCCGCTGGGCGATCAGTTCCGCGACGGCTTCCGGACCTTCGAAGACTCGGCGCCGGCGCCGAACACGGCTTTCGCCGGCGCGGACGGCGTCGAGCTGACGATGGAGGACTTCCAGGGCCAGGTGCTGCTGGTGAACTTCTGGGCCACCTGGTGCGCGCCCTGCGTGCGCGAGATGCCGTCGCTCGACCGGCTGCAGGCCGCGCTGGGGGACGAGGGCCTGAAGGTTCTCACCGTGTCCAACGACCGTGGCGGGGAGCCGATCATTCGGCGCTTCTATGATGAGCACAAGCTGGAGAACCTCGGGGTCTACAGCGACGCGCGCAACAAGCTCGCTGCCTCCTTCGGCGTCCGCGGCCTGCCGACCAGCTATGTCATCG
>JANQIA010000168.1 GCA_028282405.1 Rhodovibrionaceae bacterium
GCCATGACCGAGTTTCGCCGGCGCGGCGTGCTGCACGTCAGCGACGAGCAGGCCCAGCACGCTCGGCAGCACTTCCATGGCTACAGCCTGAACGACGACGCCACCTTGCAGGCCATTCGCCGCGCCTATGAGGAAACCGGTGAGATCGTCGACCCGCACAGCGCCATCGGCATCGAAGCCGCGCACGCGCAGCGCAGGGAAGGCGACGGCCCCCTGGTCTGCCTGGCCACGGCCCATCCGGCCAAGTTCCCCGATGCCGTCGAGAAGGCGATCGGGCGCCGGCCGGCCCTGCCGCCGCGCCTGTCGGACCTCTACGAGCGCGAAGAGGCCATGACCGTGCTGCCGAACGATCTGGCGCAGGTGCAGGACTTCGTCAGGGGCGGGCCCTTCCCCGCGGCGGCCGCATGACCGTTGCGCTGACCCGGCTGCCCAACGGCATGGTCGTTGCCAGCGACAGCATGAGCGGTGTGGAAAGCGTCTCGCTCGGCGCCTGGATCTCGGTCGGCGCCCGCCATGAGCCGGAGGAGCTCAACGGCATCGCCCACGTGCTGGAGCACATGGCCTTCAAGGGCACGGCAAAGCGCAGCGCCCGGGAAATCGCCGAAGAGATCGAAGCCGTCGGCGGCCACCTCAATGCCTACACCGGGCGGGAGAGCACGGCCTACTACGCCCAGGTCCTGCGGGAGCATGCCGGCCTTGCCGTCGACCTGATCGCCGACATCCTGGTCAACCCCCGCTTCGACGACACCGAGCTGGAGCGGGAGAAGGCGGTGATCCTGCAAGAGATCGGACAGGCCCAGGACACGCCGGACGACATCATCTTCGATCATTTCCAGGAGGTCGCCTATCCCCGGCAGGCCTTCGGCCGGCCTATCCTCGGACAGCCCGACACCGTCAAGGCGCTGTCGAGCGACAGCCTGCGCCACTACATGCAGTCGCGCTACGACCCGAGCCGGCTGATCTTCGCCGCCGCCGGCGCGATCGAGCACGATCGGCTGGTCGAGCTGGTTTCCGAGGCCTTCGCCGCCTTCACGCCGGGCGAGAGACTGTCCAGCGACGCGCCGGTCTACACCGCCGGCGATCTGCGCGAGGTTCGCGCGCTGGAGCAGGCCCACGTCATCCTCGGGCTGGAAGCGATCGGCTACCGCGACCCCGACTACTACGCCGCCTCGATCTTCGCCACGCTGTTCGGCGGCGGCATGTCCTCGCGCTTGTTCCAGGAAGTGCGGGAGCAGCGCGGCCTCGCCTACTCCGTCTTCTCCTTCCTGTCGGGCTACAGCGACACCGGCCTCTTCGGCGTCTATGCCGGCACCGGCGAGCTCGAGGCCCAGGAGGTCGTTCCCTTGATCTGCGGCCTCTTGGCCGAGGTTGGCGAGGACGTGCGCGATGCGGAGATCGATCGGGCCCGCAATCAGATCAAGGCCAGCATCCTGATGGGCCGCGAGCGGACCAGCAATCGCTGCGAGCACCTGGCCAACCAGCTCTTGACCTACGGGCGGGCGCTCTCGGTCGAGGAGATCGTCGCCGGGCTGGACGCCGTCGACGGTGAAGCGATCGGTCGGGTGACGCAGCGCCTGCTGTCCAGCACGCCGACCTTGATCGCCCTCGGCCCGGTCGGAAGCCTGCCGAGCCATAGCGACCTCGAGGGACGGCTGGCCGCCGCGAACGGCCGCGCAGCCTCCGCCGCCGGATGAGCCGCCATGATCTTCTCGCCCCTGCGGGATAGAGCCTCACGGCAGACGACGCTCCTCACCGAGCGCCTGCGCCTAAGGCCGCCGATGGCGAGTGACTGGGCGTCCTGGGCCGAGGTGCGCCGCCGGAGCAAGTCCTTCCTGCAACCCTGGGAACCGACCTGGCCGCCCGACTCTCTCAGCCGCGGCAGCTTTCGCCGCCGTATCGAACAGGCGGAGCGGGAAGCGCGGGACGGCACCGCGCGCAGCTTCCTGATCCTGCTGCGCGACAGCGAAATGGTGGTCGGCGGCCTGACCATCAGCCATATCCGCCGCGGCGTGGCCCAGACCGCCAGTCTCGGTTATTGGCTGGGGGAAGTGCATACCCGCAAGGGCTTAATGACCGAGGCCCTGACGGCGGCCATTCCCTTCAGCTTCACCGAGCTGAAGCTGCACCGCATCGAGGCCGCCTGCCTGCCGAAGAACGATCCGAGCCGGCGCCTGCTGGAACGGCTCGGCTTCCATGAAGAGGGGCAGGCGCGCGGCTACCTGAAGATCGACGGCCGCTGGCAGGACCACGTGCTGTTCGGCTTGCTGGAAGAAGACTGGCCCAGCGCGAGGACCGGCGACAGGGACTCCGACCAAGGCAGCCTGCTGGCCGAAGCCTGAGGCGGCGGCCTTCGAGCCTTATCCGGCTAGATGGAAGCAATTCTGCTGGTGATGGTCTGCAGCGCCGTCGCCATACCAAAGTTCGTCATGCTTGGGCGAGGCTCACTGGGCCGTCAGGCCCCGATAGTTCAAGGGGGCCGAGTTCCGAGCATCCACTCTTCAGCCTGCGCGGACGTCTGCCGTGGATCCCCGGAACTCGCCGCCAAGGCGGCTCACCCGGGGATGACATCTTGAGGGAACTTCGAACAGCAATGAAGGTGGTTTCAGGCAGTCGGGGGCGTTCTAGTCGTCGGGCGCCAAGGTGTAGAGCTCTTGCGGAGTTTGCACACCGCGCAGGGCATAACGCCCGAGCGAGACCAGGGCGGGCAGGACCCGGGGCTGCGGCTCGCCGCGGGCCGCATTGGCGAAGGCGGTGGAGAGGATGACGCGCTGGTCGAGGTTGCGTGCCAGCGCTTCCATGCGGCTCAGCTCGTTGACCGAAGGCCCGATCACGGTGAAGTCCAGGCGGTCGCGGCTGCCGATGTTGCCGTAGAGCACCTCGCCG
>JANQIA010000528.1 GCA_028282405.1 Rhodovibrionaceae bacterium
TCCGGCTCGAAGGTCCAGCGGCCGGAGCGCATCCACTCCAAGGTCTCGTAGCCCCAGTTGCGGCACATGTCCGAGCCGAGGCCGATGTGCTCCACTCCCATGACGTCGGCTGCGCGGGCGGCCATGTCGCAGAAGTCGGTCAGGGTGCAGTCGCTGCTGCCCTTGAGGTGCAGGGGGTAGAGCGAGAAGCCGAGCATGCCGCCGCTCTCGGCCAGGGCTTTCAGAAGCTCGGGCGACTTGTTGCGCAGGGCCGGATGCCACGCGGCGGGATTGGCGTGGGTGATGGCAACCGGGCGCTGGGACAGCTCGATGGCTTCCAGGCTGGTGCGCTCTGCGCTGTGCGAGAGGTCGACGATCATCCCGACCCGGTTCATTTCCCGGATGACCTGCTTGCCGAAGCGCGAGATGCCGGGGTCGCTCTCTTCGTAGCAGCCGGCGCCGATCAGGCTCTGGTTGTTGTAAGTGAGCTGCATGATCAGGAGGCCGAGCTCCCGCATCAGCGCGACCAGGGCAAGCTCGTCATCGATGGGTGAGCAGTTCTGCGCGCCGAGCAGAACCGCCGTCTTGCCCTCGGCCTTTGCCCGCTCGATATCGCTGGCGTTGCGGCAGGGGATGATAAGATCGCCATGCCGTTCGAAATGCCGTCGCCAGCGACCGATGTTGGTCAGGGTGTCCCGCGCATTCTCCCAGTAGGTGATGGTGACGTGCACGGCGGTGAGTCCGCCCGTGCGCCACTCCTCGAACAGGCCACGGTCCCAGTTGGAGTACTGCAGCGCATCGATCACCGTGAGAGAGCGGTGAAAGGCGCCGACCTCTTCCGCCGTCATGGCGCCGGCAGCGTCAGGCATCGGGTGCGAGCATCGGAAAGATCCAGTCGCCTTCCTCGCCGGCCGCGATGTCCTCGGCCAGCGGCGCGCCCTGCAGGAAGGTGCCGCGCACCCAGAGGCGCGACTGCGGATCCAACTTCTCCATGCCGTAGAGCGTCAAGGTGAAGCGGATGAGGTGACAGGGTTCGAAATCGGGGTGGGTGACGCAAGCGCGTACTTCCCCGTAGTCCAGGTGCTGGGTCGTTTGCACCCGCTCGACGATCAGGCGCAGCGCGGGATGGCGCAGCAACAGGTGGGCGACGGTCTTTTGCGGCGCCATTGCACTCAGCGCTTGATCGAGGCTCTGCAGGTCGCCGACCACGTCGACATAGGTTTCGTAGGCTTCGCCTGGGTCGACCCCACGCTCGCCGAGACGGGGCTCGAGATTGTCGCGAGAGAGATACCAGAAGTGCTGGCGGGCTTCCGGCGCCGACAGGTCGATGGCGAGCGCCCAGGCATAGCGCGCCCGCAAGAGCGCTTGCAGTTCTTCGATCCGCTGCGCCGGCTGGGGCGCAGCCGGATTGTCGACTCCGCTCAGCACCTCCGGCGTCAGGGCCTCGGCGATCTCGGGGTGGACTTCAAGCAACAGGGCGTGCAGCAGTTCGAGCGCTTCCCGGTCGACCTCGGCTTCGGCCCAAGCCGCGAGCGCCTCCCAGGGCTGCTCCAAAGGCTGTGCTTCAGCGGCGCCACGCAGACGCTGGAGGTCGGCGACCAGGTGTTCGCTTGCTTGAAAGATGCCGCCTCTCACCTGCTGGCCGCTGTCGTAGTAGGCGATGGCGCGGTCGAGCAGCCGCAAGAGGGCCGCACACTCCTCGCTCCCAGGTCGGCGCGCTCTCGCCTCGGCGTAGGCGCGCCCGCGCAGCCGGACCCAGTGATCGACCCGGGCCGGATGGCGCAGCACGAAGGGCACCAGGCCGAGGCCTGAGGCGTTGCCGACGCCGAGATAGGTC
>JANQIA010000239.1 GCA_028282405.1 Rhodovibrionaceae bacterium
CAGCCTGGCCCAGCTTCGCCAGGAGCCGCGCGTCGTGCTCAGGCTGCCGGATGCGCTTCTCGACCCGATGCGGGAGCGCCTCGACAGCCTCACCCACAGCCACGGCTTCGAAGGCAAGGTCGTCCTTCTGGCCGACCCGGAGCTCGGACCCAGCGATGTCCGCGTCGAGTTCGCCGACGGCGGCATGGAACGCTGCGCTCGGCAGCTCTGGAGCGAGATCGAAAGCCGCATTCTGGAAGTCGGCGCACACGGCGACACGCCGGAGCAAGCGCCAGATTCACCTCCTTCACCCCCCTCACCCCCCTCACCCGATGGACAGGACGAAGCAGCATGAGCGATGGGAACGACCTTGACCTGGCCGAGCTCGAAGACACCGAAGGCGAGATCGCCGAGATGGAAAGCGAGCCGGATGCAGTAGATCAGCCGCCAAGCAGCGCGCGCGATCTGGAAGCCGTCTACGACATTCCGGTTCAGGTTTCCGCGGTGCTCGGCCGCTCCACCATGCAGGTGAGCCAGCTCTTGAAACTCGGCCGCGGCGCGGTCGTCGAGCTCGACCGCAAGGTCGGCGAAGCGATCGATATCTACGTCAACAACCGCCTGGTCGCCCGTGGGGAGGTCGTCGTCGTCGATGACCACCTGGGTGTGACCATGACCGAGATCATCAAGGCCGACCGGAACTAGGCGAGACGGCAGCGGAACCCAAGAGCGATGGCCGAGGCCGAGGCACAGCAGAGCAGAATGACGCCGGCGCGCGCGCTGCCGGGCAAGCCTGCGATCGACTATACGACGGTCGGCGGGACGCTCGGTGCCTTCACCCTCATCGTCCTGGCCATGGCCGCCAGCGGCTCGATCGGCGCCTTTGCCGATTTGCCGGCCTTTCTGATCGTGATCGGCGGCACCTTCCTCGTCACCTCGGTCTCCTACACCACGCCCGAGATCATCAACGCGCAGCGCGTCATGCTCCGCACGGTGCTTTACAAGCAGCAGCGCCCGGCAAACACGGCCTATGCGATGATCGACCTCTCGCAGCTCTTGCGCAGCAAGGGCTGGGGTGCGCTCGAAAGCCGGGTCAAGCAGATGCGCGGGCAGCCCTTCCTGCAGCACGCCGTTACCCTGCTGGTCGACGGGCTGCCGAGCAGCCAGATCGAGGATCTTCTGGCCCGGGAGATTTCGGCCACCGCCGACCGTCACATGAAGTCGGCCGGAATCATCCGCCGCGCCGGCGAAGTCGCCCCTGCCATGGGCCTGATCGGTACTCTGATCGGCCTGGTCCAGATGCTCGGCAATCTCGAGGATCCGGCCAGCATCGGGCCAGCCATGGCGGTCGCCCTTCTGACCACCTTCTATGGCGCGGTGTTGGCCAACATGGTCTTCAACCCGCTCGCCAACAAGCTCGAGCGCAACGCCGCCGAAGAGGCGACGGTCAACCGCATCTACGCCATCGCCGCGGCTTCGATGAGCCGCAAGGAAAACCCACGGCGGCTGGAAATCCTGCTGAACGCCACCCTCTCTCCGAAAGACCGCGTGTCCTATTTCGACTGATCGCCGGACAGCTTAGACAAGAAAGGCATAGTGTAATGCGTCTCCTCATCGTCGGTTCGCTAGACGGCCATATCACCACGGCAGGCAAGATCGCACTCGACCGCGGCGCCAAGGTCTCGCACGTCGACGACATCGAGGGCGCGATGACCGCCCTGCGCAGCGGCCAGAGCGCCGACCTCCTGATGGTCGATGTCGCTCTCGACATAGCCCGGCTCATCGCGCAGCTCGACTCGGAACGCATCTCGGTGCAGGTGGTCGGCTGCGGCGTGCACGCGGACCCGGAGCAAGCCGCCCAAGCGATCCGTGCCGGCGCCAAGGAGTACATTCCGCTGCCGCCGGACCCAGAGCTGATCGCCGCTGTGCTGCAGGCGGTGACGGAAGAGACCAGCGCCTTCGTCTTCCGCGACCCGGCCATGAGCCGCGTGCTGCGGCTGGCGGAGCAAATCTCCGGCTCCAACGCCAGCGTGCTGATCACCGGCGAGTCCGGCACCGGCAAGGAGGTGATGGCGCGCTTCATCCATCGCCACTCCAAGCGCGCGGCCAAGCCCTTCATCGCGGTCAACTGCGCCGCCATTCCGGAAAACCTCCTGGAAAGCGAGCTCTTCGGCCATGAGAAGGGCGCCTTCACCGGCGCCATCGCGCGACGCATCGGCCGCTTCGAGGAAGCCAGTGGCGGCACGCTGCTGCTCGACGAGATCTCGGAGATGCACCCCCGGCTGCAAGCCAAGCTGCTGCGTGCCATTCAAGAACGGGAGATCGACCGGGTCGGCGGCACCCAGGCGATCAAGGTCGACGTCCGCCTCCTCGCCACCTCCAACCGCGACATGGACGACGAGGTGCGCAAGGGCGGCTTCCGCGAAGATCTCTACTTCCGGCTCAACGTGGTCAATCTGGAGCTGCCGCCGCTGCGCGAACGCAAGCGCGACATTCCGATCCTGGCCGAGCATTTCGCCCGCAAGTACGCCGAAGCCAACGGCGTAGACTTGCCCGACGTCTCGCCGGAAGCCCGCCAGATGCTGGAAGCGCATTACTGGCGCGGCAACGTCCGCGAGCTCGAGAACACCATGCACCGCGCCGTGCTGCTGGCCAACGAAGGCTTGGTCGGCCCGGACGAGATTCTGCTGACCGGCACCCGCGCCACGCACGCGCCGGACACGGCCCAGGCCCAAACCGCGGCAGCGGCGCCGCAGAACGGCGCCTCGGCCGCCAATTCCGGCAGCCAGATCGGCCGCACGGTCGCCGATGTGGAGCAGGACCTCATCCTCGACACCCTGCAGCACTGTCTGGGCAATCGAACCCACGCGGCGAACATCCTGGGCATCTCGATCCGCACCCTGCGCAACAAGCTCAGGGCCTACAGCGAGAAGGGCATTTCCGTGCCCATGCCGGGCGGAGAGAGCCTGCAGCGGCCACCGATTGCCTGAGGACCCGCGGTCTAGAGACGAGAGGCAATGACCGATACGACCCAGCCCGAGCCGAACAAGCGCTTCGCCGGGCTGACCCTTTCCGGCATCGGCAACGACTTGCTGAAGCGCGGCGACATCGCCCTGGCGCTCGGCATCGTGTGCATTCTCGTCGTTCTTATCCTGCCGCTGCCGAGCTGGCTGCTCGACATCTCGCTGGCGATCTCAATCACCTTCTCGGTCGTCATCCTGATGACCGTGCTCTTCATCAACCGGGCACTCGACTTCTCCTCCTTCCCCACCGTGCTGCTCATCGCGACGATGCTGCGCCTGGCGCTCAATCTGGCCTCGACCCGCCTCATCCTCGCCGACGGGCACGAGGGCACCGACGCCGCCGGACAGGTCATCCAGGCCTTCGGCAACTTCGTCATGCAGGGGAACTTCGTGATCGGGATCATCGTCTTCTCGATCCTGATCATCGTGAACTTCATCGTCATCACTAAGGGCTCGGGGCGCATCGCCGAAGTCTCCGCCCGTTTCAGCCTGGACGCCATGCCCGGCAAGCAGATGGCGATCGATGCCGACCTCTCCGCCGGCCTGATCGACGAGGGGCAGGCGCGCCAGCGTCGTAAGGAACTGGAAGACGAGAGCAACTTCTACGGCGCCATGGACGGTGCCGCGAAGTTCGTGCGTGGAGACGCCATCGCCGGCCTGCTGATCACCTTCATCAATGTCATCGGCGGGATGATCATCGGCGTCGCCCAGATGGGCCTCACCTTCGGCGACGCCGCCGAGACCTATACCCTGCTGACCGTAGGCGACGGCCTGGTCAGCCAGATCCCGGCGCTGATCGTTTCGACCGCCGCGGGCCTGCTGGTGACCAAGAGCGGCGCCATCGGCTCGGCCGACAAGGCCTTCTTCGGGCAACTCGGCGGCTACCCGAGAGCCCTGGGCCTGACGTCCGTGCTGACCGTGTTCCTGGCGCTGCTGCCCGGCATCCCCTTCCTGCCCTTCGTGCTGCTGGCCAGCATCACCGGCGGCCTCGCCTACATGGGAAGCAAACGGCAAGCGGCCGCCGAGATCGAGCACGACACCACAGAGGCGGCGGAAGCGGCCCCGCCGGAGGAGCCGATTGCCACCTCCTTGCAGATGGACCTCATCCGCCTGGAGCTCGGCTACGGCCTCCTGCCGCTGCTGAATGAGGAGAGCGGCCGCCGGGTCACCGAGCAGATCAAGGCGCTGCGCCGCCAGTTGGCGCAGGAGATGGGCTTCGTGCTGCCCTCGGTCCGCATTCAGGACAATCTGCAGCTCGCCGCCAACGCCTACGTGCTCCGGGTCAAGGAGATCGAGGCCGGCCAGGGCGAGCTGCGCCCGGGGCTGCTGCTGGCCATGGACCCGCAGGGCGGCAAGATCGGCTTGCCGGGCGAGGACACCACCGAGCCCGCCTTCCAGCTCCCGGCCAAGTGGGTCGATGCCAACCTGCGCGAGGAAGCGCTGTTCCGCGGTTACACCGTGGTCGACCCGCCGACCGTCATCACCACCCATCTGACCGAGGTGGTGAAGGAGAACATGGCCGAGCTGCTCTCCTTCGCCGAGACGCAGAAGCTGCTGGACGAGTTGGACAGCGATCAGCAGAAGCTCGTCGCCGACCTGGTGCCCAACCAGATTTCAGTCGGCGGCATTCAACGCGTTCTGCAGAACCTCCTGGCGGAGCGCATCTCCATCCGCGACCTGCCGACGGTCCTGGAAGGCATCTCCGAAGCCTGCGGCTTCTCGCGCAACGTCACCGCCATCACCGAGCATGTCCGGGCCCGCCTGGCGCGTCAGATCTCCAACGGTCACTGCGACGACAGCGGCGTCATGCAGCTCGTGGCGCTGTCGCCCGAATGGGAGCGGAACTTCGCCGAGGCCCTGATCGGCGACGGCGAAGACAAGCAGCTCGCCCTGCCCCCCTCCAAGCTGCAGGGCTTCATCTCCGCGGTCCGCGAGACCTTCGACCGCCATGCCATGACCGGCGCCAATGCCGCGTTGCTGACCTCGCCGGCCGTCCGGCCCTACGTCCGCTCGATCATCGAGCGCTTCCGTCCCTCGACGCCGGTGCTCTCGCAGAACGAGATTCACCCGAAGGCGCGCATCCGCACGCTGGGGCAGATCTAGATCATGCGGCTCAAGACCTTCCACGCCGCCAGCCTGACCCAGGCGCTCGATCAGGTCCGCGACCATTTCGGACAAGATGCGGCCATCCTCTCGACGCAGGAGCACGATAGCGGTGGCTTCACCGTGACCGCCGCCATCGATGCCACCGAGCCGGCGCCGGCAGCGGCGCCCGTGACCGCGCCCGCACCGGAGCCCGAGCCTGACGAGCACGACGAGATCGCCGATGCCCTGGAGCATCACCGGATTCCGCCGGGCCTGTCTCAGCGTCTGCTCAATGCCGTGGGGAGCTTTCCTCCGGCCGACAAGCGGGCGCTGCTGACCAAGGCCCTGGATCAGCTCATGAGCTTCCATGACATCACCCGCCCCGGCCGTCTGTCGGCCGGCCAGGCCCTCCTGCTCGTCGGGCCGAGCGGGGCCGGTAAGACGGCGACTGTCGCCAAGCTCTGCGCCATGGCCAAGCTCCGCGGGGTGCCGACCCGTATCGCCACCCTGGACTTCGAAAGTGCCGGCGCACAGGAGCAGATCGCGGCTTTTGCCGCGGTGCTCGAAACGCCGTTGGACTGCGTCGCAGAGCCGAAGCACCTGGCCGACCTGCGAGAAACGGCGGCCGACTCCCTGCTCCTGATCGACACGGTCGGCACCAACCCCTTCTCTCAGCAAGAGATCCTGCGCTGTGCCGAGATCGTCGCGGCTATCGGGGTACGGCCGATCCTGGTGCTGCCCGCGGGCGGCGACCCGGTGGAATCCGCCGAAACCGCCCTGGTCTTCGCCGAGCTGGGCGCCAATCGCCTGATCGCCACCCGAATGGATGCCAGCCGCCGCCTCGGCGGAGTCCTCAGCGCCGCCTTCGCGGCCGAGTTGGCTCTGTCGGCGGGCGGCGTCTCGCCAATGGTCGGCAACGGCCTCAGCGGCCTCTCGGCCCGCAGCCTCGCCGGCGCCCTGATCTCCCGCGCGCCGACCCCCTTTCAATTCCTGCGCAAAGAAGAGCCAAAGCCACGATGACTCCGCAGCCCAAGGCCCCCCAAGCGGCAAAGCCTCCCGCCATCGAAAACGCGATTGCCATCGCGTCGGGCAAAGGCGGTGTCGGTAAGACCTGCCTGGCCATTGCGCTCTGCCATGCGCTTGCCAAGCGTGATCGAAACTGCCTGCTGTTCGATGGCGACCTCGGTCTCGCCAACATCGATATCCAGCTCGGTCTCGCGTTGGAGCGGAACCTCGCTGGCGTTTTGAGCGAGAAGCACAGCATGGCGCAGGCGGTGAGCCGCTACACCGAGGGCGGATTCGACATTCTCGCCGGCG
Organism: Rhodovibrionaceae bacterium; assembly: GCA_028282405.1. Lineage (GTDB taxonomy): Bacteria > Pseudomonadota > Alphaproteobacteria > Kiloniellales > DSM-21159 > JANQMX01. The sequence goes on from JANQIA010000239.1 coordinate 6,402, forward strand.
AGTCCGGCTCCGGCGCCCTCTCCTCCCTCTCAGCCGCGCAGCTCCACCGTCTGATCGACGGCTTGCGGGACGTTGCGCCCTCTTACGAGATGATGCTGCTCGATCTCGGCGCGGGCGTCGAACGCTCCGTCCAGCTCCTCAGCCAGGCCGCGCCGCTCAAGCTCATCGTCACCAGCGACGAGCCGACGTCGCTCACCGACTCCTACGCGCTGATGAAGCTCTGTCACGCTGCCGGTGTTCCCGGAGAGTTCCGCATCATCGTCAACATGGCGGCCTCCCGGCGCGACGGAGAAATGACCTATCGCACGCTGCTGCGTGCTTGCGAGACCTTCCTGAAGTTCCGTCCAGGCCTGGCCGGCATCGTGCGGCGCGATGCGCATGTGCGCGAGGCCATCCGCTCGCAGACACCGCTTTTGACGCGCTTCCCCAATTGTGACGCGGCGCGCGACATCGAGGAGATCGCCGAACGCCTCCTGGCCCGCGGGCCGGAGGCATAGGAGGACCGGAAGAAGGAGTCCGAGCCATGGCCGAGGTCGCCCCCCCGAAGGTTGCCGAGGTCCTCAAAGCCGTCGAAGCCCTGCGCACGCAGGTGACGGGCCATGCCGCGCGGGTGGTTCAGATCGACAACCCGCCGCCGGCCGTGCTCCGGTTCCCGCTGGGTCACGTCGTTCATGCCGAGGTGCTCGACACCAGCAAGTCCGGCCAGTTGCTCCTGCGCACGGCAGCCGGCCTCATGCAGGCCACCAGCCTGACCGACCGCCTGCAATTGCCCAATGGCAGCCAGCTTGCGCTCAAGATCTTCACCCACAACCCGGCCCTGCGGGCTCATCTCGACATTCTGCAGCGCCCCGTACAAGCCCCGGCGGCCCACCCGCATCTCGACATCGCCGACACGGTCACCCGCTCCCAAGGCATCGCGGCGCGCCTGCTTGCGCCGCCCGGCGCGGTGCAGAACGCGGGCGCCGAGGCGCTCGCCGTCACCCTCCGGGTGGTGGCTGCGGCCCCGCCCGCCGGGCCGGCCCCTGCCGCCAGCCTCCCCGCACTGCTGGGCGGCGAAGCGCAGACCGTCACGGGGCAGGTCGTGCGCGCGCCGAGCGGCCAGACGACGCTTCTGCAAACCCCGCTCGGTCGCATCGAGACAAGCGCGCCCTTGCCGCTGAAGCCAGGCGATCAACTCCAGCTCACGGTTCAATTGACGCCGCAGAGCAAGGACGTGCCGAGCTACGCCACACGCGCGACGCCGGCTTTCCTGCCGGGCCTCCCCTGGAGCAGCCTCGACGAGACGGCGCAGATGCTGTCGGCGGAGAGCCGTCAACTGCTGGCTTTCCACCCTGCGCAGTCCTCCGCCGGCAAGGCCCGGGACCTGCCGCTCCTGCGCCTCCTCGTCAGCCTCGCGTCCGGCGACCCTCAGCCCTGGCAAAGTGCGGCGTTGGTCGCCGGGTTGCAGCGCGCGAGCCGCGGCGAGCTTGCCGGTCAGGTCGAGGACGAGCAGCGCCTCGCCGCGCAAACGGTGGCGGACGATCGCGGCGAGTGGCGCCTCGGCCTGGCGCCCTTCCTGCAGGACGAGCATCTGCATGCGCTGCGCTTCTATCGCCGCGATGCGGAGGACCAGGCCGGGGGCAACGACGAGGACGGACACACGACGCGGTTTGTGGTCGAGCTCGACCTGGCGCGTTACGGCCTGTTTCAGATGGACGGACTGGTCCACGGCAAGCGCTTCGATCTCGCCGTGCGCAGCCGGCGCAGCCTCACCGCCCCGGTGCAGCAGGACCTGCGGCAGATCTACGAGCTGGCCATCGAGGCTGCCGGTCTGAGAGGCCAAATCCTCTTCGACGACGGTCCGGACTGGCGCAGCATGCCGCTGCCGGGTGGCCGTCCGCCACCGGTTCAGGCAACCGCCTGAGACATCGCAGGTTTCAGGAAAGCGGCTCCTCGCCTCCGGCGCGGCGCCGGTGCGTGGTCAGACCAAGCTCATCGAACTCGATCTGCTGCCGGCGCTTGTCTTCCTCGGCGCGGCGCTCTTCCTGCTGTTCGCTCGCCACCTCGAACTTCTTCAGCTCCCCGAAAGACTGCTGAACTTCGGCACGGGCCTTGGCCATGGCGGCATCCAGCGACGCCAAGCGCGCTTCGGCCCGCTTGCGGCGGGTCAGCGCCACGTTCAGGAACGACGCAAAGAGCCACGAGCCCTCGGGCGAGCGCGCCGCGTGCTCCTTCTCTTCCTCGATCTGCTCGTCGACCTCGGCAATCTGCCGGCGGGTCTTGGCGGCAAGCTGCTCCAGCTCGGCGAGCCGCTTGCGCCGCTGTTCCAGGTCCCAGCGGTGGATCTGCACCAGGCGTGCGAGCGCGCTCACGAGCGCCTCCGTCTAACTTCCGGACGCCGGCGCATCGGCCGTCTCCCCGGCAGGCATGTTGAGCAGCGTCGCGAGCTGGCCGTAGCTGTCGATCAGCGAGCTTTGCTCGGCCTTGTCCTGGCTCAGGAAGGCCTCGAGCCCGACATTGTAGTGAATGGCCTCGTCCACCTTGCCGTCGCTGCCGGCCTTGTAGGCGCCGATGCGAATGAGCTCGGCCATGTTCTCGTAGGTCGAGAGCAGCTCTCTGCCGCGAACCAGAAGGCCGTTCTGCCAGTCCTCGTTACAGCCCGGCAGGGTTCGCGAGACGCTCTTCAGGATGTCGATCGCCGGATAGCGTCCGCGCTCGGCGATGCGGCGATCCAGCACGATATGCCCATCCAGGATGCCGCGCACCGCATCGGCGATAGGCTCGTTCTGGTCGTCGCCTTCCACCAGGACCGTGAAGAGGCCGGTGACCGTGCCGCTGCCCTGGACCCCAGGCCCGGCCCGCTCCAAGAGCTTCGGCAGCTCCGAGAAGACGGAGGGCGTGTAGCCCTTGGCCGCCGGCGGCTCACCGGCGGAGAGGCCGATCTCCCGCAAGGCCATGGCATAGCGGGTCACCGAGTCCATCAGGCAGAGGACATCGCTGCCCTGGTCGCGGAAGTATTCGGCCAAAGTCAGGGTCAGAAGCGCCGCCTGGCGGCGCATCAGCGGCGGCTCGTCGGAGGTGGCGACCACGACCACGGAATGGGCCAAGCCTTCCGGGCCGAGCTCATCGGTAATCCACTCCTGGACCTCACGGCCACGCTCGCCGATCAGACCCACAACGTTGACCTGAGCGCTTGTGTAGCGCGCCAGCATGGAGAGCAGGACGGACTTGCCCACGCCCGAGCCGGCGAAGATGCCCATGCGCTGCCCGCGGCAGCAGGTCAGGAAGGCGTTGATGGCGCGCACGCCGAGGTCGAGCTTCTCTCCCACCCGCTGCCTGGCATGGGCCGGCGGTGCCGGCTGACGCAAGCGGCAGCGCTCGGTGCCCTTCGGCAAAGGTCCTTTTCCGTCAAGGGGTTCGCCTAAGGCATTCACGATGCGGCCGAGCCAGCCCTGGGAGGGTCGGACGGCCGGCTCAGCCCGGGCCATCTCGACCTTGCTGCCGAGACCGATACCGTCCAGCGCGCCGAAAGGCTGGAGCAGCGCCTTGCCGCCGCGGAAGCCGATCGCCTCGGCCACGATTCGCGCGCCGCTGCGACTTTCCAGATGGCACCAATCGCCGATTGACAGCGCCTCCTGCAAGCCGGCGACCTCGACCGTCATGCCGAGGATCCCACTTACGCGCCCGTATCGACGATACTCCGCAAGCTCTTCAATTTCCTTGATAATACCGGCGACTGCTGACGCCATTAACCTTCCTCGTATCCACCAAGACCGATGCCGACATTGATAGGCAGTCTCTCGCGATCACTTTAATTGACGGTAAAACTTGCCCCGGCGCGGGCATCCGGTAAGCCTTTCTTAATGACTGAGCACGAAAATGGTTAATAGCGACACGAACAAACTTCTGGCCAGGGGACTCCGCCATGCGCGTTCTGCTTGTTGAAGACGATGCCGCCACGGCTCAAAGCATCGAGATGATGCTGCGGTCTGAGAGCTATATTTGCGATACCACCGATATGGGTGAAGACGGCCTCGAGATCGGCAAGCTCTACGATTACGATATCATCGTTCTCGATTTGATGCTGCCGGACATCGACGGCTACGAGGTGCTGCGCCGCCTGCGCGCCGCCCGGGTGAAGACCCCTATCCTCATCCTCTCCGGCCTCACCGGACTGGACGAGAAGATCAAGGGCCTCGGCTTCGGCGCCGACGACTATCTGACCAAGCCCTTCGACAAGCGCGAGCTGATCGCCCGCATTCAAGCCATCGTGCGGCGCGCCAAAGGCCATTCGGACTCGGTCATTCGCACCGGCAAGCTCACCGTCAACCTCGACGCCCGCACGGTGGAGGTCGACTCCCAACCGATCCATCTCACCGGCAAGGAGTACGGCATTCTCGAGCTGCTCTCCCTGCGCAAGGGCACGACCCTGACCAAGGAGATGTTCCTCAACCATCTCTACGGCGGCATCGACGAGCCGGAGCTGAAGATCATCGACGTCTTCGTCTGCAAGCTGCGTAAGAAGCTTGCGTCGGCGACCGGCGGTCAGAGCTATATCGAGACCGTCTGGGGCCGCGGATACGTGTTGCGCGACCCGGTGGAGGAAACCGCCGACATGCCGATGACGGCAGCCGCCGGCTAAGCTCCTTCCTCCAAGGCCAGGCCTCCAAAGGCGCCGCTCTCCGCGGCGCCTTTTGCTTTGCGAGAACGGCGCCGGGCGAAGGCCCCGCGCGCGCCTCGCGCGGCAGTCAATGCCATGACCTCGGCCGCGTTAACCATGTATTCGGCCGAATAGCGGGCGCAGCTTGTTAACCATTTGAAAAAAATCCGAATTAATTGCGTCGAATACCCCCAAATGGGGGCAGACCCAGAACTACGCGATTCCTAGGGTAAGGCGGACAAGGGGATGTCTTGGGGTATGTCTGCCCTACTGACGGGTACGACTTTTGGGGAGAGCTTGGAACTTGGCGTCATCGCACGATCTCGATCCGGTCACTCCCTCTGTTGGTAACGATGTCGACAACCCTTTGTACGGTCACTCGACAGTCTAACGGAGGATGAAATGGCACTTATCGAAGATTGGGTCGATCTGACGTGCCCGGATAATTTCTGGGAGATCGAGCCTTTTAACATGTTCCCGTTCGAGCAGGGTACCGATAC
>JANQIA010000292.1 GCA_028282405.1 Rhodovibrionaceae bacterium
GTCGACGCCGGCCTCGCTGCCGTCCTGCTCGTCGGTGGCACGCACCACGATGCGGGTCGCGTCGACCTGGTCGATAACGCCGCTGCGGCGCGCTGCGATGGCCACGCCGGAGTCGCGCGCCACCGTGCCTTCCATGCCGGTGCCGACGACCGGTGCATCGGTCTGGATGAGCGGCACGGCCTGACGCTGCATGTTGGAGCCCATCAGCGCCCGGTTGGCGTCGTCGTTCTCCAGGAAGGGAATCAGCGCGGCGGCCACGGAGACGAGCTGCTTCGGCGAGACGTCGATGTAGTCGATCTCGCTGGCGCGGGCGATGATGTAGTCCGAGCCGCGGCGGCAGGAGACCAGGTCCTCGGTGAACTTGCGGTTCTTGTCGAGCGGCGCGTTGGCCTGGGCGATGGTGTAGCGCCCCTCCTCCATGGCGGAGAGGTAGTGTACCTCCTCGCTGACCTTGCCGTTATCGACTTTCCGGTAAGGGCTCTCGATGAAGCCGTACTGGTTCACCCGGGCGTAGGTCGCCAGCGAGTTGATCAAGCCGATGTTCGGGCCTTCCGGCGTCTCGATCGGGCAGATGCGGCCGTAGTGGGTCGGGTGCACGTCGCGCACCTCGAAGCCGGCCCGCTCGCGGGTCAGGCCGCCCGGGCCGAGGGCCGAAAGGCGCCGCTTGTGGGTGATCTCCGACAGCGGATTGGTCTGGTCCATGAACTGGGAAAGCTGCGAGGAGCCGAAGAACTCCCGCACCGCGGCCGCCGCCGGCTTGGCGTTGATCAGGTCGTGCGGCATGACGCTGTCGATCTCGACCGAGCTCATGCGCTCCTTGATCGCACGCTCCATGCGCAGGAGGCCGATGCGGTACTGGTTCTCCATCAGCTCGCCGACCGAGCGCACCCGGCGGTTGCCCAGGTGGTCGATGTCGTCGACCTCGCCGCGGCCGTCCTTCAGACCCACCAGGATCTTGAGGATGGCGATGATGTCTTCCTTGCGCAGGACGCGAAGCTGATCGTCGGTCTCGAAGCCGAGGCGCGAGTTCATCTTCACGCGGCCCACGGCAGAGAGGTCGTAGCGCTCGGCCTCGAAGAAGAGGCTGTGGAACAGCGCGTCGGCCGACTCCATGGTCGGCGGCTCGCCCGGGCGCATGACCCGGTAGATGTCTACCAGCGCCTCTTCACGCGTCTGATTCTTATCGACCGCCAGGGTGTTGCGGATGTAAGCGCCGACGTTGAGATGATCGATGGCCAGCAGGGAGAGGGTCTTGGTGCCCAGCTCGCTGAGCTTCTCCATCAGCTCCTCGTCGAGCTCGGCGCCGGCCTCGGCGATCACCAGGCCGGTTTCCTCGTCGATGATGTCCTCCGCAAGATAGGAGCCATAGAGCTCTTCGTCCTGCAGCAGCATCTCTTTGAGCCCGGCCTCGGTCAGCTTGCGAATCAACCGCGGGGTCAGCTTCTGTCCGGTCTCGGCCACGACCTCCGAGGTCTTGGCGTCGATCAGGTCGGCCATCAGCTTCTGGCCCTTCAGACGCTCGGCGTCGAAGGCCGTGCGCCAGCCCTTCTTGCTCTTCTTGTAGGACACCGTGTCGTAGAAATCGGCCAGGATCTCGTCCTTGCTCATGCCGACCGCCTCGTGCGGCTCCAAGGCACGGCCTTCCGCCTTGCGCTCGGCGCGAAGTGCAGCCGTCTTGGCGCTGTCGAGCGCGTAGAGCAGGGTCGTCACCGGCAGCTTGCGGCGGCGGTCGATGCGGACATAGACGTGGTCCTTGGCATCGGACTCGAAGTCGAGCCAGGAGCCGCGATAGGGAATGACGCGGGCGGCGAAGAGGTACTTGCCGGAGGAGTGGGTCTTGCCCTTGTCGTGGTCGAAGAAGACGCCCGGCGAGCGATGCATCTGCGAAACGATGACCCGCTCGGTGCCGTTGATGACGAAGGTGCCGTTGTTCGTCATCAGGGGCATGTCGCCCATGTAGACGTCCTGCTCCTTGATGTCGCGAATGGAGCGGGAGCCGGTCTCCTCGTCCACGTCCCAGACCACCAGGCGCAAGGTGACCTTCAAGGGCGCTGCGAAGGTGATGCCGCGCTGCTGGCACTCCTCGACGTCGTACTTCGGCTCTTCCAGCTCGAAGGTCACGAACTGCAGCTCGGCCCGCTCCGAGAAGTCCTTGATCGGAAACACGGACTTCAGGACTTCCTGCAAGCCGGTGTCGGTGCGATCGGTTTGCTTGATACCCAGCTGCAGAAACTGATCGTAGGACTTCTTCTGGACCTCGATCAGGTTGGGCATTTGAATGACCTCGGCAATGCGCCCGAAAGACTTGCGGACACGCTTGCGGCCAGTGAACGATCGCGCCATCTGAATTCCTCGTTTCCTTCGCCGGAGCGGCGCCTTCAGGCAGCCACCCCCCATTCTCTGCACGGCGGCGGCCCGGTATGCGGCCGCCTCGGTCTTAAAAAAGTAACAAAAGCACGACGGGCCGGCCGTTGCGGTTCCCCGCCCCGGCCGGCTTCGTCGCGATCAGAATACGCGCACTACTTGAGCTCGACCGTCGCACCGACGCCCTCGAGCTTGCCTTTGATCTCCTCAGCCTCGTCCTTGCTTGCGCCTTCCTTGACAGGCTTCGGCGCACCCTCGACAAGGTCCTTGGCTTCCTTGAGGCCAAGGCCGGTGATGGCGCGGACTTCCTTAATAACGTTGATTTTCTTGTCTCCGACGGAGGCCAAGATCACATCGAACTCCGTCTTCTCCTCGACCGGAGCTGCGTCGCCGCCGGCGGCTCCGCCGACTGCTGCAACAGCCACAGGCGCGGCAGCCGAAACACCCCACTCGTCTTCAAGACGCTTGGAGAGCTCGGCGGCCTCGAGGACCGTTAGTTTGGAAAGTTCTTCGACAAGTTTGTCTAGATCAGCCATTTTTCAATCCCTTTAGGCTTGAGCTTCTCAAAAAAAGAGGACCCGCTAGGGCGCCCCGCTAGGCCGCTTCGTCCTTGGCGCCGTAGGCTGCGATGACCCGGGCAAGCTGACCGCCGGGTGCCTGCAGCACGCTGGCGATCTTGCCCGCCGGCGCCTGCAACAGTCCCACGATCTTGCCCCGCAGCTCATCGAGCGACGGCAGGCTGGCCAATGCCTTGACCCCCTCGGGGTCGAGCATCTGCTCGCCAAACGCCGCACCGACGATGGTCAGCTTCTCGTTCTTCTTCGCGAACTCGACGCAGACCTTTGCTGCCGCCACCGGATCGGTCGACATCGTGACAGACGTCGGACCGGTCATCAGCTCTGACAACGCCGCGAACTTCGTGCCTTCCAGAGCGCGCTTCACGAGCCGGTTCTTGGACACCTGATGCGATGCACCTGCATCGCGTACCTGCTCACGCAGGGCCGACGATTCCGATACGGTCATTCCGCTTTGCTGCGTAACGACCAAAATAGCGGCATCGGCGAACCTGGCGTTGAGATCGGCGACCACTGCTTCCTTTTGTGCTCGGTCCACGGTATCTCCGCTCCAATCGGACAGCCGCAAAACGAGCGGCTGCCCCGTTGCACGATGGCCCCTCCGGCATGACGACCGGTGGAGCCGGTTCGCCTGTCCTGGAAGCTCAAGCCTCTCCCCTCTTCCGGACAGGGCCGGAAGAGCTCGGAAGAAACCCATTGCCCCCGTCTATGCAGGCCCCTGGTGGACTTAAGCCCCGGTCAAGCCGGAACACCTGCAGTCTCGGACAGGAAGAGGCGGATACGCGCAGTTGCGCATCTGCCTCCGATACGCCGGGAACGGACCGCAGGGCCCACCCCCGAACGCATTCACTCAGGCGGCAGCCGACAGGCTGCCAACCTCAATCTTCACACCCGCGCCCATGGTCGAAGAGAGCGACACCCGCTTGACGTAGGTGCCCTTCGCCCCGCTGGGCTTGGCCTTGACGATGGCGTCGAAAAAGGCCCGTGCGTTCTCGACCAGCTTGCCTTCGTCGAAGCTGGCCTTGCCGATGCCGGCATGCACGATCCCCGCTTTCTCGGCGCGGAACTCAACCTGGCCGCCCTTCACCGCCGTGATCGCCCCGGTGACGTCCGGCGTCACCGTCCCCAGCTTGGGGTTGGGCATCAGGCCGCGCGGGCCGAGGACCTTACCGAGGCGACCGACCACCGGCATCATGTCCGGCGTGGCGATCACCCGGTCGAAATCGAAGTTGCCGTCCTGAATCTGCTGCGCCAGGTCGTCGGCACCGACGATGTCGGCACCGGCCGCCTTGGCCTCCTCAGCCTTGTCGCCCTTGGCGAAGACGGCGACCCGGACGCTTTTGCCGGTACCGTTCGGCAAGCTGACGACGCCGCGCACGTTCTGGTCGGCATGACGGGGGTCGACGCCGAGGTTGATGGCCATCTCCACCGTCTCGTCGAACTTGGCGGTCGCCCGCTCTTTCACCAGCTTGATCGCGTCTTCCAGGCTGACCTGCGCATTGGGGTCCATACCTTCGCGCACGGCGCGCAGACGCTTCGAAGTCTTTGCCATGGCCTTACTCCACCACCTCGATACCCATGGAACGCGCCGAGCCCTTGATGATCTGGGCCGCGGCGTCGATGTCGTAGGCGTTGAGATCCTGGAGCTTGGTCTCGGCGATCTCACGTACCTGATCCATGGTCACCTTGCCGACCTTGTCGCGGTTCGGCACGGCGGAGCCCTTCTTGATGCCCGCCGCCTTGCGCAGCAGGAAGGCCGCCGGCGGCGTCTTCGTCTCAAAAGAGAAGGAACGGTCGCTGTAGGCGGTGATCACCACCGGGATGGGCATCCCGGCTTCCAGGTTCTGCGTCGCCGCGTTAAAGGCCTTGCAGAACTCCATGATGTTGAGGCCGCGTTGGCCAAGCGCCGGACCGACCGGGGGCGAGGGATTCGCCTGCCCAGCCGGAATCTCCAGCTTG
>JANQIA010000324.1 GCA_028282405.1 Rhodovibrionaceae bacterium
TGCACGATCGGCTCTGTCGACATGCGCGATGCTCCTCCCTCAATTCCACAGTCATGTAGGCCGTTTGCCGCGAAAGCGAAAGCAATGCCCACACTTCAACTCGGGCTGAAGGTGGACCGGGGCGGTTACGCAAACACCCGAAGGCCAGGTCACAAAAAAAATTTCCACATCCTATGAGGACAAATATTCTTGCTTCTCAGGATCATAGGAGAAATAGCTATTGCCGTTGGGCATCCTTATGCGAAATTTTATTGCAATGCCATAGAAATCATACCAATCCGACTCCGCAGATCGACCGTACTGATACTAAGCTCTTCGTGTGAGAAACGAGGAATACCTGATACCACAATCTTCAGTAGCGGGTACTTGTCACGGCGGGCGGAGCGACAGGAAAGACTGGAAGGAGGGAGCAACCGATGAATTCGAGCCAGCGTAAGATCTTGGCCGGTGCGGCCATCGCCGCAGCGACAATGGCTGCGGCGGGTTTTGAGCCCGCGCAAGCCTTTGAGCCGACCAAACCGGTCGAGTTCGTGATCATGGCCGGCAAAGGCGGCGGCGCCGACAAGATGGCGCGTCTTATGCAGTCCATCGTCGAGCAAGAGAACCTCTCGCCTCGGCCTCTGGTACCGATCAACAAGCCCGGCGGTTCAGGCGCCGAAGCCCTCGTTCACATGAAAGGAGCCGCAGACCCCGACCATACCGTTATGGTCACCCTGAACTCTTTCTTCACGACGCCGCTGCGACAGCCGGGTCTGGACGTGGACATCATGACCTTCGCCCCGGTCGGCCGAATGGCTGAAGACACGTTCCTGCTTTGGGTTCACAAAGACGAGGGCGTCAGCAATTTCGACGAGTTCCTCGCTGCCGCCAAAGAACGCGGCCGCGGCTGGGTCATGGGCGGCACCGGCAAGAACTCCGAAGACAACATCATCACCGACTTCCTGAATTCGAACTACGGTCTCGAAATCAAGTACGTGCCCTACAAGGGCGGCGGTGAAGTGGCCAAGCAGTTGGCAGGCCAGCAGATCACCTCTTCGGTGAACAATCCTTCGGAAGCACTCGGCTTCTACGAGGCCGGTGAGGTGGTGCCGTTGGTCGCCTTCACGGACGAACGCCTGCCCATGTTCCCCGATGTGCCGACGTTGAAGGAAGTCGGTGGCGACTTCTCATACTTCATGCAACGAGCCGTCGTCGGCGCACCGGGCATGTCGGATGAGGCGCTGGCCTACTACACCGATCTGTTCCAGAAGGCCTATGCCACGCCGACTTGGCAGAAGTACAAGTCAGACAAGTCGCTGATGGGTGACTTCATGGCAGGCGACGACCTCAAGTCCTACTGGCAAACACAGCGCGACCGCCACGAGGCCATTCTGAAGGCATCTGGGGCGATCAACTAACCAAGCAACAAAGCGCCCGGTCGGGCCGCCCAACAGCGGCTTAAGACCGGGCAGCGCCTTTCTGGGTAGGTAGTGTCGCGGGGAGTGCCGGGCATGCGCAGAGCCGAGATCGTCACGGCCGTCATTCTTGGCCTCCTCTCGATCTACTTCATGTGGAAAAGCGGCGAGCCGCCGGCATGGAATCCGGATGCGGCCCGCTTCGACAACATCTGGTTCATTCAAGACGAAGGGCCGGGCAGCGGCTTTTGGCCGTTCTGGCTGTCGGCGGTCATGCTCGGCTGCTGTATCTGGATAGGCTGGAACTGGTACCGCAAGACCTCGCCCCAGTCGCGCTCCAGGGAGCGTTACCTAAGCGACTACGAAGTGCGCTCACTGGTCTTCGTCTGCGGTGGGCTGCTCGGGTTCCTGCTGCTGATCGAGTTCATCGGCTACTACGGTGCGATCTTCGTCTTCCTGCTCTACTACATTCGACTGATTGGGCGGCACTCGATCGGGACGACTTTGGCCATATCGACAGCCGTGCCCGTAGTGGCGTTCTTCTTCTTCGACGTGGCCATGCGCATTGTCCTGCCGAAGGGCTACCTCGAGCCTGCTTTCGTGCCACTCTACGATATCTTCCTGTAACGCCGTTCCGTAACGCAGCATGGAAATTCTGGCCGCACTGATCGATGGGTTCTGGGTTGCTCTGCAACCGGTGAATCTGGGTCTCGCCTTCGTCGGCGTCGTCGTCGGCCTCTTCGTTGGCGCCATGCCCGGACTGGGGTCGGTCAACGGGGTAGCGATTCTGTTGCCCTTCACCTTCGTCATCCAGCAGATGACGGGCACGGCGACCTCGCCGATGATCTTTCTCGCCGCTGTCTACTACGGCGCCATGTACGGTGGTGCGATCTCCTCCATCACATTGGGTATCCCCGGCGCCTCGACGGCAGTCGCCACAACCTTCGACGGGCGCCCCCTCGCCCTCCGCGGGCATGCCGACCGCGCGCTGGTGATCGCTGCCCTGGCGTCCTTCGTCGGCGGCACGATCTCCACCATCCTCTTCACCCTTTTCGCCCCGCCGCTTGCAACCGTCGCGCTCGAGTTCGGCGATCCTGAAATCTTCGCTCTCATGCTGCTGGCCTTCGCCACCTTCATCGGCCTTGGCGGAGAAGACGTGCCCAAAACGATCTTCTCCATCTGTTTCGGCCTAGTGCTGGCGACGGTCGGCTTCGACATCGTCTCCGGCGAGCCGAGGCTGGTCTTCTTCGACATCACCGGCTTCAGCCACGGCATCCGCTTCCTGGTTCTCGCCATCGGCATCTACGGCATCGGCGAGATGCTCTGGACGATCAATGCCAGCCGCTCCGAGGACAAGATGTCCAAGGTCACCATCTCGACCAGCCGCATCCTCGACGGCGTCAAGCGCTTTGGAGAAACCTGGCGCGGCACGACCATCGGCTCGACGCTCGGTTTCTTTGTCGGCATCCTGCCGGCCGCTGGCGCTACGCCCGCTTCGCTGATGTCCTACGGCGTCGCCAAGATGACGGCGAAGGATCCGAAGTCCTTCGGCAAGGGCAATGCCGACGGCGTCGCAGCGCCCGAATCGGCCAACAACTCGGCCTCGACCGGTGCCATGCTGCCGATGATGACCTTGGGCATACCCGGCTCGCCGACCACGGCAGTGCTGCTTGCCGGCATGGTGATCTGGGGCTTGCAGCCGGGCCCACTGCTGTTTTCCGAGCAGCCCGACTTCGTTTGGCCGCTGATCGGGTCCTTCTACATCTCCAACTTCGTTGCGGTGGTGGTGAACCTGGCCTTCATCCCGGTCTTCATCTGGATGCTGCGCATGCCCTTCAACATCCTGGCATCGCTCATCTTCGTGCTCTCGGTCGTCGGCACCTACGCCGCCTATCAGAACATGTTCGATGTCTGGCTGATGGTCTTCTTCGGCATCGGCGCCTACTTCCTGCGCAAGCTGGACTATCCGGTCGCGCCCGCGGTCCTGGCCATCGTGCTCGGCCCCATCGCCGAACCGAAGCTGAGGCAGTCGCTGCTGTTCTCGGACGGAGACATCAGCATCTTCTTCACCCGGCCGATCTCCGGGCCGATCATGATCATCGCGATCCTGCTGATCCTCTTTCCAGTCATTCGCTTCCTGCTGCGCCGGCTACGCCCAGAGGCGAAGGCTTCATAAAAGCGGAGCCTCGCTGTTCAAACGGCTTGTGCTAAGGACACCGTCTAGCCCGCCAGCGCTTTGGCGACCTGCTCCGCTTGACGCTCCACGTTGATGTCGACGTAGGAGGTCACTTCCAGCTTGCGGTCCTCGTAAACGTCCTTAGGCGCGTGCTCGCGCTGCCAGTCGGCGACGCAGGCATCGCGCTCCCGAATGAGCTGCTCGATTTGCGGGCGGAAGAGCCGCAGCATGGCCGTCATCCAGCGATTGGCCGGCCAGGACGGTCGCGCGTGGCCGATCTCGAAGCAGTCGAGCATGCGGATGACATCTTGCGCCACGTACCAGGTCTCCCCGGTCACCCAACGGTTGACCGTGAAGAGGCGGATAGGAAATCCCTTGGCGTCCATGGCGATGGCGATGAGGTGCGACAGGGCATCGTTGTCGCTCTCGAGCGGTGGCTCGGCCTTGGGAACCGGCGCCGGGCGCATGCCGAGCGGCATGCCCTTGGGGCGCAGGAAGGTGTGGAAGTGCCCGTGCTCGCCCTCGAAGCGCTCTTCGGGCGGATGGGCATGGTAGTAGTACTGCGCATGCGTCTCGGAGTCGTAGACGTCGCCCTTGGGATAGTGGTCCCACTCGTAGAAGGTGCCGCTCCCGCGCAGCAGCTCGCCGACGACATTGTCGCTGGTCTTCTCGAGCACGCGATGGACGGTGACCACCTCCTCGGCGGCGGCTTTCATGACCTGCAGCTGCTCCCGGGACAGGCCCGAAAAGGCGAAGCCTTCGGCCGGGAGACACTTGGCGACCTGAGTTCTCATGCTCATGGCTACTATAGATAACCCCCGTGAGCAGCATGGCCAGATGACAAGCGCGTGACGGACGCGCACGCCGCACAGCAACCCCAATCCTTGCGCACTTGGCGAATACCCACAAGGCGACGTTCAATTTGCCAGACCCCCGCCGAGCCTTCGTCCTGGCCGCGTCGACCGCATTGCAAAAGGGCGCGGCGCAACTATCTTGGCGCCCTTGTCAGGCAGATCTGCCCGCAACACGTCTCTCGCCAAGCCGCTCCCAGGAAAGCCTCAATGGACTTGAAAGACCACATTCGCAGCGTTCCCGATTTCCCCAAGCCGGGCATTCTTTTCTACGACATTTCCACGCTGCTGATACATCCGGTCGCCTGGCACACCACGGTGGAGCGTCTCGCCACTGCCGTGCGCAGCTACGAGCCCGACCTCCTGGTCGGCATCGAGTCACGGGGCTTCCTGACTGCGGCCCCCTTGGCGCTTCACATGGGCTTGGGTTTTGCCATGGTACGCAAAGCCGGCAAGCTGCCGGGCGAGGTGGCGCGCTACAACTACGATCTCGAGTACGGCACCGACCAGATCGAGATCCAGACGGATGCCATCCAGCCGGGCCAGCGCGTCGCTATCATGGACGATCTCCTGGCCACCGGCGGCACCATGGCCGCGGCCTCCGACCTCATCCGCCAGCGTGGCGGCGAGGTGGTCTGCGGCGCCTGTATCATCGAGCTCAACTTCCTCAAGGGCCGCGAGCGCCTCGACATGCCGGTCGAGACGCTGGTGCAGTACGACGTCGGCTAAGCCCGACTGCTCCCGATAGACAAATAGACCTGTCGATCCGCCGAGGCCGCTCGGCGGACAAGATGCCTTTTCGCCGTGCCGCCCGCCTGTACGCTGCACAGCGGCTTCGTCATGAAAGCTTCATGGCACTTACATCGCAGCACCATCAAGACATTCGATTTTGATCGCGAATTGAATAGCTAATTCAATTCGAAATTTTAATCCTTTGGAGGCTGCGAATGATCGAGCTGGACAATGTCAGCGTGACCTACCCCGGAGGCACGCAAGCCTTGCAGCCGACCTCGATCGCCTTCCAGCCGGGGAGGTTCACTGTGCTGCTCGGTCCTTCGGGAGCCGGCAAGTCCACACTGCTGCGGACCATCAACGGCTTGGTGAAGCCGACGACGGGCACGGTCGTTTCGGAGTCCGCCGGTGACATCGCCAATCGCAAGGCGCTGCGCCGGCACCGGCGCGAAACGGCCATGGTGTTCCAGCAGCATCAATTGATCGGCCGCCTCTCGTCACTGGCCAACGTGATGACCGGCCGGCTGGCCTATCACTCGACTTTTCGTACCCTTCTCCCCCTGCCGCAGAACGATCGCCGCCTCGCGCTGGAATGCCTCGAGCGTGTCGGACTGCTCGATCAAGCCCTGCGACGAGCCGACCAGCTCAGCGGGGGGCAGCAACAACGCGTCGGCATCGCCCGTGCCATCGCCCAGCAGCCCTCATTGATCTTGGCCGACGAGCCGGTTGCCAGCCTCGACCCGGCGACAGCCACCCGTGTGCTGTCTCTGCTGCACGACATCTGCCGCTCGGACCGCATCGCGGCCATCGTCAGCCTGCATCAGGTCCAGCTCGCCAAGACGTTCGCCGACCGCATCGTCGGCATCTCCGCCGGCAGCGTGGTCTTCGATGGCACCCAGCAATCGCTGACCAAGCAGCACCTCGAACAGATTTACGGCCATCCGATCGACAACTCGGAGCAGGCCACCCCGCCCCGAGCGCCCGCAACAGCAGGCGCTCTAGCCCTAGCCATGGAGTAAGATCATGAAGCTTCTAAAACGCTTTGCCTGTGCGATGGCGATCAGTGCGATGGCCGCCGGCCCCGCGCTGGCCGGAGACCCCGACGTGCTGCGGGTCGCCCTCCTGCCGGACGAGAATGCCGCAACGATCATCAAGGACAACCAGCCGCTCAAAGAGTACCTGGAAGCCACGCTCGACAAGGAGATCGAGCTGGTCGTCACCACCGACTACTCCTCCATGATCGAAGCCATGCGCTTCGGACGTTTGGAGCTCGCCTACTTCGGCCCGCTGTCCTACACGCTGGCCGAAAGCAGAAGCGACATCGAAGCCTTCGCCGCCCGGATGAAGGGCGGTGAGGCGACCTACAAGGCCGTGGTGATCGGCAACATCGAACAGGGTATCGACGACATCAAGGATGCCGCCGGCCAGGACGTGGCCTTCGGTGACACCGCCTCCACGTCCAGCCACCTCATCCCGAAGTCCATGCTCCGGGCCGTGAACCTGACGGAAGGCGAGGACTACCGCGAGCACTTCACTGGAGCCCACGATGCGGTCGCCCTGGCTGTGCAGAAGGGCAACGCAGCCATCGGCGGTCTCAGCAAGCCGATCTTCGAGAGCCTGGTCGAGCGCGAGATCATCAGCCTCGACAAGGTGCGCGTCCTGGCTGAGTCCAAACCCTTCCCCCAGTACCCCTGGACCATGCGCTCGGACCTCGATGAGGCGCTGAAGGAGAAGATCCGCACCGCGTTCTACGACCTCGACGACCCGGCCATCCTGAAGCCCTTCAAGGCCGAAGGCTTCGCCGCGATCGAGGATGCGGACTACGACGTGGTCCGTGAGCTCCAGGCCGAGCTCGGCCTCGGCGGCTCGGGTTCGTAAGCCGTACCGCACCACCTTGGACGGGGGACGGGCGGCTGCGCCTCGGCGAGGCCGCCCTCCCATCCGCACCGGAAGGCAGACCCAGATGAGCACACCAAACGCCACCTTCGACGCGATGCTTCAGGAAGAGCGGCGGCAGGGGCGCAAGACCTCCATCGTCGTTGGGATCGTCCTGATCGCCGTACTGCTGAGCGCCTGGGTCACCGGGCTGCTCGACCTGCAGCGTCTCGGCGAAGGCTTGCCGGCCATCGGCATCCTGATCGGCGAGATGTTCCCGCCCGACTTCACCAACGCGCAAGACTGGGTACGGCCCATCTTCGACACGCTGGGCATGAGCATCGCCGGAACCGCGCTGGCCGTGCTGCTGTCCTTCCCCCTCGCCTTTCTCGCCGCGCGGAACACCAGCCCGCATCCGGCGATCTATCACTGCACCCGCGTGGTGCTGAACTTCCTGCGGTCTATACCGGAACTGATCATGGGCATCATCTTCGTCGCCGCCGTAGGCTTCGGCGCGCTACCGGGCGTATTGGCCCTAGGTCTGCATTCGGCGGGCATGGTCGCCAAGTTCTTCTCCGAAGCGATCGAGCACGTGGACCATAAGCCCATCGAGGCAGCGCAAGCAGCCGGCGCCTCGCCGCTGCAGGTTATCCAATACGCCATCCTACCGCAGGTCCTGCCGCAGTTCGCCGACGTCACAATCTACCGCTGGGAATACAACTTCCGTGCCTCGACGGTTATGGGCATGGTCGGCGCCGGCGGTATCGGCCTTGAGCTGATGTCATCCCTGCGCATCCTGCACTACACCGAGGTCTCGGCTATTCTGATCGCCATATTGATCATGGTGACGGTCGTGGACGCCATCGGTGCCGCAATCCGCAGGGGTATGAAGTAAAGCACAATTTGAAGGAGAGCGGACTTGCCGCCAAAGGTCCTGATTACAAACTGGGTTCATCCCGAGATCGTCGACTTTCTCGAGCAGCACTTCACTGTCGTCTGCAACCGCAGCCGCGAAGAGCCCTTTACCCGCGAGCAGATTCTGGAGAAGGGGCAGGATGCGGTCGGCATCGTCGCTTTCATGCCCGACACCGTCGACGATGCCCTGCTCGCAGAGCTCTCGAACCTCCGCATCGTGGCCTGCGCGCTGAAGGGCTACGACAACTTCGATGTCGAAGCCTGCACGCGCCGCGGCGTTTGGCTGAGCATCGTGCCCGATCTCCTGACCGTGCCGACGGCCGAGCTGACCATCGGGCTGATGATCGGGCTGGCGCGGAAGGTCTTGCAAGGCGACGCCTACGTCCGTTCCGGCCGCTTTCAAGGCTGGCGCCCCATGCTCTACGGCACCGGCCTCGCCGGAAGCACCGTCGGCATCGTTGGTATGGGGGCCGTTGGCCAGGCGGTGGCGCAGCGTCTTAGTGGCTTCGACGCCGAGCTGCTCTATTGCGATGCCGCCCCTTTGCCGCTGGAACAGGAGGGCCGTTTCGGCCTCAGCGCCGTCTCCTTCGATCAACTCCTAACGGCCAGCGACTATCTCGTCCTGGCCGTGCCGCTTTCGGAAGAGAGCGTCGACCTGATCGACGCGCGCGCCTTGAGCCGCATGAAGCGCGGGAGCCTCCTCATCAATCCCGCACGGGGCTCACTGGTCGACGAGGAAGCCGTCGCCGATGCCCTGGCGTCTGGGCAGCTTGCTGGCTACGCGGCCGACGTGTTCGAAATGGAGGACTGGGCGCGTAGCGACCGCAGACGCAAGGTTTCGCAACGCTTGCTCGCGGAACAAGAACGCACGCTGCTGACGCCGCACCTCGGCTCGGCGGTCGACGCGATCCGCAAGCAAATTGCCATGGAAGCCGCTCAGAACGTGGTCCAGGCAGCTAAAGGGCTGCGGCCGCAAGGCGCGATCAACGAGCCGGTCGGATTGCGCTACGAAAACGCCTCTTAAGAAGCGGACCGCAAAGATGCTGGATCTCCGTCACGTCAGGTCACTCCTCGCCGTCATCGAATGCGGCAGCTTTCACGAAGCCTCTCGCCGGTTGCAGTGCTCGCAACCGACGATCTCCCAGCACGTCCGTAAGATCGAGGAAGCCCTACAAGTTGCGCTGGTCGTGCGCGACCGGCAGCACTGCCACCCCACGCCGGAGGGGGAGGCCTTCCTGCCTTTCGCCCGAAGCTTGCTGACAGTGGCCGAACGGGCGCGGAAGGCCGTCAGTAACCGGGCGCTCACCATCGGCGCCAGCAGCAACATCGGTATCTATCTGCTGCAACCGCATGTGAAAGCCTTTCAGGCCAACGGCGGGGCCGGCACCGAGATCGATCTTTGCATCGGCAGCAACCCCGAAGTCGCCGACAAGCTGGAACGGCACGAGATCGATGTCGCTGTCATGGAGTGGTGGGACGACCGGCCCGGCTTTACCGCAACGCTATGGCGACGCGAACCCCTGGTCGTCATCGTCCCGCCCGACCACGCGTGGGCCTCCATGCCTTTCGTCAGCAGGAAGCGCCTGCTCGAGACGCCGCTGATCGGCGGCGAATCCGGCTCCGGAACCGGACGCGCCTTGCGGCAAGCCCTCGGCAAGGCTGCAGACGGGCTCCAGGTCAGCCTGCAGCTCGGCAGCACGGAAGCAGTGAAGCACGCGGTCATGGCCGGGCTCGGCGTCTCGGTGGTGCTCGAAGGCGCGGTGGTCAACGAGGTGCGCATGGGCCAGCTTCACGCCCTGCCGCTGTCCGAAGCCAAGCCAGGAAAGGAATTGTTGGTCATCGAGCGCACGGACCAGTTGCCGACCGCCCCTGCCTCCCGTTTCGCCGAGCACCTAATGCAGAGCGAGGCTTAGAAAATTATAATTTCCTTCTCCAATCACCTCTACTGAGAGTAATATTCTGCCGAGAATAAGTCTTGTGAATTATCTTTATTACTCTTACTGATTGACCGCTTGAGGCGGCACACCTAGAGTGGTGCGCGAACCGGCGCGCGAACACGCGCCCTAACCAAGGAACGTTTTTCGATGCTTAGGATCGTCGTCGTTAGGAGCGGGCGCATGGAGCGGTAACGGACTCCAGACCGTTGCCCCTTGCGCCCTCGGAGCCCTTCCGGGGGCTTTTTTTATGCCTGCGCAGCGCCGGAGCCGCCCGGCAGAAAGGACCCAATGTTATCCGCCGCCACCACGCCGCCCCGTCTCATAACGCTCATTCTGCTGACCGGCGTGTCGGTCCTATCGCTCAATATGTTCCTGCCCTCGCTCAACAATATGGCGGCGGACTTCCAGGTCGACTACGCACTGATGAGCCTGTCGATCGCCGGCTATCTGGGCGTCACAGCCGTGCTGCAGCTGATCATCGGCCCGCTGTCCGACCGCTTCGGGCGACGGCCGGTGCAGCTAACCGCCGTCCTGATCTTCGCACTGGCCTCGGCGGTCTGTGCCTATACGGACGATATCTGGACCTTTCTGGCTTTCCGCGTCTGCCAGGGTGCCATCATCTCCGGTTGGGTGATCGCGCTGGCCGTGGTGCGCGACACCCGGCCGCCACAAGAAGCCGCAAGCTTGATCGGCTACATCTCAATGGCCATGGCCATTTCGCCAATGCTGGGGCCGATGCTGGGCGGCCTACTCGATGCGAGCTTCGGATGGCGCGCAAGCTTCCTTGTCTATGTCGGGCTCGGCTTTGCCCTCTTCGCAATCTGTTGGGTGGACCTGGGCGAGACCAACACCAATCGCTCGGACACCTTTGCAAAGCAACTCAAGAGCTATCCCAACTTGCTCGGTTCGCTGCGCTTCTGGGGCTACGCGCTCTGCATGGGGTTTTCGGTCGGCACCTTCTACTGCTTTCTGGCTGGGGCACCTTTGGTTGCGACGAAGCTCTACAACCTTTCGACCGAGGTATTGGGCTTCGCCATGGGCAGCATCACCGCCGGCTTCATGTTCGGCAGCTTCCTTTCGGGCCGCTTCGCCAGCCGCCACGCCCTGACCACCATGATGATTGCTGGCCGCCTGGTAGCCTGCTTTGGGCTTGCTGCTGGACTCCTGGCCATCTTGGCCGGCGCCGAGCATATCATGTGGCTGCTTGGCGCAGCCATCTGCTCCGGTATTGGCAACGGCCTGACCACGCCCAGCGCCAGCGCCGGAGCCCTGTCGGTCCGCGCCGATCTTGCCGGCAGCGCTTCCGGCCTTGCCGGCGCCATGACCGTGGCAACGGGCGCTCTTCTGACTCCACTCACGGCACGGCTTGTCGAGTCAGAGGCCGGCGCTGCTGTCCTGCTGTCCATCATGCTGGCAACAGCCTTCGCCGCGTTGCTCGCCGCCTTGGCCGTGTTGCTGAGCGAGCGTCGGTAGCAACAGCGCTATCCTCTAGAGCGAGGGTAGGACTCCCCCGAGAGCATTGCGTTTACTCAGACGGTTGACCCCAGCGCTCTTCCCCACCGGCCAGCTGGGCTGTAAAGGCGGCCGCGAACTTGAGCAGTGCTTGGTCGCTGCCGCGCGGACCGATGAAAGAGAGGCCAAGCGGACAGCCATTCACTTGGGCCAGAGGCAAGGTCACCTGCGGCAGGCCTGACAGACCGGCCGGAGCGGTCAGGTTCAAGACCCGGCCACGGTGCTGCAACAGGTCTTCGCCGGAGATACTCATCAGGGGCGCGATGTCTGGTGCCGACGGCAGGCACAAGAGCGTGGCATGGCCGCAGAGCTCTTCCATACGCTCGGTCAGCGCGGCGCGGGCGGCGCGGCAGTCCGAGAGGTCCTTGTCCTTGATGCTGCGCACCCACTCCAAGCGCTCGGCGATCTCCGGCCCGAAGCTGGGCTTCACCTCCTCGATCCAGGCGCCGTGCACGCCCCAGACTTCCTGCGCCTGCAAGCGGCGGAAGCGCCACATCCAAGCTTCGTAGCCATCAGGCTCGTTGAGCCGCACTCGCCCAGCACCGCCGAAACGATGGCTCGCCGCCTCGATGAAGGGCGCCAGCGCGGCCTGAGCGGGCTCGCTCGCAAGAGCCAAGGCATCCTCCACCAGCAGCAGGTCGGCGAAGTCAAAGTCCTCATCGTCAGGACCGAGCAGCACCTCGCCGACCGCCGACAGCACATCCGGCGCCCGCGCGAACCAGCCAACCACATCGAAGCTTGGCGCCAAGGGCATGACACCGGAAATGTCGATGCGACCATGAGTGGGCCTTAGGCCGTAAACGCCGCAATAGCTTCCGGGCACGCGAACGGAACCACCCGTGTCGCTGCCCAGCGCGAAATCGCAGGCGCCGCCCGCCACCGCCGAAGCAGACCCTGAGGAGGACCCGCCGGGAATACGGCCCGGTGCGTTGCTGTTGGTCGGCGTGCCATAGTGATGGTTCTGGCCGTTCAGGCTATAGGCCAGCTCGTCGGTGATGGTCTTTCCGACCAGGTTCGCGCCGGCCGCCAGCACGCTGGCCACCGCCGCTGCATGGGCCGGCGCGGGCATGTGGGTGCGCGCCCAGTCAGGATTGCCACAGCCGGTCACGTGGCCGGCGATGTCGAAGATGTCTTTGGAGGCAAAGCTCAAGCCGTTCAGGGGGCCCATGCCGGTGGGCGGCAGGGTCAAGCGCTCTCCAGGCATGAAGGCGCCCAGCGGATCCCTTCCGCTGTTCAATAGCGTGTCACTCATAGCTTCCCCCTTGTGTCCAGCGACGGATGCGGCGCTCTTACGTCGCCGTTTCGTCGACCTCCGGCTCTTCTCCGTCCTGCACATCCGGGCTGCTTTCGCCATCGGGATCAATGCGCCGGATGATGATGTCGCCGTTGGGCAGCACCTCCGGCGCCTCGTACTGCGGAATGGAATCGATGAAAAGGCCGAGCGCGTCCATCATGCGTGCAATGGCATCCAGCGCCATACGTTCGGCCTCGTCAAAGCTCTGCTGCTCCTGCGCGGCGACCGGAGTCGAAGCCAAGGCTGCGGACAGCAAAACCCCACAGACAACCGCTCTCATCCTGCGCATGTCGTCCTCCTATGCGCTCTACCGGCTCAAGGCTCGGGCTTTGTCAGTGGCTTATGCCTCGGCCGGCGTTAACTCAAGCTTGCGGCCCTGAAGAACGGTCCCGATCAACCGCTGGGCGCCGTACCCGTCCACGCCAGAACGCAATGCTCGAAAAAAGCATGCAGACTGCGGCAATGAACCCTAGCAGTCCGCCCGGGTGTCCAAAGTCCATGGCCACACCGGCCAGGACCGGACCACTAATGCTGCCAAGCTCATATGTCAGAATAAAGGTGGCATTTGCGACAGCGAGTTGGACCGGTAGGAATTGTTGCCCAAGCAGTGCCAGGCCGAGTGCGTAGAATGCCAGGAGGCAGCCACCGAGAGGCACCATCAGAATGTAGTGCTTGAGGGTATCTCCGCTCGGAAGAGCCAGGATCGCCAAGCAGCAGAGCACGGCCAGCAGAGCTAGCAGGATGAGGATGAGCCGCCGACCGATCAGATCGCTCAGCATGCCCATGGGGTATTGCAGAACGATCGCCCCCACCAGGAGCCAGGTGAGCAACTGCAAGGACTCGCCCTCCGTCATGCCGCTGCGCACGCCGTAAACTGGCAACAACGTGTAGAGAGCTGACTCACTGATCCCGCCTATGAGCGCTGCGCCGAAAACGGTGGGCGCCGCCAGCAGGGCGCCGATCAGGCCCATCGCCTGCTTCGCCTTCAGGTTCGGCGCGAGATGACCGATAAAGGGCAAAGGTGCTGCGGCCACCAAAAGAGCACCCGCAGCCAGCAGGAAGGGCAGCCAGCCGTCGGTTCCGGCAGCCTGCAGCATCAAAGGACCAACCGCCATGCCGCCGAAGAAGGCCATACCGTAAAGCGCCATGACTTGGCCTCGCCGCGCCTCCGGCGCCAGGGCGTTGATCCAGGTCTCGCCTAAGAGCCAAGGGACTGCCATCGCCATGCCGGCAACGAGTCGCAGCAAGGCCCAGAGAACCGGATGATCGGCGACCGGCATGAGCAGCACACTGACGAGCGAGATGCTCAACCCGGAGAGCACCATCGGCATGACGCCAAAGCGCGCGACCAGTCGCGGCGCCAGAGGTATGGCGATGACAATGCCCAGCGAGGGCATGGCGGAAACGAAACCGATAGCGGAGCTGGCAAGCCCGCGCTGCTCCAGAAGCAATGCGGTTAGCGGCACCAGGATACCGAACGCCATGCCGATCGCGCCCATGTGCAGGATCAATGCTGCTAGCGCCAACCAGCGCATGGTCGTGCCGATGGCGGTCGAGTTGCTTTGGCTTTCGGACATGACTCACCTGTGCCGCGGCGGGTACCACGCCGACGAAGTTGCTGTCTATGGATTGCTTGCAGCAAACGCTTGAACTTGCACACTGGTATCTTGAGAAAGAAGGTGGCGCGTCGCCGCTCAGAGGAAATCGGCTGGGGTATTGAGGGGCACTTATGACCGACTTGCCAGAGCTCTTGACCGCACGCGCGCTGAGCAGCCGCTATCGCGCCGGCACGCTCAGCCCCGTCGAGGTAACCCAGGCCTGTCTCGCAACTGCGGAGGCGCACAACGAGCAGTTCCGCGCCTTCGTTTCGCTGGCACCGGAGGAGGCTCTGGATGCCGCCCGAGCGGCAGAAGCTCGTTGGCACGCGGGCCGGCCGCTCAGCCCCGTTGACGGCGTACCGGCGACCGTGAAGGACGTCCTCGCCATGCGCGGCACAGCAACGCTGCGCGGCTCCCTCACCTGCGATCCCGGCGACCTTGCGCCTGATGACGCCCCGGCGGTGGCGCTGCTCCGCGATGCCGGCGCGGTCCTGATCGGCAAGACAACGACACCAGAATTCGGCTGGAAGGGCGCCACCGACTCCCCGCTGACCGGCATCACCCGCAATCCCTGGAACCCCTCGAAAACGCCCGGCGGGTCCAGTGGCGGTGCAGCAGTCGCGGCTGCCATGGGAATGGGTGCCTTGCACTTCGGCACCGATGGCGGCGGCTCCATTCGCATCCCGGCGTCCTTCACCGGGGTCGTCGGCTTCAAGCCGACCTTCGGACGGGTGCCGGCCTTTCCGCTCAGTCCTTTCGGCACCGTCTCCCACATCGGGCCCATGACCCGCAGCGTCGACGACTGTGCCCTGATGTATGCCATCATCGCCTGGCCAGACCCGCGCGATGCCTACTCACTTCCGGCCTGTGGTCCCGAGCTGGCGGGAGAGCTGGACCAAGGTGTGAAGGGCCTGCGCTTCGCGGTCAGCGCCACACTCGGCTTCGGTCCGCCTGAGCCGGCCGTCGCCAAACGCTTGAACGAAGTGGCCCAGGCATTGGAGCAGATGGGGGCACACATCGAGGAGACGGCGCTTGACCTGACACAGGCAGAGGAGGTCTTCCGTGTCCTCTGGTTCGCCGGCGCCGGCAGCGTGCTGCGCGGTGTCGAAGAGGGCAAGCGGCGAAAGATGGACCAGGGCTTTGTCGAGGTCGGAGAGCTGGGCAACGACATCAGCCTGCCTGACTATCTCGACGCCGTAAGGCAACGAGAAGCCCTTACGTCCCGCCTCAATGCCCTGCACCAACGCTACGACTTGCTGCTGACGCCCAGCACACCGCTGACCGCTTTCGAGGCCGGACTGGAGGTACCGCTGAGCGGCAACTGGGGGCAGCGCTGGCATGAGTGGACGCCCTTCTCCTACCCCTTCAACCTGAGCGGCCAACCCGCAACCAGCCAACCGGCCGGCCTGTCGCCGGAAGGCTTGCCCATCGGGGTCCAGATCGTCGGACCGCGCTATGCCGACGCCATCGTTCTGCGTGCGGCCAAGGCTCTCGAGAGCGCGTTTCCCTTCGAAGCACCGCCCAACGCCGGCGCAGCCGGGGCGACCGCGAAGGAGAAGGCAACCGTATGACGCCTCTGGCCGGAAAGGCTCGACCGCACGGTGCGGTGGCCTGCGGCCATCCCCTTGTCGCCGCGGCAGTCCGCGAGATTCTGGAAGACGGCGGTAACGCCTTCGACGCCGCCTTGGCCGGCATGGCCGCATCCTGCGTTGCCGAACCGGTGCTCGCATCTCTCGGTGGCGGCGGCTTTCTGCTTGCCCGCTCCGAGGCGCGCGGCACGGAGCTTTATGATTTCTTCGTCGATACGCCACGCGCTGGCCGCCAAGACGCGCGACGACTTCGTGGAGAGTTGGACGTCCATCGCGTCACGGCAGACTTCGGTACCACGACGCAAGACTTCCACATCGGTGTCGGCACCATCGCCACCCCCGGCGCGCTTCCAGGGTTCTTCGCCATTCACCGCGCGCTCTGTGACCTGCCGCTGACGCGACTGTTGGAGCCGGCCGTGCGTCTCGCGCGGGAGGGCTTTGCGCTCGCCCCTTTCCAAGCCTTCCTCTTCCAGGTCGTCGGGCCCATCGTCCAAGCGACCGCTGAGGTCCGTGCGCTGCACTGCCGACCCGACGGCCGGCTGCTCGATGCCGGCGCGCTCTTTCGTCAAGAAGCGCTGGCCGACTGCCTGGAAGCGCTGGCGAGCGAAGGTGAAGCGCTCTACCGCGACGGTGAGCTTGGCGAGAAGCTCTGCAAGCTGTGCCGCGAAGACGGCGGACTGCTGACACAAGCCGACATCCACGGCTACCGGGTGATGCGCCGACCGCCGTTGAGCTTGCGCTTCGACGGTGCCGAGATCGCCACCAATCCCGCGCCTTCGGTCGGTGGCGCGCTGATAGCGGATAGCCTGCGGCGACTCGATGGGCACGACCTCGGAACCTGGGGCTCGCTCGCCCATATGTCCGCTTTGGCGGAGGCAATGATCGCCACCAACGCAGCACGCGCCGAGATCATCACTGGCCTCGTTGCGGAGGGAGAACCGCTGGGCGCTTCGGCTCAAGAACCATCGGAGGAGTCCGAGACGGACGGGCCTCATCCACAAGCAACCCGTGGCACGACCCACATCTCCGTCGCCGACGGCGCCGGCAACTTGGCAGCCGTTAGCCTCTCCAACGGCGAAGGCTGTGGCCGACTGCTGCCGGGAAGCGGCATCATTCTCAACAATATGCTGGGGGAAGAAGACCTGGTCGGTGCCGAGCTCGATCAATGGAGCGCCGGCGTACGCCTGGGCTCGATGATGGCGCCCAGCCTCGCCAAACGGGACGACGGCGGCCTGATCGCTCTTGGCTCCGGCGGCTCCAACCGACTGCGCAGCGCCATCCTGCAAGTGCTGGTCAACACCACCGTTTTCGACCTAGATCTGGCGACCGCTGTGACGGCCCCGCGCCTGCATATGGAGAGTGGCCTCTGCAATCTGGAACAGGGGTATGACGAGGTCGTCGTATCAGCGCTGAAGGACATGGCGCCGGAAGCCTTCCAGCTCTGGCCGGCCGGCAACCTCTTTTTCGGCGGCGTGCATGCGGTCGCGAGCGCACCGGATGGCACGCTGGCCGCCGCCGGCGACCCTCGCAGGGCAGGCTTCGCGGAAGTGTTCTGAACTCCACCGGACAATCGCGAAACTGAAGGGTGGAAGCAGCCGGTCAGTCCTGCTTAGGCTGACAGTAGACGAGGCAAGGACAGGCGGCTTCACGAACGACATGGTCCGCCACACTGCCTTCGATCAGCGCTTCCAGCCGCCCGCGCTGGTCATGACCCATGACGATAACGTCGACGCCGTTCTCCTTTGCGACAAAGAGGATTTCGTCGGCGACGTTGCCGCTGCGCACGAAGGTCTTCACGACCTTGGCGGCGCTTTTTTTACTATAGGCTTCCGCAGCAGCAACGATGTTCTCCGCGGCATAGGTGGAGAGCTGGGCCACGTAATCAGACCGTTGAGCCTCCTCTTCGATTCCTGAGCCGGTCACGTACCCCATCGCTGAATGGTACCAATTGTGATAGCTCGGCTTCTGCAGGACGCCTTCGATCAAGGCACCCTTGATGAAGTCGTCGCTCACCATGTTTGGCTCGATCACGCACAAAAGACCGAGATTGGCCTGGTAGCTGTCGGCGAGAGCACAGGCGATCTCAAGCGCCATATTGCTCGCCTTGGTGCCATCAACTGCGACAAGAACACGCTCGGCCATTCGCCCACCCTCCGTTGATTGCCGGGTTCAGATCACCCTAGAGCGAGTCGAGCTTGAGGACCACCGAACTGACCAGCACTTGCGAGGAGGGAGGTATGGAAGATGGCGACCCCTGTCGAGCAGGGGCCGCAGGAGTGCATTAAGGGGAGATGCCCAGCACGCTAAGCGACCGCGGACTCCGCCTTGTTCTTGCTGATGTAGGCGACCGCGCAGTGCTTGGCGCAGTAGGGTTTGCCGGGCAGCGCCGGCTCGCCGCAGAAACGGAAACTCGGGTCCGAGGGATCGCCGATCGGCCAGGCGCATTGATGCCTGCCCTCTTGGGCCTGCTTGCGCTCCAGCACAGGCGCCAGCGGTGTGACCGACTCATCGGCCTCGACCTCGACGACCACCGTCGGCGCCTGTACCGACTCAGCCATGCGGGCACGCGCCAAAGCGGCATTGCGACGCCGCCGCTTGCTTTCGCCATCGCGCTTGATGGGACTCGGGCGCGATGCCAGCTTCAGGCGGTGAGCCTTACCGACGACCGCGTTTTTGGAGACGCCAAGAACCTTTCCAATCTCGGAAGCGGACAGGCCGTCCTCCCACAACGTGGTGAGCGTCTGAATTCTCTCCTCTGTCCAACTCATGCTATGGAACCTCTAGATCTTGTATGCCTCGAATACCACTACACGATATCCTGTAGACCACGGAGAGTCGAGTCGAGTCCGTTAAGGCATTGAAAGGATTCTGGGGAAAAGCGCGAGCGGCCGAATGCGCACTCTGTGCAAGTCGTTAAGAACGTGGACTTTGCGGCAATCGTGCGGCAGCCGGATGGCAGGCTTCAGCCCCCGCACTTGACCACCGAAGACCCCTGTCATCCACAGACAACGATAAAATCGCGACCCCGGAATTCCGCTCTTGTGGGGCTTGTCTTTGCCTCCGTTGCACACTAGAGCCCACCCGCCGGGATCACGACGCGGCCTGGCGCAGACCTTCGAGGCAGCAGCAGCATGATTGACAGTTCCAAGACTCCCTGGCGCGGTATCCTGATCGGCGTCATCGCCATGGCGCTGGTGGTCACCGTCTCCAACGTCCTGGTGCAGTACGCCATCAACGATTGGCTGACTTGGGCTGCCTTCACCTATCCGGTCGCCTTCCTCGTCACGGACCTTAGCAACCGTTCGCTGGGACCGGCTGCTGCGCGGATGGTGGTCTACGCCGGTTTCCTCACGGGCGTGGTGCTGTCGCTTGTCTTCGCGGACCCGCGCATCGCCATCGCCTCCGGCACCGCGTTCCTGGTGGCGCAGCTTCTCGACGTTCAGATCTTCGACCGCCTGCGTCGCGCAAGCTGGTGGAAGGCGCCGCTGATCTCCTCGGGCATCGCTTCGATGGTCGACACCGCGCTGTTTTTCTCGCTGGCCTTCGCCGGTACCGAGGTGCCTTGGGTGACCCTGGCGCTCGGCGACCTGGTGGTGAAGTTCTTCATGGCATCCTGCCTCCTGCTGCCCTATCGCCTGATCATGCGCAGCTTGCCGCGCAGCCAAGTCGCGTAAGCCAGTCCATCCAGGCATGAGCCGCCGCAGCAGGGACCTGCCGCCGCTCGGAAGCTTGGCGGTCTTCGAAGCGGCGGCCCGGCATCTCTCCTTCCAAGAGGCGGCGCGAGAGTTCAACGTCACCCCCGGCGCGGTTAGTAGGCAGATCAAAGCCCTGGAGACGGAGCTCGGTTGCGCCCTGTTCCAGCGCGTGCACCGCGGCGTTCGCCTGACCCAGGAAGGCGAAGCCCTGAGCGGCGCCGTCGGCGAAGGCTTCGCCCAAATCGCCAAGGCCTGCCGCCGCTTGCGCGAACGGCAGCGGCGTCCAAGTGTGACCCTCGGCGCGACCACGGCGGTGGCGGCGCTTTGGCTGATGCCACGGCTCGGTGCCTTCTGGCGCGAGCACCAGGACATCGTGGTCAACCACGTGATCAGCGATGCGGCGCGGGAGTTGGCCGGCCCCGGGATCGACCTGCGCATCCGTTACGGCCAAGGACGCTGGCCCGGCGAGGAGGCCGCCGAGCTGTTCGGAGACCGGCTCTATCCCATCTGCGGCCCGGGCTTCGCGAAGCGGATGAAAGGACAGGCGCTCGACACGCTAACCCAACAGCCGCTCATCCAGTTGCAAGGCGTGGACCCGGACTGGACCGACTGGGAGGACTGGCTGCGCTTGGCAAAGCTGCCACACGGCACCTTGGACCTTCGCCGCTTCAACAACTACGCCATCGCACTGCAGGCCGCGCAGGACGACCAGGGCATCGCGCTGGGCTGGCACCGCCTGGTGGCACCGCTGCTCGCCGACGGCAAGCTGGTTCGCCTCTGGGATATTGAGGTGCCGGCCCCCGGCGCCTACTACGTGACTTGGGACAGCGCCCGCCCCCTCGGCCCTGAAGCGGAAACACTCAAGGCCTGGCTCATCGAGAGCGCCGCGCAGCAAGCCTGACTTTACCTCAGCTCAAGCGAAACGGCACAATTCGGCTATTGCACCCTGTCGCCCTTTCGCGATCTCATTGCAGGTCAGCATCGGCTTCTGGTGCGAAGTGGAGCGCGCGGCATGGAACATCTGGATATCGCTGGGCTCAAGCGGGTGGCGCAGAACATCGAAAGCGCCAACGGCCTGCCCAACGCCTTCTATACCTCTGAAGACGCCTTCCAGGCCGAGCGCCAGAAGGTCTTCCGCGAGGGCTGGTTCGGCATCGGCTTCGGCCAGGACGTGCCCAACCCGGGCGATGCAAAGCCCATCGACATCCTCGGCCTGCCGCTGCTCATGGTCCGCGACAAGGAAGGCCGGGTGCGCGTCTACCAGAACGTCTGCCGCCACCGCGGCATGACCTTGGTGTCGGAGCCGACAAACGTCGGCAGCTTCATCGTCTGCCCCTATCACGCCTGGTGCTACGGCCTGGACGGCGGACTGCGGGGCACGCCGCACGTGGGTGGGCCTGGCGTCAATCGCCATCCCTCGATCCAGCGCGAAGGGCTCGGGCTCCTGGAGGTGCGCAGCCACACTTGGCTCGACACGGTTTTCGTCAATCCCTCCGGCAACGCGCCGGACTTCGAAGAGCACGCCTCGGCGCTCTTCGATCATTGGGCCGAGTTCAAGGACCAGCCGGTCTTCCCCGGTGGTGCGGACTCCCAGTTCTCGCTCGAGGTGCGCTCCAACTGGAAGCTGCCGGTCGAGAACTACTGCGAGAGCTATCATCTGCCGTGGGTGCACCCGGGCCTCAACAGCTACTCGCGCCTCGAGGACCACTATCACATCATGGAACCGGGCGCCTTCTCCGGCCAGGGCACTCTGGTCTACGATCCCAAGCTCGACGAGAGCGGCCGCGCCTTCCCGTCCTTCGCCGGACTGTCGGCGAAGTGGGACAGCGCCGCCGAGTACATTGCGCTCTATCCCAACGTGCTGATGGGCGTGCACCGAGACCACATTTTCTCCATCGTGCTGGAGCCGGTGTCGCCCGAGAGCACCATCGAGCGCATCTCGATCGCCTACGCCAGCGAAGACGCCGCCGGCCCGGACTTCGCCGACCTGCGCGCCCGCAACACCGCGCTCTGGAAAGAGGTCTTCCAGGAGGATGTCTTCGCCGTCGAGGGCATGCAGCGCGGCCGC
>JANQIA010000326.1 GCA_028282405.1 Rhodovibrionaceae bacterium
CTTCCGCAGGAGTGCAGGCAGGGAGCTGCCGATGCTGGCCAACCGCGATGTGGACCTCAGCGAGCTGGTCACCGTGACCGGCGTCGAGCTGGGCAGCGAGAACCTGGTCGGGACGACCCTGCCGGTGCTTCGGCACGTCGCCTTGGAGACGCGGCCCTATGCCTTTCTCGCCAAGCCGCACTGGGTCGACAACGCCGCCGCCATGCTGCGCCACATGCTGGAGCTGCGCATTCGCGTGCAGGTCGAGGCGCGGCGCCTCGCGCTGCTCGAGGAGGCAGTCAAGACCATCACTCAGCGGGTCAACCTCTTCGACAAGGTGCTGATCCCGAAAGCCAAGGCCAACATCAAGCGCATCAAGATCTATCTCTCGGACGAAGAGATGGCGGCCGTGGTGCGGTCCAAGATCTCCAAGCGCAAGCGCGCGGAGCACATAGCGGCATGAGCATCGCGCGCCTCAAGAAGGTCAGCCTTTGCGGCCTGTCGAAGGAGAAGGACCAGCTTCTCGAAGAGCTGCAGGCGCTCGGCTGCATGCATCTGGTGCCGCTCACCCCCGCGCCGGCTGAGGTGGAGAAGCAGCTCTCGCCCCGCGCCGATGCGGCTTACAAGGCCTTGCGCTTTCTGACCGATGCACCGCGCAAGCGGCGTCAGGTTCAGCGCGACCCGAACTTCGATGTCGATGCGCTCTGCCGCGACGTCCTGGCGCTCAAGCAGGAGACCCGCGATGTCAGCGACCGGCGGGACTTCCTGGAGCATCGCATCGCGGCGGTGGAGCCTTGGGGCGACCTTCACTTCCCGCCCAAGGACAGCCTGGCCCACTATCATCTCTGGTTCTACAGCCTGCCGCTCAACATGCTGGGCGCGCTGGAGAAGATCGATCTGCCCTGGCAGATCGTGCACAAGGACCATCGCCTGGCCCACGTCATCGTCATCGCGCGGGACGAGCCGCCGGACGACCTGCTACCGGTGCCGCGCACCCACACCGGCGCCCTGCCGCTGACCGAGCTCAAGGCGCAGCTCGACGAAGCGGAAATCGCTCTCGAGGAGCTGGTCGCCCGGCGCGAGGCCCTGACCCGCTACATCTATCTCCTGAGCGCCAACCTGGCGGAGGCCGAGAACCGCGCCTCGCTCGCGCATGCCGACCAGCAGACGCGGGAAGAGGAGGGCATCGTTGCCGTTCAAGGCTGGGTGCCGACCGATGCCATCGCCGGCGTGAAGGCCTTGGCCGCGGAGCGGAAGCTGGCCTGCCTGTTGGAGGAGCCGGGACCGGACGACAAGCCGCCGACCCTGATCGAAGAGGCGGAAGAGCTGGAAGCCGGGGTCGATCTGGCGCTGTTCTACACTGTGCCGCCTTACCGAAGCTGGGATCCCAGCCTGGTGCTCTTCGCCTCCTTCTCCATCTTCTTCGCCATGATCCTCTCGGACGCCGGTTACGCGGCGGTCCTGATGCTGGGCCTGCTGGCCTACTGGCGCCGCTTGGGCCATAGCCGCAAGGGGCGGGCCTACCGGCTGCTCGGGCTCTCGCTCTTCGGCTGCGCCTTGGTCTACGGCATCTTGGCCGGCAGCTACTTCGGCGTCTCGCCACCCGACGGCAGCCTGATGGCCCATCTGCATGTCATCAACATCAATGACCATCAGAGCATGATGCAGATCTCGATCATGATCGGCGTGCTGCATCTTGCTCTGGGCAACGGCCTGACGGCCTGGGTCAACCGAAGACGCTTGATGGCCTTGGCAAACGTCGGCTGGATCATCGGCTTGGCCGGCGGCACGGCCATCGCCTTCGCACCGCCCGACGAGCCCGACCTGACGCAGATCGGCTACGGCCTCCTGATTGGCGGGCTCGCCTTGGTCTTCGCCTTTTCCAGCGAACGGCCGCTGAGCATACGGCCGAAAGAGATTTTGTTTCGGGGATTCGACGGCCTGAAGGCTTTGACCGGGGTGATGGGCGCGTTCGGCGACGTCTTGAGCTACATGCGCCTCTTCGCTCTGGGATTGGCCAGCGCCTCTCTGGCGCTGACCTTCAACGAGCTCGCGATGCAAGCCCGGGATGCGCTGCCCGGCCTCGGCCTGCTGCTCGCCATCCTCATCCTGGTCGGGGGCCATCTGGTCAATCTCGGCCTCGCGGTCATGAGCGGCGTCGTCCACGGCCTGCGGCTCAATTTCATCGAGTTCTACAAATGGGGAATGCCGGGCGAGGGCGAGGCGTTCCGTAAGTTTGCCCGCAAGGAGGTGCAACCATGAACGAGTTGGTCCTGGCCCTGGGATGGACTGGTATCTATTCGCCCATGGCGATCGGCGCTATCGGCAGCTCGATCGGCTGCGCCATTGCCGGGCAGGCCGGCATCGGTGCGATGCTGGAGACGGAAGGGGGGTATGGGCGCTATGTCGGCCTTTCCGCCTTACCCTCTTCGATGGTCATCTATGGCATCGTCATCATGTTCACGCTGAACCGCGAGGTGACGCCGGAGAACGCCGGCGCGCTCTTCGGGATCGGCTTCTTCGCCGGCATCGCCTTGCTCTATTCGGCGATCTGGCAAGGCCGCGCCTGCGCCTCGGCAATCAACGCCTTCAAGGAGAAGCCGGAGATCTTCGGCCTTTCGCTGGCGCCGGCGGCGATCATCGAGGGCTTCGCAGTCTTCGCCTTCGTCTTCGCCCTGGTGGTCAGCGCCGGCGTGCCGGGGACGGCGGCGCTATGACCAAGCGCATCGAACAGCAGCCGCTCTCCAGCGGCGTCGACGCTCTGATCGAGCGGCTGCGCCAGGAGGGTGTCACCGCCGGACGAACGGAGGCGGACTCGATCCTGGCCGAAGCACGGACGCAGGCGAAGCAGATTCTCGACAAGGCCTCCTCCGAGGCCCAGGCGCGCCTGGAGAGCGCCCGCAAGGAAGCCGATGCCTATCGCTCCGCCGGCGAAGAGGCGCTGAAGTCCGCCATGCGCGACACCGT
Organism: Rhodovibrionaceae bacterium; assembly: GCA_028282405.1. Classification (GTDB taxonomy): domain Bacteria; phylum Pseudomonadota; class Alphaproteobacteria; order Kiloniellales; family DSM-21159; genus JANQMX01. Next base: position 2,947 of record JANQIA010000326.1, read on the forward strand.
GCTCGACATGAAGGCGACCTTGGCGCAGCAGTTCAG
>JANQIA010000371.1 GCA_028282405.1 Rhodovibrionaceae bacterium
CAAGATCGCGCCAGCCGTTTGCGTTTGCCGCGAGACCGCTGGGCGTTCCTCCTGCGCTGCAGATCGAGCGCAAGCCCAATCCCGGCCATGAACACGAGACTGAACGCAACCGCTACGGACACGACGAGCGTCTGCATGTCACGCCCGAGCGGAAACAGGAAATTCCACTTGTGGAGATAGGAAAAGCTCCACTGTTCCGCCTTCGCATGGTCCGCCGTGCGGTCGGCGAGAACGCCGCTCGTGGTATCGACGAAGATCGTTGCATTGACCGGCGCGCCGTAATCGAGCCGCCAGACGGGCAGACGCTTGTTGCGGAAATCGTATTGCGGTCCGAACCGCGTGACGAGCTCGGCGTTGTGGATCGCGTTTCGTGATATGCCGGTGAAGCGTTCGCCCAGTTGCAGGGCAATCTCCCGGTCGCCGTCCTCGAACGGCGCGCCCGTCGCGGCGTCGATATAGAGCGCCGGCCCCGTGCGTTCGATGCCGTCAAAGCGCGCATTGCGGATTTCCGACGGCGTTTCGGGGCCGCCGTGACGCCGCGCCGCAAGCCCCAGGCGATAAAGGAGACGTCCGTTTGCATCTTCGATGATGGAGACGGTGGAGATGTCGAGCCCGGCACTGAGGTCGGCCCATTGCTCGTGAATCGGAAAGGACGTGCCGGCAAGGGAGATCGGCGCCGAGAGGGTGAGGGTCTTTGTCGGCGGCGTCGCGGCATACTGAACGAGGTGAAAAAGGCCGCTCGACGTGAACATCAAGAGCGGCAGCGCCGCCGCGTAGCCGGCGATGCGGTGCCATCCGCGGAGTCCGGGCGCACGCGCCTTGCGGCGAATGAGCAGGATCATCGCGACGCCGGTCAGCGCCAGCGCCATGAGCGAACCGATGAAAAGCGCCATCAGGACGACGCGGGCCCAGTCCGCCTCGGCCGGAAACCAGCTCCAGGTGTGAAACCAGCGAAAGCCGGTTTGCAGAACCGTCTTGAAGGTATTGTCGATGCCCGCGGCCGCGTTGGTCTCGGTGTAGATATAGATGGAGAGATCGTCCGGCCGCTCGAACGTGACCTTGTAGACCGGCAGCAGGCGATTGACCCACGGATAGCTCGGCGTGAAATCGTCGATCCACTCGACGGAGCGCACCGGCGCCTCCTCCCGCATGTAATGGCGCGCCAGAAACACGGCCTGCGCCTCGTCGTGGTTCGGCAGTTCCACGCCGTCATGGAGTCGGAAATAACGCCGTGGCGCGTTTGGATCTTCCGTGACTTGCAGCAGGCTTTCCGTCTCGCCCGGAACGATGCGAATGGCCGCGGCTTCCGGGATTCCCGCTTCCGCCAGGGTCTGGTGGATGGGGCGGACGCCCACGAGATCGACGGGATGCGAGGGCGGGAAAAACACCGCCTGCTGGGGTCCCCAGGTCGTCATGATCGGATGCAGAAGACCCGAGCCGCCCCAGAGCAGGAGCCCAATCCCGCCGAGGATTGCGAGCAGACGGTGTACCTTGATCGAGAAGATGCGCATGGTTCTCTCCGTTTGCGGAAGGCTTCGGTTAAAACGCGACGGAGAAGCCGCCGAAGAAGGCGCGCCCTTGCCCCGGCGTGAACACCCGGGCGTTCTCGATCGACTGATTTGCAACGGTGGAAAAGTTGGAGATGTATTTTTTGTCGGTCAGATTCTCGACAGACGCAAAGACGCGGACATTGTCGGCCACGTCATAGCCTGCCGTGAGGCCAACAAGCTCATATCCCGGAACCCGGGTCGTATTGGCGTAGTCAACGAAAGCCCCTTCGGGCACCCAACGGAAATTGATCGCGGCGTACCAGCGGTCCATTTCCAGGCGGAGTTCCGATACGTAGATATGCTCCGGCACGCCAGCCAGACGGTTGCCGTCGAACGGAAACACCTGACCGTTCAGATCGCGGGGATCGCTCGTGAAGAAAAAGTCGTTGTAGGTGTAGATGTTGCGCCAGATCAGCTCGCCGCCCACTTCCTCGAGAGCCGGCGGCGTCAGGAACAGATCCACGCCGAGCTCGACCCCTTGATGGACCGTCTTGTCGGCATTGAAGGTGGCTGACACGGAGCCGCCGAAGCTCGGCTGCGCCAGATCGATGAACTCGTTCTTGATCCAACTGCGGTAGATGGAGAGATCCCAGGCGATCCAATCGCGCTGGCCGCGCGTGCCGGCCTCGACCGTCCAGGCCTCTTGCGCATCGAGCGGAGTGAAGTCGAGAATGCCTCCGGCTGTGAGGTCGGAGATACCGGCCGGCTCGAAGCCGCGATTGACGTTGAAAAAGAGCTGCGCGTTGTCGTCGACGTCCCAGAGCAAACCGAGACGCGGGTTGATCTGGGATTCTTTCACTTCGCCGTCGACGGCGTTGAGCACGTCGTCACTGCGGCGATGGGTGTTGAGATACTGCAGGCCGGCAACGGCGGTCAGCGAGTCCGTGAGTGGAATACCCGCCTCTCCGTAGATCAACAGATTGCGCGCATTCAGGTCGCTCCGGCTCGTCAAGGCACCACGTGCGCCAGACTCGTTCTCGAAGCGGCGCGCGTCATTTCCGGCCGCGGCAATCTCCGCGCCGACCACCCAGTCGACCGTGCGTTCTGCGAAATCGCTGTAGCCGGCAAGGCGAAGGAAGCTGCCGACCTCATGCTCTTCCTGCACGATGATGCCGGCGAAACGGGTAATCGCATGGTCGAGATCGCGGAACGCATACCAGGCGCCGGCCTCCAGGATGCTGTCGTCCAATGGAATGGCCGTCTTGTTGGCGATGCGGAACACATCGAGGTTGCGATCCCAGTCATCCGCTTCCGGGCCCGGGTCCAGCACCGTCACCGGCCCTCCCGGAAAGAAGGGACCGATCGTGACGGGACGCCCCGCTGCCGTCGGATTGGCGAGCGCGTCGTCGAGCGCCAGGCTCCCCGCCAGCTCGAAATTGTCGCTGAGCGCCGTCAGATAGACGCGCGTCTCGACGCCGTTGTCGAATGTCCGGCCGATATTGGAATGACCATAGACGCTGCGCACATCGCTGTGGTCGCGATACCCGTTCGAGCGCAAGCCGGTCACGCCGGTATAGAAATCCCACTCGTCGTCGGCGTGCGCGACGCTGGTGCTGGTACGCGCCGTGCCGAAACTGCCGACTTCGGCGCGGAACGTGAAGGTTTCGTCTTGCGTGCGGCCGGTCGGCGTCACGATGTTGATCGCGCCCCCCAGGGACGCCGCGCCGTAGCGCAGGCCATTCGCCCCTTTGAAGACCTCGATGTAGTCGATCGTCAGCGGATCGACTTCCTGAAACTCGGTGCTGCCGCTTACCCGCGAGATCGGCACACCGTCCCGGAGGACGGTGATCCCCCGCCGTTCGAAGGTCGAGTTGAGGCCCGATCCCCTGATGGAGATCCGGGTTTCCCGTTGCGCCGAGGTGTCGGCAAAGACACCGGGCGTAAACACCAGCGTATCGCCTATGCTCTGCGCGAAGTCGTCCAGAAAGACGTCGGATTCGACAAACCCGATGCCTCCGGGCACACGCTCCAACATCTCGCGGGCTTCGTTCGCGCTCGGCGCGGTTAGCGACGGGCGGTCTTCAAGAACGGTGATTTCATCCAGGATGATCTGCTGGCCCACGCCCTGGGCGAGGGCGCTGGCAGACACGGAGAAGGTCGCGACGCCCGCAAGGGCGCGGGCCGCGAACAAGGCAGCTTTCGTATTCATGGAACAGGCGTCTCTCTCTGTCAGTCACGCACAGCCGAACGGCGCGGTTCGACGCGCGATGCAAACGGCAAAGTCGGTAGAGCAGTTCAGAGAGAGAACGAGGGAGGCGCACGTAGGCCGAGGGGCGGCCCCTGTGGAGGGTAGATAAATACCGTTTCGAAGCTGGGCGTCGCGATGTCGTCATGCTCGAAAAAAACGAGCGGGGCCAGATCGTGTTCCGGCAAGGGAACGGCATGAGCGAGAACGCAAAACGGACAGTGGGGGACGCTGCGGTCCTCTTCCGGCTCTTGGCCGAGCAGGTCCGACAGCAGAGCTTCGGCTTTGGCGCGCGCCTCTTCCGATAGCGTTCCCAGAGACGCGCAGAGAAAACCAGAGACATCGAGCCCCGGACGCGATGCGAGTGCCACCGGCGCCATCAATTGCGCGACAAGCGCAACGATCGCCAGATGGCAACTCAAAGACCGAAAAGGATGTCTACGCCCGTTCACTCGCGCCTCCAGCCACGTCATCTGAACATGGCCGTCGCGGCAAGTGTCAACGGAACGAGAGAGCGCCTATTGTCGCATCAATCGCAATAGAAAATTATTTTTTCAGTATTTCTATTGTAAGGCGCATGTAATTGATATGTTTATTTCCAGCAAAAAATTGTTTTATGCATTTCGAACTATTTGGTAGCATCCGCCCGGCCAGACAATCCGCGTGCGTTGAGCAGAGCCGGCTCATTTGTAGACGGAGCATACAGAGCGGGTGGGGTTATGAATCGCCTGGGCAGCACCTGGACCGCTGTCACCTGCCATCTTGGAAGTGACCTAGCTGTTCAGGCCTAGCGCCTGCACGCAGATCCCAAAGGCCGCTCAGCGCCACCCATCGTTCGGCCGTTCACACTATTCGTTCAGACAACTCAGCCCCACCGGCGACAGCCGTGATGTTGTCACTTGTCCTTTTCTTTCAGCGCCAATCAAGACGTTTTGGACGCCTGGTTAACCGCTAAGACTCTTTCTTCTTCCAAATCCGGACTGGTTTGCTAAAATTGTCCAGACAAATTGGAAACAGGTATCTATTGAGGTGATGATGCTCGGCGCAACCGAAATCGCTCCCCAGCGCTATCTGGCCAGCTACGGGCGGGCCTTGGAGGACTTCACGGTCGGCGACGTCTATGAGCACCGGCCGGGCCGCACGATCACCGAGGCCGACAACATCCAGTTCAGCCTGCTGACCATGAACAGCCACCCGCTGCACTGCGACCATGCCTTCGCGGCCGAGAGCGAGTTCGGCCGCCCCCTGGTGAACAGCGCGCTCACCTTGGCCATTGTCGTCGGCATGACCGTGAACGACGTGAGCGCCAAATCGGTCGCCAATCTGGGTTGGCGCGAGATCAAGCTCACGGCGCCGGTCTTCCCGGGCGATACCATCTATGCCCGCAGCGAGGTCCTGGTGGTGCGCGAGTCGAAATCGCGGCCGACTCAGGGAATCGTGACCACGCGCACGGAAGGCTACAAGTCGGACGGCACGGTGTTCATGACCTTCGAGCGCGCCAGCCTGATTCCGAAACGCGGTCATTGCGCCGCCTAGACGCCCAGCCTCCGGAGACCAGAGCATGCATGACCCGACCCACAATCAGACCGCCATTGCCGACCGGCTCGCCGATTTCGCCGCGACCCTGACTGCCGATGCGATTCCGGAGACGGTCCGGCTGCGCGCCCGGCATCATCTGCTGGACGCAATCGGCATCGCCCTGGCCTCGGGCAAGCGCGATTTCGCCCAGCGCACGTTGGTCGCCCTGCAGCGTGTTGGCGGTGCCGGCGACTGCGCCGTGCTTGGCCTGCCGAGCCGCTTGGCGCCGCGCGATGCCGCGACCCTCAATGGGCTGCTCTGCCACGGCCTGGACTTCGATGACACCCATCTGGGCGCAATTGTCCATCCGACGGCCAGCGCCTTTCCCGCGGCCCTCGCAGCCGCCGAGCTTGCCGGCGCCGATTTCGAGCGCCTGCTGACGGCCTATATCCTCGGCGTCGAGGTGGCCGCCCGGCTCGGCCAGGCCGCGAGCAGCCAGTTCCATGCCGCCGGCTTCCATCCCACCGGGGTGGTCGGCGCTTTCTCCAGCGCGCTGGTCGCCGGCAAGCTCTTGGATCTCACCGCGGCCGAGCTGCGCCAGGCCCAGGGCATCGCGCTCAGCTTCGCATCGGGCAGCCTCGAGTTCCTCGAGGACGGCGGCTGGACCAAGCGTATCCATCCCGGCTGGGCCGCCGCCGCCGGGCTCCAGGCCGCGACACTCGCCGCGTCGGGCTTCGTCGGCGCCAGCCAGCCCTACGAGGGCCGCTTCGGTCTCTATCGCAGCTATCTCGGTGCGCGCTTCGAGGCTTGCGACCTGTCCCGGGCGACGGCCGACCTGGGCAACGTCTGGGAGCTGATGGAGACGGCCATCAAGCCCTTTCCCGCCTGTCACTTCACCCATGGCGCGATCGACGCCGCCCTCGCGCTCGCCGGGGACATCAACGGCACTGCGGTCGAAGGGATTACCGTGCGTCTGCCACGGGAGGTCATGCCGGTGGTCTGCGAGCCGGAAGACAACAAGAAGCGCCCAGCGAACAGCTACGACGCCCAGTTCAGCATCCCCTTCCTGGTCGCCGCCGCGCTCCGACGCGGGCAGGTGACCCTGGCCGAGATCGAGGGAGACACCCTCCGTGACCCGGAGATCCTCGATCTCGCGGGCAAGGTCGACTGCGAGCCGGACCCGGACTCGCCCTACCCCAAGTCCTACTCCGGCGAGGTATCGATCGCGCTGTCCGACGGGCGGAACCTGCACCACCGGGAGGAGGTCAACCGCGGCGCCGCCGGCCGGCCGCTGGCCAACGAGGAGATCGCCGAGAAGTTCCGGCAGAACGCCACCGCCTCGGTCTCTACGCGCCGGGCCGAGGAGATCGAAACGCTAATCCTGGCCGCGCCGGACAGCTTGCCCGCACAGCAGCTCGCCGCGGCCCTGGGAACGGCGTAACCGCTGGTCCGAGGGAACAAGCCTATGTTGACGACCGCCGCCGACGACGACCGGCAAGAGCAGGACCGCCTGATCCTCGACAGCGTCGAGAAGTTTCTCGAGCGCGAGGTCAAGCCGCACGCCATGGCCTTGGAGCACGCCGACAGCTATCCCCACGACATCGTCGAGGGGATGAAGGAGCTGGGCTTGTTCGGCGCCCTGATCTCCCCCGACTACGGTGGGCTCGGCCTGTCGCCCAGCCTCTATGCCCGGATGATCGAGCGCATCGCGCGGGTCTGGATGTCGCTGACCGGGATCATCAACTCCCACCTGATCATGGCCTACATCGTCGAGCACCGCGGGACCGAAGCGCAAAAACGCCGCTTCCTGCCCCGCTTCGCGACCGGCGAGCTGCGCGGCGGCTTGGCCCTGACCGAGCCCGACTGCGGCACCGACCTGCAGGCGATCCGCACCGTGGCGCGGCGCGACGGCGAGGACTACCTGGTCAAGGGGACCAAAATCTGGATCTCCAACGGCATCGAGGGCCAGTGCTTCGCCCTGCTGGTCAAAACCGACCTGGCGGCCGAGCCTCGCCACAAGGGCATGAGCATGCTGCTGGCCGAGAAGCGGGAGGGCTTCGGTGTCAGCCGCAAGCTCGAAAAGCTCGGCTACAAGGGCATCGACAGCGCCGAGTTGATCTTCGAGGACTACCGTGTGCCGGCCGATTGCCTGATCGGCGGCGAGGAAGGCCGGGGCCTGCAATGCGCCCTGTCCGGCCTCGAACTCGGCCGCGTCAATGTTGCGGCACGCGGCGTCGGCATCGCGCAGGCGGCCCTCGACGAGGCGGTCGCCTACAGCCAGCAACGCAAGACCTTCGGCAAGCCGATCCACCAGCACCAGGCGATCGCCCTCAAGCTCGCCGACATGGCGACCCGCACCGAGGCCGCGCGACTGCTCGTCGAGCAGGCTGCGAACGCCCTTGACCGGGGCGAGCGCTGCGACATGGAAGCCGGCATGGCGAAGCTCTTCGCCAGCGAGGCGGCGATCGACAACGCCATGGAGTGCATGCGCATCTTCGGCGGATACGGCTACTCCAAGGAGTTCGTCGTCGAGCGGCTCTATCGCGACGCGCCGCTGCTGGCGATCGGCGAAGGCACCAACGAGCTGCAGCGGCTGCTCATTGCCAAGCGGCTGATCGAGCGGAACCCGGCCTGATGAACGGGCCGGCCGATGCGCCCCGCCTGCCCCTGGACGGCGTGCGCGTGATCGCCGTGGAGCAGTACGGCGCCGGGCCGTTCGGCACCATGCTGATGGCCGACCTGGGCGCCGAGGTGATCAAGATAGAGAACCCGGCCGATGGCGGCGACGTCGGCCGCCAAGTCGGGCCGTTCTTCTTCGAGGAGGGCAACAGCCACTTCTTCCAGGCCTTCAACCGCAACAAGCGCAGCCTCACCCTGAACCTGAAGACGGCGGCCGGACGGGAGGTTTTCGAAGCCCTGGTCGCCAAGAGCGAGGCGCTGATCGACAACCTGCGGGGCGATCAGCCCGAGCGCCTGCGGCTGACCTACGACCATCTGAAGGATATCAACCCGCGGATCGTTTGCGCCCACCTCTCCGCCTACGGCCGCGAGGGCTCGCGCAAGTCCTGGCCGGGCTACGACTACCTGATGCAGGCCGAAGCCGGCTATCTGAGCCTGACCGGCGAACCGAACGGTCCGCCGGCGCGCTTCGGCCTCTCGATCGTCGACATGATGACCGGGCTGATGACTGGCTTTGCCCTGGTCTCCGCCTTGGTCGGCGCGCGCGAAACGGGTCGCGGCCGCGATGTCGATGTGAGCCTCTTCGATGTCGCCTTGCACAATCTCAACTACCTTGCAGCCTGGTACTTCAACGGCGGACACCAGCAGGGGCGCGAGCCGCGCTCGGCCCACCCCTCCCTGACGCCGAGCCAGCTCTACCGCACGCGCGACGGCTGGATCTTCGTCATGTGCAACAAGGAGAAGTTCTGGCCGCTGTTCTGCGATCAGATCGGCCGCGGGGAGCTGGCGGCGGACCCGCGCTTCTGCGACTTCAAGGCGCGACTGACACACCGGGACGAGCTGACCGAGCTGCTCGACCGGATCTTCGAAACGCGCGCCACGGAGGATTGGATCGAGCGCCTGTCCGGCACCGTGCCGGTGGCGCCGGTCTACGACGTCGCGCAAGCGCTGGACAATCCCTTCACCCGCGAGCAGCATCGCACGGCAACCTTCCAGCCACGCAACGGTGGCCCGACCGTGGACATGCTGACCGGACCGATCCGTCTGTCCGACATGGATCTGCCGACCCATACCGGACCGCAGCTCGGCGAGGACAGCGAGTCGATCCTGGCGGAGCTGGGCTACACGCCCTTGGAAATCGCCCAACTTCGCAAGGAGGGCGCCATATGACCGACGCCGGCGCAGCGGCAAGGGCCGAAGGCCCGCGATACAGGGCCATCGTGCGCAGCCTGCTGAGCGATATCGACGCCGGCCACTACGCGGTGGGCGACAGGCTACCCACCGAGGTCGAGCTTTGCGACCGCTTCGACGTGAGCCGCTATACCGTGCGCGAAGCCCTGCGCCGCTTGCAAGTGCAAGGCGTGATCTCCCGACGTCAAGGCGCCGGCTCGGTGGTGACGCCGCGGCCGGCGGCATCCCACTTCGTCAATTCCATCGATTCCATCGATGGGCTCATGCAGTACGCGAGCACCACCCAGCTCGACGTGATCTCGGTCGAGAAGGTCATCGTCGAGGGCGAGCAGGCGAAGCGTCTGCTCTGTCCGCCGGACAGTGCCTGGGTGCGCATCGCTGCCCTGCGGCACGCCGACGACCTGGCGCAGCCGATTTGCTACACCGACCTCTACATCTCGCCCGCCTTTGCCGACGTCGTTGCCCATGTCGGACAGGAGCGCACGGCCGTCCATGCCATGATCGAGCGACAATACGGCGTCAACGTACAAGACGTGCTGCAGGACATCGAGGCGGCCGAAGCCGACCTCAATCTGGCAACCCGCCTGGGCATCAAGGTCGGCGCCCCGATGCTGATCGTAAGGCGGCGCTACTTCGATGATCTGGGCAACCTCATCGAGCTTGCCATGAACGCCCACCCGGCCGACCGCTTCCGCTATGAGATGACCTTGCAGCGGCGCAGCGGCAACGATACCGCCTGATCTGTCGCGGGTTGCGTCAGGCGGACAAGACGCGCGGGCTCTCAGTGGCGCCGATTTCGGCCAGCACCTCGTCGGTCGTGGCGACCCGGCCCCAGAGACGCCGAAAGCCCTGAAGCGTGACCCTCTGGAACTCCTCGCTACAGGTTCCCGTGGCATTGGCGACCATCAGTGCGGAATAGCCCCGATCCACGGCCTCCCGTGCCGTCGTCTCGACGCAGTTGTTGGTCGAAACACCGACCATCACGAGCTGCTCAACGCCCATAGAGCGCAGCAGGCTATCGATCCCGGTCGAAGCGAAGGCGCCCTGGGTGGTCTTGTTCACCACAGGCTCGCCAGGGAGCGGCGCGATTTCGTCGACGATCTCGTGCTCGCGCGCTCCGGCATGGTTGTTGGTGGCTTCGAAGAATCCGCGCAGAGACGGCGGGGCATCGGCATAGTCGGGCAGTTCCGCGCCGAGGGTCAGGTAGACCACCCGCGCGCCGACCTTCCGGAAGCCGTCGAGCAGCCGCACCGTGTTGGGCAACACGAATTGCTCGATACGGTCGAAGCGGTAGGCCGCCTCGGCGAGTCGGCCTTGGGCGTCCAAATGACGGCCCAAGCCGTGGTGACGACTGCCGCTGGCGTACTGAAGGTCGACCACGATCAGCGCCGCCTTGTCGACCACGAGACGGAAGTTGGCGGTCAGTTCATCGATGTATTGGGCACTCATCAATTTCTCCCTTTCGACGGTATCGGCAGGTCACGGCAGAAGCGCGAGCGAGAGCCAGGGGACGTAGGTCACCACCACCAGAGCGGCGAGAAGCATCAGCACGTAAGGCAGCGCCCCCTTGATGACCTTCTCGATCGGCGTGTTGGAGATGCCGCTGATGACAAAGAGGTTGATTCCGATAGGCGGGGTGATCGAGGCAATCTCGATGTTCAACGCCAGGAGCACCCCGAAGTGAATGGGATCGATGCCGAGGTCGACGATGCTGGGCAGAAGCAGCGGCGCTACGACGGTGAGAATCGTCACACCGTCGAGGAAGCAGCCGAGCACCAGAAGCACGATGTTGACGACCAGCAAGAACTCCCAGTGGGAGAGGTTGGCCGCCTCGACCGCGTCGACGATTGCCGAGGGAATCCCCGCCAAGTTGGCCAGCAGACCGATGAACAGTGCCTGGGCAATGATAAAGAGGATCACCCCGGTCATCTTGGCACTGTTCACGAAGATCCGCGGCAGGTTCGCGAAGGTCACCGTGCGATAGAAGATGGCGCCGATGAAAAGTCCGTAGAGGGCGGCGACCGCTGCCGCCTCGGTGGGCGTAAACACCCCGCCGTAGATGCCGCCCAGAACGATGCCAGGCATCAGCAGCGCAGGCGTGGCGCGGCGCAGGGTTTCGGCAACCTCCCGGAGCTCCAGGCGGCCGGCATCGGCCCAGCCGTTCAGGCGCACCAGCACGTAGGTCAGGATCGCGAGCAGCGCGGTGATGAAGATCCCCGGCAAAAGCCCGGCCAGGAAGAGTTTGCTGACAGACTGCTGCGCCATGGCACCGTAGATGATAAAGACGATGCTCGGCGGAATCATGATGCCGAGGGTGCCGCCGGCGGCCATGAGCCCGGCGGAGAACGAGGGTGGATAGCCGAGCCGATTGAGCTCAGGGATGGTCACCCGGCCGAGCGCAGCGGCCGAGGCTGCGGAGGATCCCGTCATGGCGCCGAACAGCGCCGAGGCGATCGCCGCCCCGACCGCCGTCCCGCCGGTGATTGGCCGGGTCAAGGCACGGACGAAGTCGACCAGCGGCGTGGCCATCCGGCCTTCCACCATGACGTTGCCGGCCAGGATGAAAAAGGGGATCGCCAGCAGCACGAAGCTGTCCAGGTTGGCGAACTGGGAATGCGCCATCTGGGTGAGCGAGGTGACGTCGAAAAGGAGCACCGTCGCCAGTCCGACGATGCCGAGGGCAAAGGCAACCGGCACACCGAGAACGAGCAGCAGGAACAGCGAGCAGATGAGGAAAAGCGCCATGGCGTCAGGACTCTCGGCCAACGGGGCTGGCCGAGTCAGGCCGGCCTGCCTTGGGCCCCTGACCCGAGACCTGCTGCATCAGCGTGATCGCCAAGCGCAGACTCATCAGGGCAAAACCCAAGGGCACGATCAATTGAAAGACCCAGATCGGTATCGACAGATCGCTATCCGTGGGACTCAACCCCAGGAAGCGACTGTCCTCCACCAGGAGGTATCCGGCGTAGACCAAGGTCAGCGTGAACAGCAGGCAAAGGGCGGTGTCGAATATCTCGAGCCGGTGCGACCAGCGGCGCGGCAGATAGTGCAGCAGGAACTCCACCCTGATGTGCGAACCGTCCCGGGTGGCCGCGGCCGCGCCCATATAAGCGGTCCAGATCAGCAGGTAGCGGGACAGCTCCTCGGACCAGAGCAGCGAGAAGCCGAGGAAGCCGCGTCCGAGGATTTCCAAGCTGACGATGATCAAACCGACCAGGAGAATGAGACCGCCAAGCCCGTACTCGAACCAGCCGAGGACTTGCTTGGCGGCCGTCATCGCGAAACCGCCCGGCATGTTACATCTTTGTACCGCTCGCGCTGCGGAGCGCGTCGACGATCGGCTTGCCGTGGGTTTCCTCGGCCTCTCGCCAAATCGGTGCGACCGCCGCCATCCAGGCGCCCTGCTCTTCCTCGGTCTGCTCGTGCAACTCGACGCCAGCCGCCTTCAGCTTCTCCATCGCATCGGCAGCGGCCTGACGCGCCCGTTCGCGGTGCCGCACGGTCACTTCCGTCACGGTCTCCTGGATCAGCTTCCGGTGCGCCTCGGGCAGGCCGTCCCACCACTCGGCGTTCACGGCCCAGGGGTAGAAAGCGAAGTAGTACTTGGCATAGGTGACGTGCTCGACCGTCTCGTCCCACTTGTAGGAAACGAAGGCATCGGCCGGCGTGTTGAGGCCGTCGATCACGCCCTGCTCGAGCGCCCCGTTGACCTCGGTAATATTGATCGGCACCGCCCGGGCGCCGAGCGCTTCCAGGGTCTTGGCGTTTGTCTTACCGAGCGCGCGCAGCTTCAGGCCGTCGAAGTCCGTGGGCATGACCGTCGCACGCTGGGTGTTGCCGGGCAGCAGATAATCGTAGGGCAGCACGCCGATGACTTTCCCGCCCTTGGCCTCGACCTCGGCGAAGGCCTTACTCATGAAGGCCTGATCTTCGGTCGCCTTATAGAAGGCCTCGTGCGTCGGAAAGGCGTAGGGCAGGTCGAAGATCGCCAGTTGCGGCGAGATGGCGCTCCAGTAGACTGAAACCAGCGTGGTCATATGAGCATCACCGCGCAGCACCGCCTGCAGCACATCAAGCCCCTTGTAGAGAGAACCGCCCGGAAAGAACTCGACCTTGATCTCGCCGTTCGAGCGCTCCTCGATCAACTCGACGAACTCCTGATTGGCCAGGCCCGGCGTGACGTCCGCGTTGTACTCGACCGGAAACTTGATCGTCGTCTCTGCAGATTGAGCGATACCCGGCGCGGTCAGCGCCAGAAGCACGGCGGCAACGCTGAAAAATTCTGTTATCTTCATGATTTCACTCCCTGTTTCCTTCTTGTTCGCACCGGCCGTTGATCGGTCGGCGTCTCCTTGTGGCACCGGCATTGCCGGCCGAGTGCCGCATCAGCTATTCCGCTTGCGCACCTCGTCGATGTACGCCAGCGTTTCCTCGAGCGAGATCACGTCGGCGTAACGCCGGCCGACATCGCGGAGATTGTCGTTGTGCGGCCCCTCGTCCACGTCGCCGACGCATTCGCGTGGGATGGCGACGCGGAACCCGTAGGCGAAAGCATCGTTCACAGTGGCTCGGATGCAGCCGCTGGTGTTGCAGCCGGCCACAATGACCGTGTCCACGCGCTCCTTGACGAAGAAAGAGATGGCCGGGGTCTGGAAGAACAGCGAGCCAGCCGTCTTGCAAAACACCGTGTCGTAGTCGGGATCGAAGATCCGGGGGTCGAGCTCCGTACAGGGCTGCCCGTGATGGAATGTCTCGATCACGGCGGGTATCTTCCAGTGGGGCGCATCGCGCGCGCTGCTATAGGCGGTGTAGCAGTTGGCGACCGGAATGCGCGCGGCCCTGGCGGCCTTCAGCAGCTCGGCCGTCTTGTGCAGGGCGGCCTCGACCATGGGCTGACCGCCGAGCGGAAAGCGGTCTTCGGTGAAGGCGCGCTGGAAATCGACCACCGCAATGCCCGGGCGCTCGCCAAAGCCGATTCGTTCGGTCGTGAACCCCGCCTGTTCGTATGCGTCGGTCATCTGTGTCGCTCCCGTTCCATCCCCGCTAGCGCGGCTGCTCCAGCGTCACGCCGAAGCGTGTCTTGAAGGCTGCTTGCAGCCGATCGAAGCAGACCCCGACACGCACCACGCTGAAGTCGCGGAAATCGATGATCGTGCTCGACCGGCCCTCATCGTTCGCATACTTGGAGAGCCCATAGTCGACTTCGATGGACGCGGCCTCGCGAACTCGTTCCTCGATGTCGCCGAGGCGGTACTTGCTGCCCTTAAGAGAGGTATTGGCCGAGGAGCCAAAGATCGGCGCCAGGCGCTCATAGCTCTGGCGCGCCACCTCGTCGTGGACGATCCCGGCGTTGAGCAGCATGTCGAGGGTGCCGGCCTTGGTCGAGGAGTCGAGCACGAAGGGGTCGACCTCGGCGAAGATCGGATGATCTTGGCGGAAGGGCGCCACGACCGAGAACGGGAGGCGCTCCTCCTCGATGATCGTGCGCACCATGTCATGCTTCTCGTCCGGCAGCAGATGGATGTCCCGGCTCATCTGCCAGTTGCCGAACATTCCGCTCGGCTTCTCGTAGCTGCGCTGCTTGGCATCGAAGATGCCGCGGATCGCCTGCGGTCGGTGGCCGATGATCGCATAGGCGACATCCAGGGGGATGATCGCAATTCCGCCGCCATAGACCACGTCCAGCACGCGCGCCACATCCCGTTGCAGGCGTTCAGCCGGAACCGGCGCATCGGTCCGCGCGATCACCGGTTCGTCGACAGTTGTCGTTTCCGCCATCAGCCTTCTCCCAATCCAAATCCGTCAAGCAAATCCTCGGTGCCACCACCGGACGCGAAAGCCTCGACGCGGTCCCGGAGCACTTCGCCGGTCGGCAGACCGGGCAGCGCCGCGCACAGCATCGTGTATTTCCGGATCAACGCCGCCTCGGTCATGGGCCGCGCTGGCGTGCCGAGACTGTCCAAGACATCGGCGCGGCGCTTTTCGCCGTCGATCCGCTCAATCTCGACCCAACTGCCGAAATGACGAGGGAAGAGCTCATCGAGACTCTGGTCGTGCACCGCCTCGACGCGGTCGGCAAAATCGAGAATACGGGAGTCCGAGAGCGCCGCCTCGGCGAAACCTTCGATCGCTTCCGGCCCGAACACCATGGCCGCGCCCAGGGTGAACGGCAGGCTGTACTGAGCCGCCATCTCCGATTCCGGCCGCCGCAGCATGTGTTGGGTCGCAACGATCGCCGGGCCGCCGACCACCACCCGCTGGATGGCATCGGTCGGCAGCGCGAAACCGTCGGTCACCGTCGCCAAAGCATCCAGCGTCGAGTGGAACAGGCGACAGCAGGGGTAGGGCTTGAAGCTGATGGCATGGATTTCCAGCGCGGCGCTGCCGTCTTTGGTCAGGCGATCAAGCTGCGGCGCGCCGCCATAGAGCCGGCAGAGGCCATACTCGCCGTCGAAGGCCCGGCCGGGCCCGGCAAGGCCGCGATGGGCCAGCTCGACAGCCAACACGCCGCCGTGGGCGGCGTAACCGCCGTGCAGGCGCTTGACCGCCGTGCCTGTAGCATCGACCGAGAACTGCATCGAGCCGCCGGCCGCCGAAAGCTGCAAACCCCAGGCAGCAATCAGGCCGTCCCGCTCAAGGCCGAGCAACTTCGCCACCGCCGCCGCCACGCCGAAGCCACAGAACAAGGCAGTCGGATGGTTACCACGCTCCAGCACTTGAGCGGCCCCAGTGGCCGCGCCAATCCGGCCCACCACCTCATAGCCGGCAGCGATCGCCGGCAGCACTTCGCGACCGCCAAGGCCCATCGACTGAGCCACCGCCAAACTGGCAGCGATCACCGGCGCACCGGGGTGGGTGATGGACTCGTCGTGGGTGTCGTCGAGCTCCAGGCCATGCGCCGCCGTTGCGTTTGCCAGGGCCGCGACAGCCGGCGCAGCGGTGAAGTCGACGCCGAACACCCGAGCAGCCCCCTCTGTTTCCAGCGTTCGGGCATAGTCCTGGACCGCACGGCTCCAGGCCGCCTCAGCGCCCCGCCGACACACCGCCAGGTGATCGAAGACGAGCCGCTTTAGCTGCGCGATGTCAGCATCCGTCAGCCGCTCGTAGGTCAGCTCCAGGACATCGCCAGCCAAGACCGATGTGAAATCGGGCGCCCCCTCCGCAGCGAGCGGTCGGGCAGCAGAGGCGATGCTTCCTGGCGCTCCCATCACTCGATCACGCCGCGCTCGTTCAAGGCCAGCCCGATGTAAGACATCCCCACCGACTTCGGCAGCAGCCGCATGACATCCTCGGCATCGGCCATCTGCGGCACCCGCTTGGGACTGACGAAACTGGAGGCTTCGATCCGACGCGCCCCTACCGCCACGGCGAGACCGACCAGTTCCACTTTCTCGGCTATCGTGAGCCGGGGCTGCTCGCCCTGCAGACCGTCTCGGGGCGAGACTTCGCCGATTTCAACCGAAGGCATATGCATACCAAATACATTATGTATGTGATTTAGAAAATTTGTATACAAAAATAACCGGACATGCAAGAGGGCTTTTTCACTCCCCTCTCGCTAGCGATCTCAGGCAGTGTCGCCTCAGCGCCGATCAACTTCCAGGATCACATCCCAGCTCTCGACTTCTTCGGCCGCCCGTCCCTCGCGGTCTGCCGTCGCTTGATTGGTCACAAGCATCCGGTCCCTCGCGGCCAGGATGTGCTCACGAACCAACGCCGCGGCACGATCAGACTCCCGCGCACGCAACGCTCGAAAGATCGACTGGTGGTCCCGGTGCGAAGCATGAAGCTGCTCGTCACTGAAGTTGAAATAGTGCCGCAAAACCAGCGGAAGCTCGGTGATCTGACGAACGATCCTGAGCAGGTACTGATTGCCGCAGGCCCCATAGAGCACGGCGTGGAAGCGGTGATTGAGGCGCAGAAAGCGCGCGCGCACCTCGTCGGGCTCCAGGCCGTCCGGATTGTTGAGAACCGCCGCCATCCGGCCAATCAGATCGGCAAGGTCAGCTTCGGTTTTCGGATCCAAGCCACGGAGAGCGGCCAGGCGGACGGCCTCGGACTCCACGAGTGCCCTGACGCCGTAAATCTCTTCGGCATCCCGCGCCGTGAAGCTGCGGAGCCGGTGCCCTCGCCTGAGCTCGTAGACGACGAAACCTTCGGCTTCGAGCCGGTTCAGGGCGTGCCGGACCGGCGTCCGGGACAACCCGAGTTCCTTGGCCAGATGCGCCTCGGGCAACTTCGCGTCCATAGCGAACCTGCCTTCGACCATCATCCGCTTTAAATCGCGATAAGCGCGCGCGCTCTGCTCATCCATGGAATTTTGAATACATTTTCGTGCTCTTGGTGACAAACGTATTCTCGCCGAGCTGTTGGCCGCCGAGATGCAGCCAATGCCGGAACCGTGCAGGAGCACCGGCCGATGATCGCCATGAAGGGCAGCGAGATGATCCTTGAGGATTATCGCTAAGTGCTGGGCTGATGAACCAGGTCGATTCACAAGATCACCATTCCATCAATCCCAGGGACTGAACATCCAGCCCCTTCAAACGCTCAAGGAACCGCTCCTTGCGCGCATGGCGCGCGGATGGCGCCGAGCTAGCGGGTAAAAGTCGGCGAGCGTACCGCCCTCGACAGCGACCGCCTCAAGATCGAACAACAGCGCTGTGACGTGCGCTACGGCGGTCGGGTTCGAGCGCTTTCGAGTTGGCATCGCAGCCGTGCGGGACCCGCTTCAGGTTGGAGCGGGCAGCGGCCATCCTCGAGTCACCGTGGGCACGCTCGGCTTCTTCGCCGAGGACCTTGAGGACCGAGAGCTCGGCAGCCTCGAACAACCACGTGCTCACGGATGTGCATTCGGGTCAGATCGACGACCCGATCCGCCAGCCCGGCCGCCTGGGCGGCAGGAGCGGTTTGTCACTATCCAGTTCGGCGGCGTCGCCAACTTCGTCGACTGTGCCTGGACCCGCCTCGGCAATTCGCGCGGCACGACACTCGCCAATCTGGTCGACGGGGCGGAGGCAACGGTAGAATGGAGCGCGCCGAACGCCTTCCAAGTTCGCGGTGACGATGGGCAGGCCCATGCCATGGGCCGATCTTGGATGCGGCGGGGGCTCAAGATCGCGCCAGCCGTTTGCGTTTGCCGCGAGACCGCTGGGCGTTCCTCCTGCGCTGCAGATCGAGCGCAAGCCCAATCCCGGCCATGAACACGAGA
>JANQIA010000374.1 GCA_028282405.1 Rhodovibrionaceae bacterium
ACGCAGGCCGCCTTCGCGATAAGGTCGGCGGCAGACCACGTGGCGGCGCGCGTGGGGCGAGTCGTCCGACGGTGACAGATCGAGTCGCAGAAGCTCCACTTCAAGCTGGGAAGGGTTCACTGAGACGTTGACTCCCTTGTCGACGAGGCCGCTCGACCTGTTCACCATATGCGCTTGAGGGATTTGCGGAAGATAAAAAGCGCTCCGGGACACTGGCGGAAACGGTTGGAGTTGTCGAAGCCAACAGCGCCATTCAGTCAATCGCCAGTGATCGGAAGGCGTCGCAGCGCGACGATGTCATCCCGGCCAGAGCTTGGCCCGGCTCGGAGCTTGGCCCGGCAAGGAGCGACCGGCAGCGGGCAGGACTTACCCAGTTTTGGCCGCGGCGGCGCAAAAGCTTAACAGCTTGTTAGGGGAAGTCTGAGACACCCGGTGGGGAGCGCAGCTCCCAGCCACAACAACAACGAAACGACCCCGCGGCAGCGCCATGAAGATCGATCCCGCCTCCAGCTTGCGAACGGCCAAGAGCCGCCCCAACGGTCGCGCGCGCGGCAGTCAGGGCGCCGAGTTTGCCGCCGCCCTGCCGGACGGGGAGCGCAACGGCGCCGTCCAAGGGACCGCGGCGCTGGCCTCGATCGACGCCTTGGTGGCCCTGCAAGGCGTCGGCGGTCAGGACGAGCGCAAGCGCGAGGCGGTGGAGCAGGGCGAGCGCCTGCTCGACGATTTGGACGCGCTGCGGCTGGATATCCTGACCGGCCGGGTGCCGCTTTCGCGGTTGGAAATGCTGCGCGAGCGCCTGGCGGAGAAGGCTTGGCGCGCGGGCGCCGGCGAGGATGCCAAACTGCGCGGCGTGCTGGCCGAAATCGAGACTCGGGTGGCGGTCGAACTGGCCAAGCTCGAACGGTAAACGCATAAGATTTTATAACTTTCACCATGGGAAGCGCGATGCTATACGCCGCTTTCCCGGCGCTCGAAGTTCAGCCGATAGCCCCCGGAAAACAGGGGGATGAACGCAAAGTGGCGCCGCGCAAGGATGGCTTTTGGTAGCGGAGTCGGTAATGGCGGTGACTTTGCCTCCGAATTATCGTCCCTCGGAAGACGAACCCTTCATGAACGACCAGATGAGGGAGTACTTCCGGCTGAAGCTCATGCGTTGGCGTGACGAGCTGATGCGTGAGACGGGCGAGACCATCAGTCATTTGCAGGAAGAGAGCCTGGCCAGCCCGGACTTGGCCGACCGCGCGTCCTCCGAGACCGACCGCGCCCTCGAATTGAGGACACGGGATCGCGGCCGCAAGCTCCTGTCCAAGATCGACGATGCCCTGGAGCGTATTGACGAGGGCAGCTACGGCTACTGCGAGGAGACGGAGGAGCCGATCTCCATCCGCCGGCTCGAGGCGCGGCCGATCGCGACTCTCTCCGTCGAAGCCCAGGAGCGCCACGAGCGCATCGAGCGCACCCAGCGCGACGACTAGAACCGACCACCGATCGTCACCCCGGCCTTGAGCCGGGGTCCAGCCACAAGATCGGACCCTGCCTACCGCTGGATACTCGGGTCTTCGCCGCTACGCGGCTCGCCCAAGCATGACAGTTTGAGAAAAGCCGCCGGCATCGCTGCACCGCAAACTGTCACCCCGGCCAAGGGCGTAAGCCCGCGAGCCGGGGTCCATCCATCTGTTCGCGCGGGCTTCTCCATGGACCCCGGATGTCGCCTCTCGCGAGGCTCCTCCGGGGTGGCGACGGGGGGTTGAGACGCGAAGTGCGTAGCAGGGCCGGAACCGAATGGCTCTTCGGCCCAAAAAAAGGGCCGGCGCGAGGGCCGGCCCGAGGTGAGGCGAAAAGCTCTAAAGGCTGTGTGTGATCAGAAGGGCCAGAGGATGTCGTAGACTTGCTGGCCGTAGCGCGGCTGCTGCAGGTCGGAGAGCTGACCGCGGCCGCCGTAGGCGATGCGCGCTTCGGCGATCTGGTCGTAGCCGATGGTGTTGCTGCTGGTGATGTCGACCGGCCGGATGATGCCGGCGACCTGGAGCTGCCGCATCTCGTAGTTCACACGGGTTTCCTGCCGGCCGGCGATGACGAAGTTCCCGTTGGGCAGGATCTCGGTGACGATGGCCGCGACCCGCAGGTTGATCACCTCGCTGCGCTCGATGCTGCCGTCGCCCACCGAGTTGCTGTCGCTGTCCGCATCGACGAGTTCGCTCGGATTGATCTCGTCCGGGAAGATCTCATCGAGATGGGCCTCGAAGCCGAGGAAGGCCGACAGGGCGGCGTTCTCGGCCGCGACCCGGTCCCGCTGCGTCCGGTTGTCGAAGTTGGCCTCGTCGTCGATCTGGATGACGACGGTGATGATGTCGCCGACCTCGTTGGCGCGGGTGTCCTTGAAGAAGGCCCGGCTGCCCGGGCGCCAGAGGGAGTTTGCCTGGTGTCGCAAGGCCTTGGGCTGGGGCATCGGCAGATTGTCGGCCTGGCGACCGGCAATCTCGACCGGGTTGGTGATGGCGGAGATCTTGGGTGCCTCACCGACCTCGGAGAGGCGGGTCAAGAGGTTGCAGCCGGACAGGGCGGCAGCGAGCAGCACCAGGCCGAGCAGGGCCGGGAGGGTCGAAGGTTGCCTAGGGGATATGCGGGGCATTGTTGTTCCTCTTCGGAGCGAAAGGCGGGGCGTTATCGCGGGCTGGGCAGAGCGTCCTGTCCGGCCGCCGCGACGCGGACCAGGCCGTCGCCGTCGACGGTGCCTTGGACGATGACCTTGGAGCGCAGATTCATCACCCGCACGACCTCGCCTTGGGCGCCGTCGTCGAGGGCGCGGCCCTGGGTGGAGAGCTGCATGTAGGGCGTGTCCAGGCGCAGCAGGACCAGGGTGTTCTTCTTGACCATCACCGGCTGCTGCAGGTCGTTGACCCGGATGGGCGTGCCGGCGCGCAAGCCGCGGCGTGCCGCCAGACCAACAATCTGAGAGGCTTCGATGACGGTGTTGCCGGCCAGGCGGTCGCCCGGCATGGCGATGTAGTGGATGTCCCGCGAGGAGACCACCTCGCCGGGGGAGAGGCTGCTGCGCATCACCGGAACCTGCTTCATCTCGACCAACTGCCCCGAGACTTGGCCCCAGGTGCGCTGGGCGCCGTCGCGAGTGTCGACGATACGCGCGTGGAAGCGGCCGCTCATGGCGTCGTAGGCCAGGCCGGCCAGCCGGACGCCCTGGGCGCTCTCCGCCGGCAGGGCGAGCGGCAGCACCGTCGTATCGAGGCGCAGATGGAAGTCGCGGTCGCCGGCATTGGCATCGATCTGCGGGTCGGTCAGCAGGGCCTGGTGCAGCCAGGCCTTGTCGACCAGAAAAGCCGACCGGGTCAGGCGGGCGCTGTCGAAGCGCGAGGTCGGTCGCCAGTCCACGGCATAGGCCTCGGCCAGGCGGGCCAGCCAGCGGGCATCGAGCTGAACGCTCTCGCCCGGCTCGGGGGCGTGCGCCACCGGGGTTTGCGCCTGCTTCGGCGTCAGCCCGGCGAAGAGATCGCCCAGGCGCACCAGATCGTCCTCGACCTGGGCCGAGGCGATGAGGTCGACGCGGCCGAACGCCAATCCCGGCACGAGCAGCAAAGCGGCGGTGAAACAGGCGACGCGGAACAGCATGGCTCGGTTACCCCTTACTTTGGGTCTAACGCAGGTTGGAGACGGCCTGCATCATCTCGTCGGAGGCCTGGATGACCCGCGAGTTCATCTCATAGGCGCGCTGAGCGGTGATCATGTTGGTGATCTCGCTCACCACGTTGACGTTCGAGGTCTCGATGGCCCCCTGCAGCAGGCGGCCATAGCCGGCCTGGCCCGGTGTCGAGGTATTCGCCGGTCCGGAGGCCTCCGTCTCCACCAACAGGTTGTCACCGATCGAGCGCAGGCCGCCTTCGTTGGAGAAGATCGCCAGCTCGATCTGGCCGAGATTGCTCGGCGCTACCTGGCCGTCGATGTCGGCGAAGACCTGGCCGTCCGGATTGATCGAAACGCCGATGGTATCGGTGGGAACGGTGATGCCCGGGCTGACGGGGTAGCCGTCCGGCGTCACCAGCTCGCCGTCGGCGCTGAGCTGGAAGGCGCCGGCGCGGGTATAGGCCTCTTCGCCGCTCGGCAGGGTGACGACGAAATAGCCGTCGCCGTTGATCGCCAGATCGAAGCTGTTGTCGGTGATGCTGATGTCGCCTTGCTCGGCGATGCGGTAGACGGCCGCGGTGCGCACGCCCAAGCCGATCTGGACGCCGGCAGGTACCGTGGTGCCGGCATCCGAGGAGGGCGAGCCGACCCGGCGCAGGTCCTGATAGATCAGATCATGAAACTCGGCCCGGCGTCGCTTGTAGCCGCTGGTGTTCATGTTGGCGATGTTGTTGGAAATCACCTCGACGTTGGCCTGCTGGGCCAACATTCCGGTGGCGGCGATGCTGAGGGACCTCATGACCTGGTTCCTATGTCTGCTGTTTTTGTGCCGCTAGGCCGATCAGGTGGATTGGCCAGCCAGGGTGCGGATGGCGCGCTGCTGGCGCTCATGCTCCGACTGGACCATGCGCGAAACGGAGCTGTAGGTGCGGACGACGTCGATCATGCTGGTCATCTCGAGGACGGCCGTGACGTTGGACTGCTCGATCGAGCCCTGGACGATTTGGCTGTCGGCATCGGCAAGGACGTCCGCATCCTCTGCCAGCTTGTAGAGGTTCTCATGACCCCGAAGCAGGCTTTCCGAGTTTTCCACGCGATAGGGCTGGATGCGTCCGATACGCAGGTCGTCGCCGTCGACCCGGGCGCTGATCACCCCGTCGCGGCTGATCTCGATCACCGAGGCATCGGGCGGAATGCGCGCCGCTTGGCCATTGTCCATCTGCACGATGTGGCCGCTGCTGGTGACGATCTCGCCGTCGGTATTCAGCGTGAAGGAGCCGTTGCGCGTGTAGCGCGTCCCTTCGTCGGTCTCGATGGCGAAAAAGCCGTCGCCGACGATGGCCAGGTCGAGCGGGTTGTCGGTGCGGAGCAGCGGGCCGGCGGCGGTGTCGCGCACGCTGGCGATGTCCTGCACCAGGCTGACGTCCCGCAGGTCGCCGGCCTTCCGGTCCTTGGTGTCGTCGACGTATTCTTGGAAGACGAGGTACTCACCTTGATAGGCGGTGGTGTTCGCGTTCGCGATGTTGTGGGCGATCATGCCGAGCTGGCGCCTCAGGGCGGACTGGCTCGACAGGGCAATGTAACTCGGCGTTTCCATGGAGGGGCACGACCCGCGTGGTTTGTAGATGCCCCAGCACTATGCAGCTTGCGTGCCAGCGCCCGGAGGCCCGGGAACTGCGGGCGATCGGCGGTCAGGCAGCCGCCATGCGCCCGAAGGGCAACAGCTACCCGGAAAAAACTGCCTGCCCGGGGGGCATAAGTGGCTGTCGTTCAACGCCTTATTAACCAGGCCGACCTAACCTTGAGAGGACGGCGCAGGACGTCATTTCAAGGCGGAGAATCGGTAAATGGTCGACCAGGTCGCGGGCGACAACGACGAGGTCGAAGTCGAAGCGGTACCTAAGAAGAAGGGGATGAGCGGCAAGAAGCTCGTTCTCTTCATCGTCTTGCCCCTGCTGCTCGTCGGCGGCGGCGGCGCGGGCGCCTATTTCTCGGGTATGCTCGACAGCGTTCTCGGTGTCGAGAAGGCGGAGGAAGACGGCGAGCACGCCGAGGAAACCGCCGAGGAGGGTGAGTACGACGACGGCCAAGCGGAAGCTATGGCCATGAGCGTGTTCCACGAGCTGCCGACCATGCTGGTCAATCTCAATGAGAGCGGCAAGCGGGCCAGCTACCTCAAGATCTCGATCAAGCTCGAGCTGAGCAAGGAAGAGGACGTCGCCGCGGTGACGACTATCCAGCCGCGCATCATCGACCGCTTCCAGGTCTATCTGCGGGAGCTTCGGGTCGAGGACCTGGAAGGCTCCGCCGGCATGCAGCGGCTGCGCGAGGAACTGCTTAACAGAGTCAACAAGGTTGCCCACCCCGTGAAGGTCCGGGACGTGCTCTTCGCCGAGCTGCTGGTCCAGTAGCGGTGCCCAGGCAAAGCCAATAGAAACAACGACGTAACGGGAGCCATGTCGGAAGAGGTCGATCAAGAAGCCATGATGGCCGAGTGGGAGGCCATGGCGGAGGCAGATGAGGACGAAGGCAGCGGCGACGTAGACGTAGACGACGACGAGTCGCAAGGCAGCTCCACCCGAGTTCTCGACCAAAGCGAAATCGATAGCCTGCTCGGCCTGGACGCAAGCGCGGGTGGGGACTTCAACGAGTCCGGCATCCAGGCGGTGCTCAACTCCTCGCTGGTGTCCTACGAGCGCCTGCCGATGCTCGATATCGTGTTCGACCGTCTGGTTCGCCTGATGTCGACCTCGCTGCGCAACTTCACCTCCGACAACGTCGAGGTCAGCCTCGACGAGATCACTGCCGTTCGCTTCGGCGACTTCATCAACTCCATCCCGCTGCCCGCCATGATTTGCGTGTTCAAGGCGGAGGAGTGGGACAACTACGGCTTGATGACGGTCGACAGCTCGCTGATCTACTCCATCGTCGACGTGCTGCTCGGCGGTCGGCGCGGCACCGCGCCCATGCGTATCGAGGGCCGGCCATACACGACCATCGAGCGCAACCTCGTGATGCGGATGATGCAGGTCATCTTGAGCGACCTCTCGGCTGCCTTCGACCCCTTGTCGCCGGTCAGCTTCCGATTCGAGCGTCTGGAAACCAACCCGCGCTTCGCCTTCATCGCCCGCGATGCCAACGCCGCCATTCTGACCAAGCTGCGCGTCGACATGGAAGACCGCGGCGGGACCGTGGACCTCTTAATCCCCTATGCCACTCTGGAGCCTGTTCGCGAGCTGCTGCTGCAGATGTTCATGGGTGAGAAGTTCGGCCGCGATTCGATCTGGGAAACGCATCTGACTGCCGAGCTCTGGCAGACCGAAATGCCAATCGGTGCCGTGCTCGACGAGGTCGAGGTCAAGCTGACCGACGTCTTGAACTGGAAGGAAGGCACCCAGCTGTCGCTGAACGCGGTGCCGGACACCGAGATCGATTTGCGCTGCGGCGACGTCGGTATGTTCCGCGGTCACATGGGACAGCGCAACGGCCGCATCGCGGTCAGGGTGTCGCGCAATCTATGCGGTGAGGAGCGCCAAGAGTGATGGTCGGACTGGACCTTGCAACCGATGTTCTGCTCGCGGTCCTGTTGGTGGCCGTTATCGTCTACGCCGTCATTCTCAACCGGAAGCTCGCTGCGCTGCGGAACGCAAAGGAAGAGTTCGAGGCCTTGCTCGGCAGCTTCGGCGACACCACCCAGCAAGCCCAGACCAACCTGGAAGCCCTGCGCGAGGAAGCGCAAACGGTCAAGCGAGGCTTCGACCAGGAGCTCGAGCAAATGGGGACCTCGCTGGCGGAGGTGCGCAGTCTGGCCGACGACCTGGAGTACCTGGTCAAGCGCGGCGAGAAGGTAGCCGACCGTTTGGCCAGCAAGGATCCCGCCACGCCGGCGGCTGCCGGGCGGGCGCCGGAGCCGGAGCCTGCAACCGCATCGGCCGCCGGGCAGGGCGGCGCTCAGCAGCACTTCCTGCGGGCGCTGCAGGGCATGCGCTAAGCCGAGACGTTTCGCCGAAAGCTATTCGCCATGACCTTCCGTCTTCTTCCCATGATGGTCCTCGTCGCCGCGCTGGCCCTTGGCTTGCGCGCCGAGGGTCTGTGGCGCGGCTTTGCGGCGATCGCCGAGGAGTCGGCCGGCGGCAATGCCGATCAGCCGGCGGCGGACGCCGCGGCGGCCGAGGGAGGCGAGGCCGAAGAGCGGCGCATACCGACCCCGGAAGAGATCGCCGGCATGATCGAGCGCGGTGAGATGGTGCAAGGCCGCAGCGACAGCGGCGGCTATGCCGACGAGATGGAGAGTCTGCCCGGCGCGAGCGACGAAACGACGGCGCTCCCGGCCGACCCCTTCTCCTTGACCGACACCGAGATCGAGCTCTTGCAGGCCTTGGCCAAGCGGCGGGAGACCATCGACCTGCGCGAACGCGAGGTCGAGAACCGGGAAGCGCTGCTGACGGCGGCGGAGACCCGTATCGAGGAGAAGATCGCCTCCCTGGAAGCACTGCAGAGCCGCATCGAGTCCCTGCTGATTCGGTACGACGAACAGGAAGAGCGTCAGATCACCAGCCTGGTGAAGATCTACGAGGCGATGAAGCCGAAGGACGCGGCCCGCATCTTCGAGAAGCTCGACATGCCCGTGCTGCTCGACGTCGTCGAGCGGATGAAGGAGCGCAAGGCCTCGGCGGTGCTGGCCAAGATGGACCCGACCAAGGCCAAGAGCATCACCTTGGAGCTGGCCCAGCGGCGCGACCTGCCGATGCCGCGGGAATAACCGCGAACGCTCTGTGAAATTTGATTTTACTCCCTTTTAACGGCGAAAGATTAGTCTTCACCTGCCTGGAGAAACCCAATGAAATCCGGCGATTGGGTGGAGGCAACGTAAGGAGAAAGCGATGTCCGCCGTTGATATGAACATGCCCATCCTGATCGTCGATGACTACAAGACGATGCTGCGTATCATTCGTAACCTCTTGAAGCAGCTCGGCTTCAACAACGTCGATGAAGCGACCGATGGGGCCGCCGCGCTGCAGAAGCTGCGCGACAAGCAATACGATCTGGTGATCTCCGACTGGAACATGGAGCCCATGTCCGGTCTGCAGTTGCTCAAGGAAGTCCGCTCGGACAACAAGCTGAAGGCGCTGCCTTTCGTCATGATCACGGCCGAGAGCAAGAGCGAGAACGTGGTCGCCGCCAAGCAAGCCGGCGTGACCAACTACATCGTCAAGCCGTTCAACGCCGCCACGCTGAAGACCAAGCTCAACGCCGTTCTCGGCGCTTTCTAGAGCCCGTCTTTTCGGGCGGAGAGGGCAATGACTGGAGATAGGGCGGACGCCTCGCTCCACGACAGCCTGGATCGCTTCCTCAGGCTGCACCCGAATCTCGACGGGGAAGCGCTGCTCAGCTTGGTCCAACAGGTGGCCGAGCAGCAGCCCGTGGCGAGCGGGGCCCCGGTTGGCTCGTTGGAGAGCCAGGTCCGCCAGGATGCGCAGGACCTCGCGGAGGTCATTCGGCGGGCCAGATCGGACATCGCCGCGCTCAACCCCTCGGCCATCACGGAAGAGCACTTGCCGGTGGCCGGTGAGGAGCTGGAGGCGATCGTCTCGGCGACCGAGGCCGCGACCCATGACATCATGGAGGCCGCGGAAGCCATCGAGGCCAGCCTTGAAAACTGCCCGCCGGAGGCGGCGGAGAACATCTCCAACGCCGTCACCAGCATCTTCGAGGCGTGCAGCTTTCAGGACATCACCGGACAGAGAATCTCCAAGGTCGTCGGTGCCCTGCAGCAGGTCGAAGCCAAGGTCGGCAGCATGCTGACCACGCTTGGCGGCCCAGCAGGCGAGGTGCCGGTGGAGGAAGCCTCTTCAGCCGCCCAAGGCGCGAGCCAGGAAGACCGCGAGCGGGCGCTGATGAACGGGCCGCAGTCGCCCGGAGAAGCGCCGAGTCAGGACGACATCGACGCGCTCTTCCAGAAACTTGGATAACCGGCCGCGACAGTCTTCCGACGCAAAGCCCAGCGGGCGGGGCGGCGATGCCAACATCGTCGCGCTGCTCAGCTTGAAGCTGATGCTGCTTGCCTTCTTCCTGCTGCTGGTCTCGCTGTCCACGCTGCAGGAGCGGAAGGTCATGCTCGTCATCGAGAGCGTCAACGACGTCTTCGACGGCAAGATCAAGGCAACCCGCTCCTTTCCCGTTTTCGAATCGGCACTGGAAGAGCTGGAAGGTGCGAAGGATCCCCGTCAGGAGATCGCCCGCCTGTTCGAGCAGTACCTGCCGGCGAGCCAAGTCGAGCCTCTCGACCAGGGTGACAAGCTGCGCATTGCGCTCGATCTGGAGCTCTTTTTTGCCGAGGGTGAGAGCGTCTTTCGGGTCGGGCCCGGCCTGCTGGTCGATCGCCTGGCGACGCTGCTGCGGCGCAGTGCGGCGCTCGATGGCACGCGGGTGATGGCGCAGCAGGGCTTGCCGGCTTCGAACCGGCGAGACGATGGCGACTTGGCGCTGGCCGCCGATCGCTTGGCGGTTTTGGCCCATGCCTTCGTCAAGCGCGGCTTGCCGCTGGACCGCGTTTCGGCCGGGTTCAGCGACGTCCCGCCAGACCGGCTCTGGATCGTCATCGAGAACATCTCCGGCAATGACCCGAAGGGCTGACGACATGCAGCCGTGGGAAAAAGGAGCTGCGCCGACGCCGCCTGGTCTTACGGGCCCGCCGGCCGACCCCTTCGCGCCAGAGCCTGCACAGGCTGCGAGACCGCGGGGCGGCAGCAGCGTCTGGATGGTGACCTTTACGGATCTGGTGGCCCTGCTGCTGACCTTCTTCGTCATGGTCTTCGCCATGCGGGACGTGGAGGAGGACACCTGGCAGACCATCACCAACTCCTTCGTCACCGCGCTCGACACCATGGAGGACGTCCGGGTGACCTCTCCGCGCTTCGATATCGACATCGAGCGGGTCACGCGGACCGAGGGCGAGGACCTGGACTACCTCTTCACGGTGATCGAGAATCTTCTCGGTGAAGAGAGCCTGACGGCCTCGGCCAAGCTCGAGCTGCGTGCCACGGGCGTTGCCATACGCGCGCCGCGGATCGGTCTTCTCGCCGAAGACGGGCAGGGTCTGTCGGAAGAAGGCCGGGCGCTGCTCTTCAACCTGGCCGGTGTCCTGCGCAATCTGCCGAATGCCTTGGAATTGGTGGTCGAGGTGCCGGGACGCGCCGGCCGGGATCCCCGGGCGGAGGCTTGGGCCGACGCCTTGCGCGTCGGTGGCCTGCTCGCTGAAGGACTGGCCGACAGCGGCTACGGCGCGCTGGTCGAGATTCGGGCCAAGTGGGCCGAGCACGACGACCCCGGCGCCGCCGAAGTCGACCTTCTAATTCTCCCCGATGCGAGGAACTAGGCATGCGCCGCCACATCATCAGGGCCGCTCTTCCCTTCCTTGCGTTGCTGTTAGCCTGGACTCTCGGCGCCGCGCAGCCGTTCGCGGAAGAGCGCGTGAACGTTCGGGTGGGAAAGCACGACGGCTATGCCCGGCTGGTCTTCGACTGGGCGACCCCCACCGGATATCGCGCGCGGGTCGAGGACGGACGGCTCCTGCTCGAGTTCGACCGTCCGGCCGTTTTCGACCTCTCACGGCTGGGAGACTTGAGCGGCTATCTCGAACCGCCGCAGTCCGAGTTGAGCGGAGAGCGTCTGAGTATTGCGCTGCGCCAAGAGTGGTCGCTGAAGCACTTCCCCCTCGAAGCGCGAGTCGTGATCGATTTGCTCGGCGAGGGTTTGGCAGAGGAGCCCACCGGACGAGAACAAGCCGCGCCGCCCGCCGCCGCCAAGGTTGAGGCTCAACCGGCGGCCAAGGAAGCCTCTCGGCCGACCCCGGCGATCACCGAGGAGAAGGCGGACAAGGCCGCCGCGAAGATATCCGCCAAGCTGGCCAAGGCCGAGACGGCCGCGCGTGCGTCAGGCGATGCTGCGCAAGAGGAAGCAGATGGGGCAAGCGGACCGCTTCAGCTCTTGGCCCCAGATCTTCTGAAGGCCGTCGAAAGCCGCGAGATTCCCGGCGAGCCGGTTTCCGCCGCGCCGTCATCCGCGCCGTCCTCCGCGCCCGGGGAAGCCGCCAATCCTCCGGTGCTGGCTGAGACCGTGCAGGCAGCGGCGCCACGCGGTGCCACGCCGCAAATCCTGATCGACCGCATTATGCGGGAAGCCGGCGAGGTCACCCCAGCCAGCCCGGCCCTACTCACGATCACCCGGATTGACGAGGAAGACCCGCAGTTCTCAACGGCGGGTCTGACGACGCCCTATTTCACGCCGACGCGCCTGCGCTTCGACTGGACCGAGGAAGTGCCGCTTGCCGCCTTTCAGAGAGGGCAGGAGGTCTGGCTCGCGTTCGGCGCCGTCGCGCCGGAAAACGCGGTGGAACGGCTCAAGGCATTGGTTCCCGCGCTGGTGTCGGCGAAACGGCTCGACCCGCCGCAAGCCACGGTCCTTCGGCTGGAGGTGCCGCCTCTGATCGAGGCGCGCATCACCGCCAGCGGGGACGACTGGCTGATCGACCTGCGGCATCAGCCGAGACCGCTTTCGGCACAGCTCGAGGCGAAACCGATCGGCCAGGGTGCCGAGAGCCATCTTCAGGTCATGCTCGAAGAGGCCGAGGCGCCCATACTGCTGGATGATCTCGAACGGGGCGGTCAGGTGGCTCTGGTGCCCTCGGCGCAACCGGGCCAGGCCGTGGCGCAGCAGCGGCGCTTTCCCGGTGTCGCGTTGCTGTCCAGTCTGCAAGGGGTGGCGCTGCAGCTCGACGACCCGGCCACCCGGGTCCGCAGCAGCGCGAAGGGCGTTTCCATTCAGCGGCCCGGCGGCTTGCTGTCCCTGCCGGCGGCAGCCAGCGCCGCGACCAGAGGGGCGGCGGACGAGGAGCCGCCGCGACGCCTTTTCGACCTGACGGTTTGGCGCCGGGGCTCCGATGGGACCTTCGAGGCGGTGGAACGCGAGCTGCAAAGCCGGATCGCTGCCAGCGACGAAGGCGCCCGCCTGGTTGCCAGGGTCGAGCTGGCCAAGTTCTACTTCTCGCACGGCTTTACCGACGAAGCGCTGGGCGTCCTGCAGCTCCTGGAGGATGAGCAGCAGCGCTCCATGCTGGACCCGGAGCTGCTGCTGCTGACCGGCGCCGCCCATATTCTGCGCGGCGACTTCGAGAAGGGCGCGCGGCTGCTCGGCCATCCGGCGCTGGCCGGGGAGGCCGAGGCGCGCCTCTGGGAAGGCTTGCTGGCCGCCGAGCGGGAAGACTGGGCTCTCGCGGCCTACCGCTTTGACGAAACCGACAGCCTGATCGATGCCTACTTGCCGCCGGTGCGCACACGGCTCTTTCTGCGGGCGGCGGAGGCCGCTGCCGCCGTGGGTGACCACGGCAAGGCCATGGGGCTGATCAGGTTCTCCGAAGAAGAAGAGCTGAGCGATCTGGAACAGGCCGAGCACGACTATGTGCTGGGGCGGATCCTGCTGGCCGACGGAGATGAGGAGGCTGCCCAGAAGCTGCTCGAACGGGTTGCGGGCGGGCGCCACGGCTATGCCTCGGTGAAGGCGCGGCTGGCCCTCGTGGACCTTGGCCTCATGAACGAGAGCCTGGCTGTCGACGACGCCATCGCCCATCTGGAGCAGCTTCGTTTTGCCTGGCGGGGCGATGCTTTCGAATTCGCGCTGCTGCGCCGCATCGCCGACCTGAACGAAAGCGTCGGACGTTACCGCGAGACGCTCCGCGTGCTGCGCTCGGCCGCTGCGCACTTTCCCCACCTGCCGGAGCACGAGGCCATCGGTGAGCGCATGAACGCGCTGTTCCGCGACCTCTTTATCGGCGGCCGGGCGGCGGAGCTGCCGCCGCTGGCGGCGCTGTCGCTCTATGAGGAGTTCCGCGAGCTCTCGCCGGCGGGCGAAGAGGGGAGCCGCCTGGTCGGCTATCTCGCCGACCGCCTGGTCGAGGTCGACCTACTCGGGCGCGCGACCGAGCTCCTCGAAGAGCAGATTACCTTCCGCCTGTCCGGACTGGAGAAGGCGCGCGTCGGCGCCCGCCTGGCGCTCATCTATCTTCTCGACCGGCGTCCGCGCGAGGCGCTTGCTGCGCTGGAGCGCAGCGCGGCCGAGCTGGAATTGCCGCTCGGTCTCGACCGCCAGCGCCGCTTCCTCGAAGCCCACGCCTTCCTACAGCTCGATCGGGGCTTCGAGGCTTTGGCGTTGATCGAAGACGATGCCAGCCCCGAGGCGGAGCGGCTGCGCATCGACATTCTCTGGGAGCTGCGCGAGTGGGGTGCGGCGGCGGAGCTGATCGAGCGCAGCTTGCCTGAGCCGACGCGCAGTGCGGCCTTGGACGAGATGACCAGCGGCAACGTTCTGAGCCTGGCGGTCGCCTTGACCCTGGGCAGCCAGCCGGACCGCTTGGCAAGGGTGCAGGACACTTGGGGCGAGGCCATGGCCCGCGGACCCCACGCAGAGTCCTTCGACCTGCTGTCCGGAGACCTGACGGCGGAGCAGGTAGGCTCCGTGGCGCGCGAGCTCGCCAAGGTCAAGCAGGCCCAGGCCTTCATGAGCAACTACCGCGAGACTTTCGGCGCGCTCGGCGAGGCCGACGAAAGCCTCTAGAGCGCTTTCGTCCCGTCGCGGCGCACCTTAGTTGCCGTAGCTCTGCACCAGGGAGCCGGCGATCAGGTACCAGCCGTCGACCAGCACGAAGAAGATCAGCTTGAAGGGCAGGGAGATGATGATCGGCGGCAGCATCAGCATGCCCATCGACATCAGGACCGAGGCCACCACCATGTCGATCACCAGAAAGGGCAGGAAGATCAGGAAGCCGATCTCGAAGGCGCGGCGCAGCTCGCTGATCATGAAGGCCGGGATCAGGGTGGAGAGCGAGATGTCCTCCGGACCGTTGACCTCGCCGGCGTTGGAGAGATCAAGGAAGAGCGCCAAGTCGTCCTCCCGCACCTCGCGCAGCATGAACTCGCGCAGCGGCACGCTGGCGCGCTCGAAGGCTTCCATCTCGTCGATTTCCTGATTGAACATCGGTTCGAGCGCCTCGTCGTAGATGCGCTCAATGGTCGGCGCCATGATGAAGGCAGTCAGGAAGAGGGCGAGGGAGATCAGCACCGAGTTGGGCGGCGTCTGCTGAATGCCGAGCGCGCTGCGCAGGAAGGACAGCACGACGATGATGCGGGTGAAGGAGGTGACCATCACCAGGATGGAGGGTGCGAGGCTGAGCACCGTCACCAGGGCGATGATCTGCACCAGGGCCGTTGCGGTGCTGCCGCCTTCGCCGTTGAGATCGATGCTGAGGCTCTGCGCCAATGCCACGGCGGGCAGGGCGAGCGCCGCGAGGGCAATGCCGAGCAGGATGAGCAGAGGGCGCCTCATGCCGCGCCGGCCTCCCGTTGGGTGGGCCGCTCGATGCGCTCGTTGGCGCCGACGTCGCTGCCGGGTTTCGCCGCGCTGTCGAGCTTGCCGAGCGACAGTTCCGAGTTGGAGCCCAGCACCACGAGATGCTCGCTGCCGTCGCAGTCGAGGATGACGGCGCGCCGCTTGGCGTCGAGGGCGAGGCTTTCCTTCACCTTCAGGCGCCGCTCCTTACCCGGGCGGCCGGCCATGCGGTGCACCACGCCGATGCGCCCCATCACCCAGGCGACCAGGTAGATCAAGGCGATCACCGCCAGCAGCGCGATCGCGAACGTAACGTAGGTGTTGAGGTCCATCGGGCGTCCGGCTCTCGCGACCTCTAGCGCTGACCGGCTTTGGCATAGGCGGAGATGGCGCGGCGTTGGCCTTGCACCGAACGCAGCCCGTCGGCCACCTCCTCGAACTGTTCCGCCAACTTGCTTCTTGCCGCCGCCATCTCGCAGATCGCGTTGGTGATCATCCGCTTGGTGTTCGCATCGGCGCTGACGTTCTCGGCCAGGCAGGCAACGATGTCTTCCAGCTCCGTGACGACCTCGTCCAAGCCGGCGTCTTCTCCCGCTTCGAGCCGTCGGCATTCGCCGCTCAGCCGCGAAAGGGCCTTGTCCAGGCGGGCGGCGAGATCGAGGTGGGGAGGGCTGTGTGCGGTCATTCTTGTTCCGGCGGTTGCATGGCGTTGGCGTTGAGGCGGTAGAGGTAGGTCAGGATTTCCGCGACGGCGGAGAGGGCTTCGAGCGGGATGTCGCTGTCGATGTCCACCACATCCAACATCTGCACCAGCTCGGCATCGCTTCGGACTTTCACGCCCTCGCTGAAGGCAATCTCGAGGATCTGCTCCGCCGTTGCGCCATGGCCCTTGGCGATGACCTTGGTGCCCTCGGCCCGCCCGGCGCTGCGCAGCGCAACGGCAATGGGATCGAGGCTGTCCAGCGCGTCCACCTCGGGCGCCTGTTCCGCGTCGCTCCGCTCGCCATCACCCATGCCAAGTCATGCTCCGCATTGTTGTATCGGAGTCAGGACGAGCCATCCGCCCTTTGCGAAAGGGTGAAGCGCTATGCTTAAGATTCGGTTGAGGAAAACCCCTCCAGGCAGGAGAGATTAGCTGCCGACGACATGCCTTTTCTCGGCGCTGTCCCGACCGGTGGCCTCTTCCTCGTCGGCAGGTGCCGCCGATGCCTGACCGGCGCTGCCCAACGCCGCCGCAAGCGCATCGCTGCTGGCTGCCGCGGCGCGGTTCTCTTCCTGGATCCGCTGGTGGATCTCTTCCCGCAGAACGCTCGCTTCCGCTGGGAAGGTGAAGCCAAGTTTAATGGATTTGCCGCGGATATCGACGACAGTGACCCGAATGTCATCGTTGATGATGACGGATTCACCGACCTTTCGTGTCAGGTAAAGCATGTTCCCGTCCGCCCTGCGTTGCTTTCCCGGCACTGACTGCCTGAGGCGAGGATTAAAGCAGACTTTACGCGTCATTAACAAGCGAACGGCTAGTATTCGTCTCAAATCGGGATTTTCTATCGCGCAAGCGCCGGGCGGACATGGATAAAGCCTTTTCTATTTTCGATGCCGTGGCACGCCGGATGGACTGGCTGGGCCATCGCCAAACCGTGCTGGCCCAGAACGTCGCCAACGCCGACACGCCGCACTACAAGCCGCAGGATCTGACCGAACGCTCGTTCCTGCAGGCGATGCGCAGCACCGAAAGCCGCGGGGCGCCGGAGAAGACGCACGCGCTCCATATCGACACCAGGACGAACGCCCCGCGCGACCCGCAACAGCGCGAGCAGAAGCAGCGTTACGAGACCGCGCCCTCGGGCAACGCCGTGGTGCTGGAGGAGCAACTGGTCAAGGTTCAGGAAACCCAGATGCAGTACGCCGCCCTGACGTCGCTCTATACCAAGCAGATGTCGTTCTTCCGCCTCGCCCTCACCGGGCAGCGCTGAGTAGGAGGCCGCCATGGACTTCAGCAACGCCTTAGACATTTCCGCAGCCGGCATGAAGGTGCAAGGCGCGCGCCTTCGCATCATCGCAGAGAACGTGGCCAACGCCGACACCACGGCGACGGCGCCGGGCGGCGAGCCTTTCCGTCGCAAGACCATCCTGTTCGAAAGCGAGTTCGACCGGG
Source organism: Rhodovibrionaceae bacterium (assembly GCA_028282405.1). Lineage (GTDB taxonomy): Bacteria > Pseudomonadota > Alphaproteobacteria > Kiloniellales > DSM-21159 > JANQMX01. The sequence goes on from JANQIA010000374.1 coordinate 17,180, forward strand.
TGCTCGGTGCCGAGCTGGTCGGAATCAAGGACGTGAAGCCGGACAAGAGCGACTTCGGCCGCGCCTACCGCCCCGGCCATCCGGCCGCCGACCCGGAAGGCTATGTGCTGACCCCCAACGTCAACACGCTGATCGAGATGACCGACATGCGCGAGGCCCAGCGCAGCTACGAGGCCAATCTGCGGGTCATGCGCACGGTCCGCCAGATGCTCGAGCAGACCGTCAGCATCCTGCGCTGATGCCCGCGTAGCGAGGAGCCTTGACCGTGCCGACGAATATCGCCGAAGCGATCTCCGCCTACCGCAACATGCAGCGGGAGAGCGGCCTGGGCGGCCTGAGCGCGCGCGACGACGCGCCGGGCGACAGCTTTGCCGAGGCGCTGCGCGATGCCACCGACGACGCGATCGCCACGCTGAAGACGTCGGAAGAGGCGTCGATGAAGGCCGCCATGGGCGAGGCGGACCTCAACGAGCTGATCGTCGCCGTCAGCAAGGCTGAGGTGACCCTGCAGACCGTTGTGACGGTGCGCGACCGCGCCATCCAGGCCTATCAGGACATCATGCGCATGCCGATCTGATCGGCGGGTTGTTCTTTTGCGCCCTGGCGGGCGAGTCCACTTCAAGCAGGTACCGCAAGCAGCATGACCCCGACCGATGTTCTGGAGCTTGCCCGTGAATCCATCTGGGTCACGCTGAAGGTTGGCGGGCCCATCCTGATCATCGCCTTGATCGTGGGTCTCTCCATCTCCCTGGTGCAGGCTCTGACGCAGGTCCAGGAGATGACGCTGTCCTTCGTGCCGAAGATCATTGCCATCTTCGTCTCTCTGATCCTGTTGCTGCCCTTCATGGTGACGACCTTGATCGACTTCACGCGGGAGCTGATGGACCGCGCCATCGCGCTTGGGTGAGGCGATGCTCTCCGAGCTGCTGCCGGACAGTCTCTTCGCCTTTCTGCTGACGTTCGTGCGTCTCGGCGCCTGCCTGATGGTGCTGCCGGTGATCGGCGAGCCCTTCGTTTCGGCCCGCATTCGGCTGCTCTTCGCCTTGCTTCTCACCCTGGTCGTTCAGCCGACCGTCGCGCCGCTCCTGCCGGCCATGCCGGCAAATGCGCTCGACGTGGGGATCCTGGTCTTGGGCGAAGCGCTGATCGGCGTCTTTCTCGGCCTGCTGGGCCGCGTCTTCATTGCGGCGCTGACCACCGCCGGGATGGTGATCGCCTACTCCAGCTCTCTCGCCAACGCCCTGGTCGACGATCCGAGCGCGGCGCAGCAGGGCTCGATCTTCGGCAGTTTCCTGACCATCGTCGCGCTGCTCATGATCATGGCGCTCAACCTGCACCATCTCTTCATCCAGGCGGCGGTCGACAGCTACGGGCTGATCGCGCCGGGGCGATCGCTGCCGGTGGAGGACTTCTCCCGCATGCTGACGGAGACCGTTTCACGCTCCTTTCTGGTGGCTATCAAGCTGGCGCTGCCCTTCATCGCCGCCTCGGTGATCTTCTATCTCGGGCTCGGCGTGCTCGGTCGCCTGATGCCGCAGATGCAGGTCTTCTTCGTCGCCATTCCGCTGCAGATCGCCATCGGTCTCCTGGTCCTGGCGGCCAGCATGGCGGCGGTGATGCAGGTCTTCCTGGGCGAGCTCGAGCTCACCTACATGCCCTTCACGCTGAACTGAGGCGGTCATGGCCGAGAACGATCAGGACGACAGCCAAAAAACCGAAGAACCGACGCACAAGCGCCTGCAGGAGGCGCGGGACAAGGGCGACGTCGCCAAGTCCCAGGAGGTCAATCACTGGTTCATGCTCTCCGCCTTCGCTCTGACCTTGAGCGTCTTCGCGCCGGGAGTCATGCGCGAGCTGAGCGACGTCATGCTGCCGTTCTTCGCCAGCGCCCACGATCTCCGCTTCGGCAACGGCGACATGCTGCTCGATCTGTTGCTGCAGGTCGCCGCCATCCTGGCGCTGCCCATCGCGATCTTCATGGCCGCGGCCATCGCCGGCGGCATGCTGCAGCACGGGCTGATCTTCTCCGCCGAGAACGTCAAGCCGAAGCTGAGCAAGATCTCGCTGCTCGAGGGCACCAAGCGGCTGTTCTCGGCCAAGGCCATCGCCGAGTTCATCAAGGGCATCGCCAAGATCACCATCGTCGGCGCGGTGATCTTCCTGGTCGTCTATCCGGACTGGCCGTTGGTCGAGATCATGCCGAAGCTGGGCTTCACCGCCTCGCTCTGGATGATGCTCGACGAAGCGGTGGCGGTGCTGATCGGCGTCATCGCGGTGATGGCCGCCATTGCCGGCCTCGACTTCATGTTCCAGCGCTTTCAGCACATGAAGAAGCTACGCATGTCGCGTCAGGATATTCGCGACGAGATGAAGCAGGCCGAGGGCGACCCCATGGTCAAGGCACGGCTGCGGCAGATCAGAACCGAGCGGGCGCGGCAGCGCATGATGGCGGCGGTGCCGGAGGCGGACGTGGTGATCACCAACCCGACCCACTATTCCATCGCCCTGAGCTACAAGATGGAGGAGATGGCGGCGCCGCGGCTGGTGGCCAAGGGCATCGACCACATCGCGCTCAAGATCCGGGAGGTGGCCAAAGAGCACGATATTACGCTGGTGGAGAATCGGCCGCTTGCGCGGGCACTCTATGACGGGGTCGAGATCGATCAGGAGATCCCGCCGGAGCACTATAAGGCCGTGGCCGAGGTCATCGGCTACGTTATGCGCCTGAAAGGAACCTTGCGCCCGCAACAACGCTAGTGGCTAGCGGCGGCGCTAAACAATGCGGTAAGCAGAGCGGTGCTATGTCACAGACGGCCATCGGCAACTTGACGTGGCGACCGGGCGAGGCCGGCGCCGGCCGGGCCGGAAAGGACGGGTGATGTCTACAGTTCTGCTCTCGATCGCCATCGGCTTTGCCGTGCTCTGCCTTGCCTTTGCGGCGATCGCGCTGAGCTCCCATCTGCGCAGCCACAGGCTTCTGCGCTTGGGCCTGGAAGCGGTCGAGCAGCCCCGGCAGCTCACCTCCCGCAAGGGCGACGTGGTGCTGCAGAACGGGCATTGCCGCGACTTGACCCGCAGCGAGGACGAGCCGCTGGTCGACTGGCTGATCGGCCGCTGCGAAGACGATCCCGAGATGAAGGAGCGACTCGCCTCCCTCAAGAGCAAGGTCAACGCCGGCGGCGGCGGTTCGACGGAGGTCCGCCTCAAGTGGGAGGCCCCCGAGGGCGACGCCGAGCCCCCGGAACCGAGCTGGTTCCGCATCCGGGCCTACGCCCTGCGCGATTCGCGCGGCTCCCATCTCTGGGCGGCCGACGACATCACCGCGCGCTTTCAGATGGAGCTGGCGCTGCGCGAGGAGCAGTCGCGCTTCGTCGATCTCTTGGAGCATGCGCCGATCGGCTTCTACTCGGTCGACGAGACCGGGCGCTTTCTCTTCGTCAACGAGACGCTGGCCGGCTGGCTCGGCGAGCAGACGGACGGGATTCTCTCTCGTGCGGTGAGCCTGCACGACCTGGTCGAGCTGCAGCCGGGCGAGAAGCTCGAGCCCTACATGCCCTGGCCGAAGACCACCCAGCGCAGCGGCGAGGTCTGGCTGCGCGCGCCGGGCGGCGAACGCTTCCTGGTGCTGATCACCCAGGATATCGTCTGGGAACCGCAAGAAGGCCGCCTCAGAACCCGTTCCGTGGTGCGCCATCTCAGCTTGGAGCAGGCTTCGGAAGATGCTCTGGCGCAGTCGCGCGAGCGCTTCGAGCGCTTCTTCAAGCTGGCGCCCACCGGCCTGGCCCAGCTCGACGGCAATGCCACGGTGACGGAATACAACGATGCCTTCCTGGCTTTGCTCCGTGCTGAGCGCCAGGCGGTGATCGATCATCCCTTCTCCTCCTTCGTCTGCCCGGCGGACCGGGCGCGCTTCGAGGAGCTTTGGCGGCAGGCCAAGGACGACGACGGCATCGAGCAAAGCCCCAGCGCCGAGCTGCGTCTGGGTGAGCAGGGGCGGGTGACCTGCACGGCCAGCGTCACGCGCTTCGGCCGCGACCAGTCCGGCAAAGCCAGCGTCCTGCTGCATCTCTCGGACCTGACCGAGCAGAAGCAGCTCGAAGCCCAGTTCGTCCAGGGCCAGAAGATGCAGGCGGTGGGTCAGCTCGCCGGCGGCATCGCCCACGACTTCAACAATCTGCTGACCGCGATGATCGGCTTCTCGGACTTGCTGCTGCAGCGGCACCGGCCGGGCGACCAGTCCTTCGCCGACGTCATGCAGATCAAGCAAAACGCCAACCGGGCGGCCAACCTGGTGCGGCAGCTTCTGGCCTTCTCGCGCCAGCAGACGCTCCAGCCCAAGGTGGTCAAGCTGACCGACATCCTGGCCGAGCTGGCGCACCTGCTGCGCCGCCTGATCGGTGCCAAGATCGAGCTCAAGATGGTGCACGGGCGCGACCTCTGGTCGGTCAAGGCGGACCAGGGCCAGCTCGAGCAGGTCATCATCAACCTGGCGGTCAATGCGCGCGACGCCATGCAGGGCGGCGGCACCTTGACCATCAAGACCGGCAACCTGACGCTCGACCAGGCCATGCATCTCAAGGGGGAGACGGCGCCCGCCGGCGAGTACGTCATGATCGTCGTGGAAGACACCGGCTGCGGCATCACCGACGAGAACATCGACCGCATCTTCGACCCCTTCTTCTCGACCAAGGGCATCGGCGAGGGCACCGGCCTCGGCCTCTCTACGGTCTATGGCATCGTCAAGCAGACTGGCGGCTTCGTCTCGGTCGACAGCAAGCTGGGCCAGGGGACGACCTTCACCATCTATCTGCCGCGCCACGAAGCCTTGGCGCCGAGCGTCGAAGAGGCCGCCCAGGAAGCGGCGACCCGCGACCTGAGCGGCATGGGGACCGTGCTGCTGGTCGAGGACGAGGAGGCGGTGCGTGCCTTCTCCTCCCGGGCCCTGCGCAACAAGGGCTACGACGTCATCGAGGCGGGCTCGGGCGAGGCGGCGCTGGAGATCTTCAACGGTCAGGATCCGGCGGCGAAGGTCGATCAGATCGATCTCGTGGTGACCGACGTGGTGATGCCGCGTCTCGATGGTCCGGCCTTGGTTCAGGAGCTGCGTAAGCGCTGTCCGACGCTCAAGGTCGTCTTCATTTCCGGCTATGCCGAGGACTCCTTCCGGCAGCAGATCGGGCAGACCGAGAACGTCCATTTCCTGCCCAAGCCCTTCAGCCTCAAGCAGTTGGCTGGGAAGGTGAAGGAAGTGATGGACACGGAGACCAGTACGGCCGCCTGAGCCGCCTGCGTATCTCTTCGCCCTCTCCCAGAAGACTTACTGTTCCGCCTCTGTTCTTTTTTGTTGAGAAAAGAACAAAGCGCGAATATAGTGCCTTCCATCGGTCGCATCGGCGCGCCATAGAGCCGCCGCCCGCCTTGCGCGAATCATGAAGGGAGCCAATGATGCCGCAACCCTCTCTGCAGTTGATCGGAAAGAACGACGTGGAAAAGAACAAGGCGCTCGAGGCGGCGCTGACTCAGATCGAGCGCGCCTTCGGCAAGGGCTCCATCATGCGCTTGGGACAGCGCGATGTGGTGGAGGTGGAGACCGTCTCGACCGGCTCGCTGGGCCTGGATATTGGGCTCGGCATCGGCGGCCTGCCGCGCGGCCGCATCGTCGAGATCTACGGCCCGGAGTCCTCCGGCAAGACGACCTTGGCACTTCATGTGGTGGCCGAAGCGCAGAAACAGGGCGGGACCTGCGCCTTCGTCGATGCCGAGCATGCCATGGATCCCGGCTACGCCGCCAAGCTCGGCGTCAACGTCGAGGAGCTGCTGATTTCCCAGCCCGACGCCGGCGAGCAGGCGTTGGAGATCTCCGACACCCTGGTACGCTCCGGCGCGGTCGATGTCTTGATCGTCGACTCCGTCGCGGCCTTGGTGCCGCGCGCCGAGCTGGAAGGGGAGATGGGCGACCAGCTTCCCGGCCTGCAAGCGCGTCTGATGAGCCAGGCGCTGCGCAAGCTCACCTCGTCCATCTCGAAATCGAATACCCTCGTGGTCTTCATCAACCAGATCCGCATGAAAATCGGTGTGATGTTCGGCAACCCGGAGACCACCACCGGCGGCAACGCCCTGAAATTCTACTCCTCGGTGCGTCTCGACATTCGCCGCATCGGCGCGATCAAGGATCGCGATACGGTGGTCGGCAACCAGACCCGGGTGAAGGTGGTGAAGAACAAGATGGCGCCGCCTTTCCGGGTGGTCGAGTTCGACATCATGTACGGCGAAGGCATCTCCAAGGTGGGCGAGCTGCTCGACCTCGGCGTCCAGGCCGGCTGTGTCGAGAAGTCCGGCGCCTGGTTCTCCTGCGACGGCCAGCGCATCGGCCAGGGGCGGGAGAACGCCAAGACCTTTCTGCGCGAGAACCCGGAGATGGCCCGGAGCATCGAGCATGCCGTAAGGGCCAACGCCGGGCTGGTCGCCGATGCCATGCTGGAAGGTCCTGACGCGCGCGAAGAGGACGCCGCCGAGTAGGCACCGCAGCCGGTGCAGACGCGGCGCGTAGCCAGCTCCAAAGAGGGGCGGGCTTTTAGCCGGGCTTTTCGGCGCTCAAGCGGTCGACGCCGGCGGTGAAGCCCCTCAGCGAGAGGGTCGCCGCGCCGCGCCGGTGCTGGGTGTCGTGAAAGATCAGCCGCGCATTGATGCCGCCCTTCAGGGCCTGCACCAGGCTGTCGTTCATCGCCAGGAAGATCAGGCAGCCGCCGGGCTCGCAGCGCTCGAAGGGTACGGCGACCGGTTGGTTGGAGTCGATCTGCATGAAGGCGCCCTTCGACAGGGAGACGCCGAGCGGCAGCACCAGGACCAGGGTCAAGGTGTCGGCGTTAGGGGTGCGGTAGCCCACCAGCGCCCGCAGGATGGGACGGTCGGTCCCCTCCAGCGGCGCTTCCTGGAAGAGCTGGCAGACGTCGCCGCCCTCCGGGCCGGCCTGGCACTGCAGGGTCCAGTCCTGGACCGCCTCGCTTTTCGTCGGCGGGCCCTGAGGCTCGGTTTGAGCCCAGGCGTGCGGCAGGACCGCCGAGGAGAGGGCGAAGGACAGAAGGGCGAGCGCCGCGACGGTGTGATGGACCGAAGCGCGCCGTAGTCGCATTGGCATCGTGAGCATGGCCGAAAACTAGGATAGTGTGGAGTGGATCGCTAGAGGCAATTCAATGGCAGCCCCCGCTTCACTAGACAGTGACCATGCTTGAGGATAGAAATCAAGCCGCGAGCGGGGCAGCGGAATCTCCGTTGTTTACGCCCCTTCTTGGAACACATCTAATTTAATTAGAAAGCGCTTGAGAGCGATTGCGAACCATGCAGAGTACCAACGATATCCGCAGCCGATTTCTGGACTACTTCGCCGAGGCGGGGCACGAGGTCGTGGCCTCGTCTCCCTTGGTGCCGCGCAACGATCCGACGCTGCTGTTCACCAACGCCGGCATGGTTCAGTTCAAGAACGTTTTCACCGGTCAGGAGCATCGTGCCTACAACCGCGCCGTCACCTCGCAGAAGTGCGTCCGGGCCGGCGGCAAGCACAACGACCTGGAGAACGTCGGCTATACCGCGCGGCATCACACCTTCTTCGAGATGCTCGGCAACTTCTCCTTCGGCGACTACTTCAAGGACGCCGCCATCGAGCTCGCTTGGAAGCTGGTCACCCAGGAGTACGGCCTGCCGGAGGATCGCCTTCTGGTGACGGTCTACGCCGAGGACGACGAGGCTTTCGCCCTCTGGCGCAAGATTGCCGGCCTGCCCGAGGAGCGCATCATCCGCATCGCCACCTCGGATAACTTCTGGGC
>JANQIA010000395.1 GCA_028282405.1 Rhodovibrionaceae bacterium
GTCGCGATAGACCTGCATGGAATCGGCATTGATCACCACGCCGTCGAAGGCCTGTGCGACGGCGAGCGCCAAACCGGACTTGCCGCTCGCCGTGGGCCCGGCGATCAGAATGGCCGGCTCGCCCGTCATGCTCCGAGAGCCTTGGCCGCCACGCCCCGCTCCTCTTGATTTCTCGTGGCGCTTCTTCCAACACCTCGCCGACGGGCATGCAAGCCCACATCGCCCACCACGCTTTCTTCTCTCGAGAAACAGATGCCATGACGCTCGTTGCCACACTGCTGGTTTCTCTCGACGGCCCGCCGCTGACCGCGGAGTTCGTCCAACAGGCCGCGCAAGCCTTAGAGGCGACCGGCGCGCAAGCCGGGAAGCACGACTGGCTTTGCCGCGACCGCGCCTGCGATCTCTTCTTCCAGTCAGCCGACATCGGCGTGGCCCGTGCGGCCCTGTCCGACGTGGTCGGGTCGCACCCCATCGATGTCTGCGTGCAGCCCTCGGCAAAGCGGCGCAAGCGCCTGCTGGTCGCCGACATGGAGTCCACCATTATCGGCCAGGAGATGCTCGAAGAGATGGCCGACGCGCTGGACCTGCGCGAGCGCATGGCCGAAATCACGGCGCAGTCCATGCGCGGCGAGATCGACTTCGCCGGCTCCTTGCAGGAGCGCGCCGCCATGCTGGACGGGCTGCCGACCGCGGTGATGGCGGAGGTCGCCCACCGCATGACCTTCAATCCCGGCGCCCGCACGCTGGTCGCCACAATGGGCGACGCCGGCGCGGTCACGGCCCTGGTCACCGGCGGGTTCACCCTCTTCGCCGACATGGTCGCCTCAGCCACGGGGTTTCACCAGCAAAGGGCCAACCGCCTGACCGAACGCGACGGCAAGCTGGACGGCGAGGTTGCCCTGCCGATCTTGGGCCCGGAGGCCAAGCAGGAGGCCCTATTGGAGATTGCCGCCGCGGAAGGGATCGACCTCAGCGAGACCTGTGCCGTGGGGGACGGCGCGAACGACGTGCCGATGGTGAAGGCCGCCGGGCTCGGTGTCGCCTATCGCGGCAAGCCGCTGCTGCGCGAGGTGGCCGACGCCCGCATCGATCACGGCGACCTCACCGCCTTGCTCTATTTCCAGGGCTATCGCGCCGAGGAGTTCGTGACGCCGACAGCGGACGTCGAGCGCTAGCCAAAGCAAGGCGCCGAAAGCAAAAAGGGGCGGAGAAATTTCCGCCCCTCTGCAGGTCAGGATTTCGCCTGACTAACTCTGGTCAAGGCGCAGCGCGAACCACTGCTGCCCGCCCTCGCGCTGAATGAGAAGCGTGACCACGTTGTAGCCGTCGTCGCGCGCCTTGCGTATACGCTCGGCGACATCGGCTGGGCTCGAGACGCTCTCCTGGTCGACCTCCAAGATCACATCGCCCGGCTGCAGGCCCTTCTCGGCCGCGCTGCCGCCCTGATCGACCTCGGTGATGACGACGCCGCCGGACTCCTGAGACAGCTCATAGCGCTGCCGCAGCTCGGGGCTGAGACGCGCCACGGAGAGACCCAGGTCGCCGATCTGATCGAGCTCCTCAGGCTCCTCGACCACCGACGCCCGCGCCAGGACGGTGTCGTCGAGCTGACCCAGCTCGACCTTCAGCGTCTTGCGCTCGCCATTGCGCCAGACCACCACCTCGACGCCCTTGCCGATCGCGGTCTCCGCGACCATGCGCGGCAGGCGGCGCATGTTCTCGACCTCGCGGCCGTCGAACGTCAGCACCACGTCACCCGGCTGAATGCCGGCGGCCTCTGCCGGGCCGCCAGGGGTCACCGACGCGACCAAGGCGCCGGTCGCCTCCGGAAGCTGAAGGCGGCTCTCTGCGAGCTCTTCGGTCACCGTCTGAATGCGGACGCCGAGCCAGCCGCGGCGAACCTCGCCGAACTGCCGCAGGGACTCGGTGACGTTGCGCGCCAGCGATGCCGGGATGGCGAAGCCGATGCCGACCGAGCCGCCGGTCTGGGAGAAGATCGCCGTGTTCACGCCGATCACCTGGCCGTCGAGGTTGAACAGCGGGCCGCCGGAGTTGCCGCGGTTGATCGAGGCATCGGTCTGAATGAAGTCGTCGTAGGGGCCGGAATTGATGTCGCGCTGACGCGCCGAAACGATGCCGGCGGTGACCGTGCCGCCGAGGCCGAAGGGATTGCCGATCGCAACCACCCAGTCGCCGACGCGCAGGCGGTCGGAGCTGCCCCAGTCGAGCGACGGCAGGGGCCGCTCGGGCTCGACCTTCAGCAGAGCGAGGTCGGTCTTGTCGTCGGTGCCGATCACAGTCGCCTTGTAGAGCGAGTTGTCGGCCAAACGAACGTTGATCTCGTCCGCGCCCTCGATGACGTGGTTGTTGGTGACGATGTAGCCCTCGGGGTCGATGATGAAGCCCGAGCCGAGCGAATTGGCGCGGCGCTGGCGCCGCGGGCCTTCCTCTTCACCTTCGCCGCCACGCCGGCGCTCGAGAAACTCGCGGAAGAGATCCTGGAATTCTTCGACACCGCCGTCTTCGATCACCTGCGTGCTGGAGATGTTGACGACTGCGGGCTGAAGCTTCTCGACCAGGTCGGCGAAGCTGTCCGGAGCCCCCCGGGCAGCCGCCGGCTGAGGCGCCACGGCCAGTGCCAGCAAGGCGAACATGCCAGCGGCAAGACCCGAGGCATGGATGCTGTTCAGGTACTTCATGGTGTCGGCGATCTCCTTCATTCGCGGCCAGCGCCTGCTTTCGGCCCTCTCTCGCCCAAGGACCGCGGCACTCCTCATCACTCACTATCAATACACAAACAAGAAGCTATTACGGCCAGAATTCTGGCTTGGACTAGAGATTCAATGTGTCAATAACTTGGTTGTGATGTTAGAGCCTCGTCGGGTCGGATGGAACCACTCTGACGAAATAGTGCTCTAACCCCTGAGCAGCCAGACGCATATCACGCCTATGGCCGCCGCCGTCAGGCCCGCCACGCGGAGCTGTTCCGGCCGCACCGCCGACAGCATCGCATAGAGCCGCTTCGGCATATCCGGCACGACCGCCAGCACCAACCCCTCGATCACCAGTACGAGCGCGAGAGCGGTCAGCAGATCGGTCATGAGACAGGCTTACGGCCCCGCAGCGCTTTGCTGTCGGGGCCGCATGAAAGCCAGGGTTACTCCACCGCGGTCGTGCGCGGCAGATCGGTGCCGGCCGCCGCCGGAGACGGCGTGCCGCCCCGCTGGTCGTTGAAGTATCGGAAGAAGTCGTTGTCCGTCGGCATCACGAGCACGGAGTTGTCCGAGCGAATTGCGGCCTCGTAGGCCTGCATCGAGCGATAGAACTCGAAGAACTCGGGGTCGCGGCCGTAGGCGTCGCTCAGGATACGGGTCCGCTCGGCGTCACCGGTACCGCGCAGGATTTCCGCTTCGCGATTGGCCTCGGCCCGGATGACCGTGGCTTCACGATCGGCCGCCGAGGTAATGCCCTGGTACTGCTCGTTACCTTGCGCGCGGAACTCGTTGGCGTCGCGCTCACGTTCGGACTTCATGCGCTCGTAGACCGACTTGCTGACCTCGGGCAAGAGGTCGGCGCGCACGATACGCACGTCCAGAACATCGATACCGAAGTTCGAGCCGGCCTTCTGCGTCTCCTGGTTCACCCGCTGGCGAATGTTGGCCATCAGGTTGTCACGCTCGGCGGAGAGCACCGTCGGCAGAAAGGTCGTACCCAGCACGGTCCGCACGGCGTTGTTGACGATCGGCTCGAGCTGGCTGCGCAGGTTCCGCTCGTTGACCGCGACGCGGATGAACTGCTCGAGGTTGTCGATCTTGTAGCGCACGAAGGTGTTGACCACCAACCGGCGCTGATCGGCCAAGAGAACCGTCTCGGCCCGCGGGTCGAGGTTGAGCACCCGGTTCTCTTCAAACCGCACGTTCTGGATGACCGGAATCTTGAAGTGCAGCCCAGGCTCGGTGATCACGCGTTTCACGGCACCGAACTGAAGGACGGCGGCCTGCTGAGTCTGGTGAACGACGAACGTCGACCAGTAAACGATGAAGCCCAGGAGGACCACCGCAATTCCGATGATGAGGGGGAGTCGCCCTTGCATTGTCTCTCTCGCTTCCTGGCCTTAGCGGACGGTGTCGCCCTGGGCGGGCTGACCGGTTTGCATCGGAACGATGCCGCCGGTGCCACCCGAATTGATGATGACGGGGTTGCCCTCCTCGACGAGGATCTTGCCGGTCTCCTGCAGCACCTTCTGGACCGTCTCGAGATAGAGGCGCTGGCGGGTGACCTCGGGGCTCAGGCTGTAGGCCTCGTAGACCTGAATGAAGCGCTGCGCTTCACCCTGAGCCTCGTTGATGACCTGCTCCCGATAGGCTTCCGCTCCCTGAATGATGCGCTGTGCCTCGCCTCGCGCCTCAGGAATGATGCGGTTGCGATAGGCTTCGGCCTGGTTCCTCAAGCGGTCGAGATCCTGCCGCGCCCGCTGCACGTCTTCGAAGGCGTCCGCGACCTCGCTCGGCGGCTGCACGTCCTGCATGTTGACCGCGGTGATCAGCACGCCGGCCTGATACTCGTCCAAGGTACCCTGCAGCGTTTCGCGCACGCGCAGAGCCACCTCCTCCTTCGCGTCCGTCAGGGCGGGCTGGATGTCGGTCTGGCCGATCACCTCGCGCATGGCGCTTTCCGCCGCCAGCTTGATGGTGTCTTCGGGCTCGCGAATGTTGAACAGGAACTCGCCGGCATTCGCGATACGCCACTGAACGCTGAAGTCGACGTCGATGATGTTCTGGTCGCGCGTCAACATCAGGCTCTCTTCTTCGATGTCGCGCTGACCCGCCCGGAAGCCGACGGCGATCGAGCGCACCTCGTCGACCTGCGGCGTGACCGCCGTCTCGATCGGCCAGGGCAGATGCCAGTGCAGACCCGGCTGTGCCAGGTTGTCTTGGTTGACCCATTCGCCGAAGCGGAGCACGACGCCCTGCTCGCCCGGGTTCACGCGATAGAAGCCGGAGAGCATCCAAAGCACCCCGAGAATCGCAATCGCGATGAGGATGCCCTTGCCGCCCATGCCGCCGGGCAGGGACTGCTTCAACTTTTCTTGACTGCGCCGGATCATATCCTCGAGATCGGGCTGTCCGCCGCCGCGCCCGAAGCCGCCTCCGCCGCCGCCACCGCTGGGACCTTGGCCGCCACGTCCGCCCCAGGGGCCGCCTCCACCGCCGCTACCGCCGCCGCTTCCGCCGCCCCAGGGTCCACCGCTACCGCCACCGTTCGAAGATTGCCAAGGCATCCGGGCCGTTCTCCACTTCTTCTTAAGACCACGCTTCGCCGTACAAATTATGCGACGGCGCTATATATGACAGGGGCAGCGGCCGTTGACACGCCGAAGCCGTAGGCGATTTGTTCTGCTAGCAGGCATATTTGACAGGAAGGGTGGGTTTTCAAGCATGAGTAAGGTGACTGAGGAGACCGTTCGGCAAGTCTTATCCAAAGTTGTCGAACCAAACAGCCGTCAGGACATCGTTTCGGCCGGCATGTTGAGCGGATTGGCCGTTCGCGACGGGCACGTCACCTTCGCGGTCGAGGTCGACCCGAAAAGGGGGTCCGAAATGGAACCCCTGCGCAAAGCCGCCGAAAAGGCGGTCGAGGCCATGCCCGATGTCCTCTCGGTCACGGCGGTGCTCACGGCGCAACGGCAGGCGGGCGCCAACCCCGACGGTGCGACACGCGGCCCTGCGGCAGAAAGCCCGCAAGGCGCGCAGAAGGGCGGGATGGCACCCGGCGTTAAGTACATCGTCGCCGTGGCGAGCGGAAAAGGCGGCGTCGGCAAGTCGACGAGCGCGACCAACCTGGCTCTGGCGCTTTCGACCCTGGGCGTGCGTGTGGGCATTCTGGATGCCGATATCTACGGCCCCTCTCAGCCCCGTATGATGGGCATCAGCGGGCGACCGAGCTCCACCGACGGCAAGATCTTGAAGCCAATGGAGAACTACGGCGTCAAATGCATGTCGATGGGCTTCCTCGTTGCCGAGGATACGCCGATGATCTGGCGCGGCCCGATGGTCCAGTCCGCCTTGCAGCAGATGCTGCGCGACGTGGCCTGGGGCGAGCTGGACGTGCTGATCGTCGACATGCCGCCGGGCACAGGCGATGCACAGTTGACCATGGCCCAGCAGGTGCCGCTCGCCGGGGCGGTCATCATCTCGACGCCGCAGGATATCGCTCTACTCGACGCCAAGAAGGGCCTCAACATGTTCCGCAAGGTCGACGTGCCGGTGTTGGGCATCGTCGAGAACATGAGCTATTTCTGCTGCCCCAACTGCGGCCATCAGTCACATATTTTCAGTCACGGCGGTGCGCGCAAGGAAGCGGAAAAGTTCGGCATCGACTTCCTCGGCGAGATCCCGCTCGACATCGAGATACGGGAGACGTCGGACGGAGGCCAACCGATCGTAGTTTCACGGCCTGACAGTCCCCACGCTTCCGTGTATCGTGACATCGCTTCTGCCATATGGTCGAAGCTTGAAGCGCGCGAGGGCCGCGGGCGTGCAGCCCCCCGCATCGTGATGCAATAGGCCACTGAGACAGCCCTAGGCAGGAGAGCTATTCTGAAACCTCTGCTCGCCATCGCAGTTTGCCTGGTCATTGCAGGCTGCCAGACGTCGCCTTCTGCACCGCCGGTCACCGGTGCCGCCGACCGACCGCAGCAGATCTGGAACGGGCAACTGGCGCGAACGCCCTATCACGGCAAGATGCTGGCCAGCGATCAGGACGAGTGGGAAGCGCTCTGGCGCTTGACCGGCGTCGCCTCGCCGCGCCCTCTGGCCGAGGGTGACGAGATCGCCATCGGCATCTTCCTCGGCGTGCGGCAAGCCAGCGGATACGTCATCGAGATCCGTGGCTTGAAGCGCGCCGGCGAGGACTCCGACGTGATCTGGACCGAGGACCGCGTTGCGGCGCCAGAGCCGCAACTGCCGATCTCCAGCCCCTGGGCCATCGCCACCTTCGCCCGCGGCCAGGAAGAGATCCGTCTGAAGCACGGCCTCTGATCAGGCGTTCTCGCAGGCCCGATCAGGCGCGCCCGAGACGCTCCATCAGCTCGCGCCACTCCCGCGGCGACAGGCCGGAGTCCGATTGCTCGACCGTCTCTCCCGCCAGGAGGCGCTTGACCACGGCAAGGGCCGGCGCAGACAGGCTGGTTGCTCCGGCGACATAGTCCTGGAAGGCCTGATAGGTCACCGGAACCCAGCGCTTCAGCATCGCGATCATGACATCGGCATAGGCCCGAATCTCGTACTGCGCATGCGGGTCGGCGCGGAGCGACAGGAAGTTCATCAGGTTGTGCAGGTCGACCTTCCAGTACCACTGGGTATAGACGTTGATCGGCAGGCTGATGCGGGCCAGCTCGCGCGCCAGGCCCTGCCGCTCGGGGTCGAGCGGATTGCCCGCTTCGTCCTGGTTCAGCATGTGCTCGTAGTCGCCGTAGGCGCGCCCGGCGCCGCGCTTCAGCAGCTCCAGCACCTCGGCGGCTTCCTCACCCTGCAGCACGTCGCCCCGGCCTTGCCGATTGCTGGCCGACTGCGCCGCGAGATGCTCGGGGGCAGGAATGTAGAACTCGCGGTCGAGCACCGAATAGCGCGCCGAGTACTCGTTCACGTTTGCCGTGCGATGGCGGATCCACTGCCGCGCCACGAAGATCGGCAGCTTAATGTGGAACTTGATCTCGCACATTTCGAAGGGCGTGCTGTGCCGGTGGCGTAGCAGGTAGCGGATGAGGCCGGCATCCTCGCGCAGCTTCTTGGTGCCGCGGCCGTAGGAAACGCGCGCGGCCTGCGTGATCGCGGCATCGTCGCCCATGTAGTCGACGACACGAACGAAGCCGTGGTCGAGCACCGGAACCGGCTCGAAGAGGATCTCCTCCAACGCCGGCACGGTAACCCGGCGCGTCTCGAAACGGTTGGAGCGAACCTCCCGCACATCGCGCTCCTGGTCTTCGCTCAGCAGCTTCCTGGCCCGCAGGCCGCTCCCTGCCTCCTCCGGCGAGGGGCCGGCCGGCCGATCGTCGTTGTCGCTCACGTTCTTCGTCTCTTGCATAGAGAGGTCCATTCTTTGCCGTCTATCGTCTCTTAGCAGCGCAGCATGGCGGACGCCGCAGGAGTCTCGGGAGTCCAAATTGGCAATCGCGACGCGAAGAGTTGTCCCCACTCTGTTAACTATGGGGAGGCTTCGCCCGCGTCGCACGACGGCAAGCGCAAGGCAGGATAGAAACTGATTCTTCCCCTTTGGGGCCAAATTCCCTATATTAGAGGGGCTGGGAAACCAGCTATGGCGCTACACGGGCTTGTGGAATAAGCCGAGCGGACCCGGGGGCAGTACCCGGCGCCTCCACCAAATTCCAAGTTTCGGCAGCGGTCGCGTTGGGGCCGATTGCCTGGTGTTTGGGGGCGAAACAGGATCGACGCAGGTGGTAAAGACCTGTCCGGTGCCCGGCATGGTACCGCCGTTATCGGGCCATGATTATAGTTGCCAACGACAACTATGCTCCGGTC
>JANQIA010000397.1 GCA_028282405.1 Rhodovibrionaceae bacterium
TCTTTGGCTTCGAGGTGGCGGCGATCACCTTCGTGACGGTCGCGCTCTACATCGCCTACACCTACCGGGTGACCGAGTGGCGCCTCCATCTCAGGCGGCGGATGAACGACAGCGACACGGCTGCCAACTCCAAGGCGATCGACAGCCTGCTGAACTACGAGACGGTCAAGTACTTCGGTAACGAGCGTCACGAGGCCGGGCGCTACGACGTCGGCCTGCAGCGCTACGAAGGGGCGGCGACCCGCTCCAAGAGCAGTCTCGCCATCCTCAACATCGGCCAGGCGGTGATTATCGCTCTGGGTGTCACTTTCTTGATGCTGCTGGCCGCCCACCGAGTGGTCGCCGGCAGCATGACCATCGGCGACTTCGTCGCCGTCAACGCCTACATGATTCAGATGGCGCAGCCGCTGAACTTCTTCGGCTTCGTCTACCGCGAGGTGAAGCAGTCGCTGACCGACATGGAGACCATGTTTCAGCTTCTGCTGTTCAATGCGGAGGTTCAGGACAAGCCGGGCGCGCCGCCCTTGGCCGTGTCGGGCGGCGCCATCCGCTTCGAGGATGTCTCCTTCGGCTACGACCCGCGCCGGCCCATCCTGAAGGACGTCAGCTTCGCCATCCCGGCCGGCCACACGGTGGCCGTGGTGGGGTCCAGCGGCGCCGGCAAGTCCACCCTCTCCCGCCTGCTGTTCCGCTTCTACGAGGTCAGCGACGGGCGGATTACCATCGACGGGCAGGACATCCGCGACGTCACGCAGGACTCGCTGCGCGCCACCATCGGCATCGTTCCGCAGGACACGGTGCTGTTCAACGACACCATCGGCTACAACATCGCCTACGGCCGCCCCGACGCGAGCCAGGAGGAGATCGACGAGGCGGCGCGGCTCGCGCACATCGACAAGTTCATCGCCGCTCTGCCGGACGGCTATGGCGCCATCGTCGGGGAACGGGGGCTGAAGCTCTCGGGTGGCGAGAAGCAGCGGGTCGCCATTGCCCGCACGGTGCTGAAGCGGCCGGCCATCCTGCTGTTCGACGAAGCGACCTCGGCGCTGGACACCAAGACCGAGCGGGAGATCCAGGCCAACCTGCGTGAAGTCTCCCAGGGGCGCACAACCCTGGTAATCGCCCACCGCCTGTCTACCATCGTGGACGCCGACGAGATTTTGGTGTTGGATGCCGGCCGCATCGTCGAGCGCGGGCGGCATCAGGATCTCCTGGCGCACGACGGCCACTATGCCGCCATGTGGCGGCGCCAGCAGGAATCGGCGGACGACGGCTTGGTGGCGGCGCAGTAGCATGCGCCTAAGCTGGCCAGGGGAAGGGGGGCTATGGACGAGCGGGAGCGCCTTTTGCGCGCCGCCATGTCGGGGCGCTTGGCGGAGGTCGACCAGCTCACTGGCGATCTCGGGGACTTGTCGACCAAGGATCTCGCGGTCGCCTGCACCCTTTGCCGGGCCGAGGACGCCTTGGCGTTGATCGCCGCCGCGCCGGACGTCAACCAGGCGCTTGCGCCCTTCGACTGGCCGCCCCTGCTCTATCTCTGCTTTTCCCGGCTGCAGCGGCGGGCGGAGGCGGCAGCGGCCGCCAGCCGCATCGCCGAAGCGCTGATCGGGTGCGGGGCCGACGTCAATGCCCGCAAGCCGGAAAGCTCGGCTGCGCATCCGGAGACCGCGCTCTACGGTGCCGCCGGGGTCAACGCCAACCCCCAACTGACGGAACGGCTGCTCTCGGCCGGTGCCGACCCGAACGACGGCACCGAGGAGATCGGCGCCGAGACCCTCTATCACGCGGCCGAGTTGCCGGATAACCGCTGCTTGCGGTTGCTTCTGGCCGCCGGCGTGGCGCAGGACAAGCTGTCCTACTGCCTGGCCCGCAAGCTGGATTTCGAGGATCCGGAAGGCGCCCTCCTGTTTTTGGAGGCCGGCGCCGACCCCAACTTCGTGACCCCTTTCGGCAACCGGGAAACGCGCGTCCACAAGGCGGTGCGGAGCGATCGCTCTCTCACCGTTCTCGACCTCCTGCTCGCGGGTGGGGGACGGACCGACGCGCAGGATGCCGACGGCCTGACGCCCTATGCTCTCGCCGTGCGCATGGGCCGGACGTTCCTGACTGGGCGCCTGCTGCAGGCCGGGGCCACTGCCGAGGAGGCAGGTGCCCTCGACGTCTTTCTTGGGGTTTGCGCCCGCGGTGATCGCTCCGCCGCCGGCTATCTGATCGAGCGGCAGCCGGACCTCCGGGCCGAAGCCTCGACCAGCCATGCGGGCCACTTGGCAACCGCCGCCTTCGAAGGCCGGCACAAGGCGGTCGCCTTGATGCTCGACCTCGGTTTCCCGCCGGACGCGCGGGGCGAGTTCGGCTCCGCCCTCCACATGGCCTGCTGGCGCGGCCATGCCGAAGCGGTGCAGGCGCTCGTGGCGGGCGGCGCCGATCTGGAGCTGGCCAACGACTTCGGCGGCATGCCGCTGGATACGGCGGTCTTCGCCGCCTTCAATTGCCACGATCCGCTAGGCGGCATGACCACCTGGGGCCTGCCCGAGGACGTGCGTCACGGTGACTACCCCGGTGTTGTCCGCGCCCTGCTCGAGGGCGGGGCGGACGTCAACGTGATCACGGACTTTCCGACGGGCCGCGCGGATATCGACGCGGTCCTTGCCGAGTGGCGCTCGTAGCTTGCCGAAGCGCCGGTCCGCTGGCAGTGGTTAGCCCTATGAGTCAGGATCTTGCGCGCGACCTCATGGACGGCCAGCGCCGGGCGCTCGCTCGGGCGATCACCCTGGTCGAGTCGAGCCGCCAGGACCATCGTCTGGAAGCGGAGAAGCTGCTGAGCACGGTCCTGCCGCGCACCGGCGGGGCGGTGCGCCTGGGCATCTCCGGCGTGCCCGGCGTCGGCAAGTCGACCTTCATCGAGGCCTTCGGGCTCTTCCTCATCGAGGCCGGTAAGAAGGTCGCCGTCTTGGCGGTCGACCCCTCCTCGCGGCGCAGCGGCGGCTCGATCCTGGGCGACAAGACCCGCATGGAAGAGCTGACCCGGCGCGATGAGGCCTTCATCCGCCCCTCTCCGGCGGGCGAGAGCCTGGGCGGCGTGGCGCGGCGCACGCGGGAAGCGATGCTGCTCTGCGAGGCGGCGGGTTACGACGTGGTGATCGTCGAGACGGTCGGCGTCGGCCAGTCGGAAACGGCCGTTGCCGACATGGTCGACCTCTTCCTGCTGCTGCTGCTGCCGAGCGGGGGCGACGAGCTGCAGGGCATCAAGCGGGGCATCGTCGAGCTGGCCGACATGGTCGTGGTCAACAAGGCCGACGGCGCACTGGTCGAGGCCGCCCGCCGCGCCGCCGCCGAATATCAGAGCGCGCTCAGGATGCTGCGCCCGGTGACCCACGACTGGCAGGTTCCGGTCCTGCTCTGCTCCGCTCTGGAGGGGCGGGGACTGGAGGAGGTCTGGGCCCGCATCGGGCAATACCGCGCGCTGCAGCAAGACAGTGGATTATGGGCAGAAAAGCGGCAGAACCAGGCCAGCGCCTGGCTTTGGCGGGAGATCGAGGAAAGCTTGCTCAACGCTCTCCATCACCATCCCCGTGTGGCGCAGGAGATTGCCGGCATGGAAGCGGCGGTCCGGGAGGGCGGCCTGACCCCCTCCGCGGCAGCTCGGCGGCTCTTGGAGGCTTTCGGCATCGCGCCCTAGCCCTGGTTTGACGCAATTGTTCGGGGATGCGCCTTGACCCGCGCCCAGCATGCCCGTATATCCCTCGCTCTGCCGGGCGCCTAGGGCGCCCGCTTGCTGTTTTTGACTTTCTTCAGGAAGCAACCATGGCTCGACGCTGCGCCTTCACCGGCAAGGGCGTGATGAGTGGCAACAACGTCAGTCACGCCAACAACAAGACCCGCCGCCGTTTTCTGCCGAACATTCAGCAGACGGCGATGTTCAGCGATGCGCTGGGCCGCATGGTGCGCCTCAAGCTCTCGACACGGGCCATCCGCACGATCGAGCACAACGGCGGCCTCGATGCCTTCCTGCTGTCGACGCCGGACCGCAAGCTGGGCGTCGAAGCGGTGCGGCTGAAGCGGACTATCCGCAAGGCGGCCGAAGCGGCCAAAGAGGCGGCGGCCGGCTAGCCCCTTTTCGGCCTGCCGAACAGAAACAAGCCCGGGTCCAGCTCGGGCTTTTTCCGTTTGGGGTGCTCCAGTCTGGCCAGAGCCCTCCCATTTTTGATCGGAAGCGCCTCGCTGCGGGGGAACGCGGCCGAGAGGCTGGTGCCTTGTTTGCGAGCAGATAAATGGTCGCCCTGTGGCGCCGCGCCTCTCGTTGTCATGCTTGGGCGAGGCTCACTGGGCCGTCAGGCCCAGGGCCGAGTTCCGAGCATCCACCTACCGGTCCGCACGGACGTCTCCCGTGGATCCTCGCAACTCGCCTCTTCGGGTCTGCGACCCTGCGAGGCTCGCGCAAGGATGACATTCCTGGAGATGCGGCCGATGCCGCGCTCACCAACCCTCCTCCTTGACAGGGGAGGGATGGTGACGGCGAAGCTCGCTAAGCGGCGGCTTCGGCCGCGATCAGCTCTGCGGGGTCGCCTTCCGCCACATCGCCGCTTTCGATGACGCGGCAGCAGACGCCGCCCCGCCAATCGCGGTTCAGCGCCTCGCGCAAGCCGCGCCGTGCCTCATCCATGCGATAGCAGGGCTCGGTCTCTTCGGTGATCTCCAGAAGAGCGCCGCCGATGCGCAGGCGCTGTCCCTTGCTGTCGGCCAGGGAAGGCAGGCCCTCGACGAAGAGGTTGGCCCGCCGCGTGGTCCAATCGAGGCTCTCGCCAAGCTCGGCGCAGGCCGCGTCCCAGGCCTCCTTCGAGAGGACGGTGACCTGGCGCTTCTTGAAGAGCTTGCCGCTGTAGTCGCCGGACAGCCCGCTTTCGACCTCGATGCGGCCCGCCGTCGCGGTTTCCATCGGGGCCTCGCTCTTGGCCTTGAAGGCGATGCCGATCAGCTTTGCCATGCTCTTCTTCCTCCCACTTACTCGCTCAGGACTTCGAACATCACCAGCAACGTCCGCTGGATGGCACTGAAGTTATCGTCAGAAACGACATAGACCAAGAGGGCGCCGTCTGGACTCTCGCGCAGGAAAATGCCCTCGAAGTTGTCGATGGTCAGCGGCGGACGCATGGTCGCCAGAGTGGTCGCCTTGATCGCCGCGCCGGGGGCGAGCAGAGCCGGGTCGAAGCGCGCGATGCGAATGGTGAGGCCGCCGACCGGCGACCAGTGACGTTCGGAAACATAGACCAAGCCGTCAGGGCCCATGGCCATGTCGGTCGGCTGGGTCGGCTTGGGGCGGACGTAGTCGAAGGGTTGCCAGGCACCATCCTGGCGGATGTAGCCGCGGTACACGGCATTCGGCCCGGACAGGGAGACGGCGCCTTCGCGCAGGGCGATCAAGCGCCCGTCCGGCAGCTCGGTCATGGCTTCCATCGCCTGGTTCGAGCCGCGCGGCAAGTCGCCCGGAACGTCCATGATCTCCGCGGTCCCATCCGGCAGCGGGCCCGAGGCATAGGTGTGGATGCGGTGGAGCTGCTCGAAGGCCACCGCCCAGCTTCCGTCGGCACGGCGCACCAGGGCTTCCGCATCCTGCCGGTTCGCACGCCGAGAGATCGGGTCGCCGCGCTCGTCCTTCAGCCGGCCGAGCTTGGCGTCCTCGAAGCCGGCGAGCCAACCGCGGTCGTCATAGACCAGCGTGCCGGCCAGCCAGTTGCCCTCGTCGGTCAGCAGCACGATGTCCTCGCCGCCCGGCGCGACGTAGATGCCCGAAAGGCCGCCGAAGCTGCGGGAGGGAGAGGTCAGCTCCAGGCCGCCGCGCCAGGCCAGGGAGTCGATGCGTTCCTGCCGCGGCGCCTCGGGATTGAGCTTGCGCTGGATGACGCGGATATCGACCGAGCTGCCGTCGTCGGCGACCGCCACCGGCGCCGCGAGCAGCGCCAGAGCGAGTCCGAATGCGCCAACGGCCCGAAGCCGGCGCAGCGCGTCAGGCATGCGCCCGGCGCCGCCGGCGTGCGCCCGGTGCGGCGCGTCCGGCGCCGGGCAAGTCCTCTTCGAAGAGCTCGGCCAGCTTCTCCATCATGGTGCCGCCGAGCTGCTCGGCATCGACGATGGTGACCGCGCGGCGGTAGTAGCGGGTGACGTCGTGGCCGATGCCGATGGCGACAAGCTGAACGGGCGAGCGGGTCTCGATATACTCGATGACGTCGCGGAGATGGCGCTCCAGGTAGTTGCCGGAATTCACCGACAGGGTCGAGTCGTCGACCGGTGCGCCGTCGGAAATCACCATCAGGATGCGCCGCTGCTCGGAACGGCCGAGCAGGCGGTTGTGGGCCCAAAGCAGGGCCTCGCCGTCGATGTTCTCCTTCAGAATACCCTCGCGCAGCATCAGGCCGAGGTTCTTGCGGGCGCGGCGCCAGGGGGCGTCCGCGGCCTTGTAGATGATGTGCCGCAGGTCGTTGAGCCGCCCGGGGTTGGCCGGCTTGCCGGCGGCGATCCAGCGCTCTCGCGACTGGCCGCCCTTCCACATGCGGGTGGTGAAGCCCAGGACCTCCACCTTGACGCCGCAGCGTTCCAGGGTGCGGGCCAGGATATCGGCGCTCATGGCCGCGACCGAGATCGGGCGGCCGCGCATGGAGCCCGAGTTGTCGATCAGAAGGGTGACGACCGTGTCGCGGAACTCCGTATCCTTCTCCATCTTGTAGGAGAGGGAGTGGGTCGGGTTGACGATGACCCGCGCCAGCCGCGCGGTATCGAGCAGCCCTTCCTCCAGATTGAAGTCCCAGGCACGGGTTTGCTGCGCCAGCAGGCGCCGCTGCAGGCGGTTCGCCAGGCGGCCGATCACGCCCTGCAGGTGCGCGAGCTGCTGGTCCAGCATCTGGCGCAGCCGCGACAGCTCTTCGGCGTCGCAGAGCTCCTCGGCCGAGACCACCTCGTCGTGCTCCAGGGTGAAGACGTGGTAGCTGTCGCCACGGTCGTTGCGCATGGCGTCCCAATCGGGGCGCTGGCCGGGGTTGCCCGGCTCCTCCTCGCCGCTGCCGTCGCGCAGCTCGCCTTCGGCCTCGACCCCCTGCTCCTCGCTGCCGTCGCCCTCGCCGGATTCGTCGAGCTGGGCCTCCTGCATGGCGGCGGCATCGGCGGCATCCTTCTCGCCGCCTTCGCTCTGGGCGTCGTTAGGCTGGTCCTCGGCGCTGTCGTCGCCTTGCTCTTCTTCGCCCTGCTGGCTCGGATCCGGCTCGATGCTGGCATCGAGGTCCAGGTGCCCGAGCATCTCGCGGACGGCATGGGCGAAGGCCTCCTGGTCGTCGACCAGCTTGGCCAACTGCGAGAGATCTTGCATCACCTGCGGTTCCAGGTCGCTCCGCCAGATGTCGGCCACGTGCTTGGCCGCCGGCGGCAAGCCCTGGCGGCTCAGGGTCTCGCGGGCCAGCAGGCCGATGACCTCGGCAAGCGGGATCTCGTCGCGCTGCTGAATCCGGTGATAGCCGCGTACCCGGCAGCGGTTCTCCAGGGCGCTTATCAGGTTCAGCTCGCAGCCGGTCATGTTGCGCGCGCCGATGGCTTCGCAGCGCGCCTGCTCGATGTTGTCGAAAATCTCGCCGGCAGTGCTGTCGCCCGGGCGGTTGCTGGCGTGGGTGCGGTCGTCGTGGTGGCGCAGGCGCAGCGCGATGCGGTCGGCCTCGCCGCGGACCAGCGCGACTTCGTCCGGCGGCAGGTTGCGCGAGGGCATGGGCAGGCGCAGCTCGTTGCCGGCCAGGCCCGGCGGGCTGGCGGCGAAGTTGGCCGTCAGGTCCTCCCGCTCGGCAATGGTCCGTGCCGTCGCTGCGGTGGCGCGCTTGAAGCGCTCGATCGGTGTCTCGGCCTTGTCCATAGCCAGGATGCAATAGTCCTCTGGGCTTGGCGGTCAAGCAGGAAGTGCCGCTCGGCCGGAGGACCTGGAGGGCTCTGCCGTTCGATCACAGCTTTGGATGGTTTTTCTGTTGTCCTGCCACCAAAACGTTTGCAGTCTGGCGAAATGGAGCTTGGCGTGTAGGGACCGGTCGGACAGATGGGGGGTAAAGGGGGTGAACCGAATCCATACGAGCCAAACGGCTTTGTGCGACTGAGGCTTCTTGCTCTCTCCCTTCGCTTGATCGGCGCTTGGTGCTTGGATGGCGTCGCGCGCCTGATCGTTTGGCTGTTCCATGGTCAGGGTGCGCAGGAAGCCGGGTGCTTCGAGAAGGTTCGCCGTTGGGTCAGAAACACCGTCATGTGGATTTCCACGACGGCCGCGCTCTATCTGGTGATGCTCTGGAATCCCTTCGGATTCTCGACGGCGACGGACTTGGTTTCTGCCGAGATCTTCTATCGCGTTGTCGCCAGCCCGGGGTTCGAGAGCCAGAATCCCAGCGAAAACCCTCATAAAGACAGCGTCTTAGATCATTTTTCCGTCGTTCTTCTCGTCGAAGACGACTTGGCGTTTTTCACCCAGCGCTGGCCGACGCACTACGCGCTGCATGCCGACGTGCTCGTGTCGCTCGATGAGCTTGGCGCCAAGGCCGTCGTCGTCGATATCGCTTTGCTCGACGACCGCACTCAGCAAGACGATAGCTACGAAATTCTCCAATTCATGCTGGAGGACATGTGGGCCAGAGAAAGCGAGACAATTCCTGTGTTTCTTGCCTTGCCGCGCGAGGATAGCGGCCGGTTTCGCAGCCCTTTAAAGCCCTTTGTCGATGCGACTCAACCGGTGGAGGAAAGAGCGAAGATGAAGGAGACTCCTGCTTCTTGTGCCCTCGTCTCGGTGCCCGGCGGACGCTCGACCCGCAAGGGGCGTCTCTATGAGCTCTTTCAGCGGGAGCAGGCCTGGCAGGATGACAAGGTGGTCGAGAGCGGACAGCCGGTGTGGTCGGCTGCCTTGGCGGCGTACCTCGCGACCCGGGATGGCTGGGACATGGCAATGGGTTGCCGCGATTGGATGCGATGGCCGCTGGCGGAAACCCTCTCCGTCGGCGCAAGGCCCGAAGCGCCGTCGCCCGAGCGGATGATGGAAGTCGTCTGGGCGGCGAGAGACTTCGAGTTCGTCGACGAGAGCGGCACCTACCGCAACAACGGCCTCTTCGACTGCAAGCCTGCGCTCGACAGCGTTGCGGCTCGCTTCGTCCGCGTAGTTCGCGACAATCTTATGGGGTTGGATAGCCACGCGGAACAAACCGGGCTTTCGTCATCGCTGTTGCAGATATGTGGGCCATTTCAGACCGTGGATCTGCGAACGCTCTTCGCTGTTGCGGAAAAGAGCGCGGAGGAACGCAACGAGCGGGAGAAGGCCGTAGAGGACATGCTAAAGGGCCGGGTGGTGTTCTACGGGGCTGCGGTCACGGCGGTCGAGGACCGCGTCGAGCCGCCGACGCACGCCCCTTTGCCGGCCGTCTACTTCCATGCCATGGCCGCCGCGAACCTGCTGGCCTACGAAGAGGATTACAAGAGGCCGAGCCGCGACTGGCATGGCATCCCCATGAAGGAGCTCTTGCTCATCGCGGTGATCGCGATGGGCATCCTCATTCGAAGCTGCGCGCGTTCTACGATCGAGTCGGATTGGCGCCGTCATCGCCGCCAGCCGGGGCAAAGCGCGAGCTTGGCCGGCCAAGACTCTTCCGACGAACTCGAGACACTGCGCCTGTGGCTTCGATCTATCGGGACTGTCGCCATGGCAATGGCCTTCTACGTCCTCTTCGCGGGGAGCGTGACGTTCGTGGCTTGGAGCGAGCTCAATCTTGCGCCCGTCAACTTTGTCGCGGCCTTCAGCCTCGAGGTCGCTCGCAACCTGCTTACGCAAACGGTCGACACGCAGGTCATCGAGGACAAGCAGCATCCCGGTGAGTAAGGAAGGAGGGGGCTGCGGGTAGGAATATTCACACGGCCTTAGGTCGTTTTATGACAGTGGACTCGCGCATTAGCTGAGGCTATGGTTTGACCCTAGAGTTGAAAAACTTAAGGGGATTGACGGTCATGCATCGCAGGCTTGGGGTAACCGTTGCATCCTTGGCAGTGGTTGGCGTTCTGCTGGTTTCGGTCGAGGCCTTGGCGATCGACTTGGGCAGCGTCGGCAGCATAAGGGGGACGCTCAAGGCATACACGAGCTCCAGCGGCAACGAGATCGCCGGTTCGGTTTCGAAAAGCGACATGAAAGGCCGTCCGATCGTCGGTGAAGAGAACGGCCGCTATGCCATCGACGTCGGGGGAACCCGGTACTGGGTCAGGAAGCACCAGGTCAGCAAGGACAGGAACCTGGCCGTTCCGCGCGGCTGCCAGAATCTGGCGACCGGCTTTTCCGGCAACAGCGCTTCGCGCGGTGCCGGCAAGGGATGCGCTGAATGAGCCGCCGCCGGGCCGTGGCGGCGGCTGGGCTCATTCCCCTCCTGTGCGTCGCAGTCATGCTGGGCCGTCCGGCCCATGCAGACCTCTTCAAGTGGGTCGGCGATCAGTTCGAAGCGGACGCGGAGGCCCCACGCATCTCACTGGTCGAGCCGGGACCCTGGGTGCCTGCGCTCGAGGAATCGACGCTTTCCATGGATTCTGGGGGCGAAGGGGGGCAGCGCGCCAGGGACCGCTTTCTCAGAGACGAAGAGAAGAGCTACGAAAGCCGCCATCAACCTGCGGCCGGTGCCGGCGGCGGTCCGAAGATCATGGCCGAAGACGTTTCGGTGCTGACCGATGGATTGACGGCGCTGCGGAAGCAGAATTCCGGCGTGGTTCCCGACCGGAGCTTGAAGCGCTATCTCGACTCGATCGCCGAGCGGCTCTTGGTCTATTCGCCGAAAACCAATGTGCCTTTCGACATTCGCATTACAGGCGATCGGGCTATCGGAAGCGCAGAGGCTCTCCAGGATGGCGTGATCGGTATCCCGCTCGGGGCCCTGCAAGTGGCGGACAGCGAGGATGAACTGGCCTTCCTGCTCGGCCATGAGCTCAGCCACGTCATCCTCGGGCATCACGATTCCGATTGGATGGCCAGGCACAACAAGCGCCTGGTGTCCATTGCCGAGATCGGCATTCAGACCTCCTTCGAGGTGGCTCAGCGTTTCGGCGCGAATCTCAACGAGAACGAGATTCGCTGGCTCGCTTTTGCCGCGAGCCAGGCGTCGATCTTCCTGTCCGACAACGTGCTTTCGTCATCCTGGACGCGCGAGCATGAGACCGAAGCCGACGAGATGGGCTTAGATCTGATGATTGCGGCCGGCTACAACCCCGATGGCGCCTTCACCCTGCTCGAGCGCATGCGGATTTGGGAACAGTCGGTGCCGTCGGCTGAAGAGCGCCGCGCAAAGCAGCGTGCTGCCTTCGATGAGAAAATCGGTGCCAGCGGCCGGGCCGGCGACTTGAGCGGCGCCTTGCAAGGCGTCCTGGGGCGCGGCGTCGACGAGGTGAAGGGCTGGGCCGAGGAGATCGGCGCGGACCATCCGGATACCGGCGAGCGGATCGATCATCTCGCCGACTACTTCGGTCGCTACTATGCAGATTCGATCGACGGGCGCCCGTTCCAGGACCGCGAGTGGAAATCCCTTCGCAACAGCGCGGCCACCAAAGAGCTGATCAGGAACTACGACATGTCCTGGCAGATCGAAGCGCTACTCGAGGTCGGCGAGGTCGATAGGGCGGCGCGTTTGGCAGGCGGCGCCGTGAGTGGACCCACCAGGTCCCACGCCTTGCCGCGCATGAACTTCGCACGGGTCCGGAAGTTCCAAGGCAACAGCGATAAGGCTCGGGCCAACCTACGACTTGGGCTCGGCGGCGACGAGCCGAATCTCAAGCTCTACAAATGGGCCGTGATCGACGACTTGAACAACAACAAGCGGGTCAGCGCCTTCCGAACGCTTGAGGCGGCTTGGACGCGCTTCAAGCAACCGCCGGAGCTCTATCCGCTGAAGATCTACAAGGCCGTGCTGCAAGACGATCGGCAGGAGGCCGCCAGTCTGACCCGAACCTGCCGGATCATCTTCCGCGACAATTCCAAGCCATGCCTTGCCGCCAACAACGGCGAGCTGGACATGGATTGGAACTAACCGGCCGACTCACGCCAGATCTTTGCCGTTGGCGGTCGGACAGCGGCCGCTGTCAGTTCGCCGTCACCTTGAAGCCGCTTTCGGGCAGCTCCGTGCCGAAGCAGCGCTGGTAGTACTCGGCGACCACCGGGCGCTCGACCTCGTCGCACTTGTTGAGGAAGGTGAGGCGGAAGGCCAGCCCGACGTCCTGGAAGATGCGCACGTTCTCGGCCCAGGTGATGACGGTCCGCGGGCTCATCACGGTGGAGATGTCGCCGTTGACGAAGCCGCTGCGCGTGAGATCGGCCAGGGAGACCATAGCCGAGATCATCTTGCGGCCCTCTTCGGTGTCGTTCTCCGGCGCCTTGGCCAGGACGATGTTCACCTCCTCGTCGTGCGGCAGATAGTTCAGGGTGGTGACGATGTTCCAGCGGTCCATCTGGCCCTGGTTGATCTGCTGCGTGCCGTGATAGAGGCCGGTGGTGTCGCCCAGGCCCACGGTGTTCGCCGTGGCGAAGAGGCGGAAGGCGGAATGGGGCCGGATGACGCGGTTCTGGTCCAGCAGGGTCATCTTGCCCTCGACCTCCAGCACCCGCTGGATGACGAACATCACGTCCGGCCGGCCGGCGTCGTACTCGTCGAACACCAGGGCCGTCGGATGCTGCAGCGCCCAGGGCAGCAGGCCCTCGCGGAACTCGGTGACCTGCTGGCCGTCGCGCAGCACGATGGCGTCCTTGCCGATCAGGTCGATACGGCTGATGTGGCTGTCCAGGTTGACGCGAATGCAGGGCCAGTTGAGGCGCGAGGCGACCTGCTCGATATGCGTCGACTTGCCGGTGCCGTGGTAGCCTTGGATCATCACCCGTCGGTTGAAGGCAAAGCCGGCCAGTATGGCGAGCGTGGTCTCCCGGTCGAAGAGGTAGGATTCGTCCAGGTCCGGGACGTAGTCGCTCGACTGCGAGTAGGCGGGAACCTCCAGGTCGCTGTCGATGCCGAAGGTTTGCCGGACGGACACCTTGATGTCCGGGCCGCCCTCGGGAAGGCTCGGCCCCTCCATGTGAACGTCAACGGTCATTCAACTCATTCCTTATCGATCGATCGCTGAACTGCCGCACGGCCTCTGCAGCCACGGCTCTTACGATGAGAGCTGCCGCGCGCGGGTCTTGGCCCGGCGGGCCCGTATTCTTCTCATGACATGGACGCCTTTTGGCTTGTGGCAAAGGCGAGTCTGCTATGCAAGGCTCTTGAGGGTCGCATAGGCTTGGTTGATGCGCTTAAGTCGTTCTTCCGCCTTGGCATCGCTGCCGTTCGCATCCGGATGCAGCTTCTTGGCCAGGGATTTGTAGCGGGCCTTGATCTCCTGCTTCGTTGCGTCCTGCTCGAGGCCCAGCACGGACAGCGCCCGGCGCTGCGCCTTGCTGAGGGGCTTGCCGGTCGGGCCGTCCTGCTTTCCTTGCGTGCGGCCGGCCCCGTCGCTGAAGTGGCCGAAGGCCTCGTCGAAATGAAACTGCGCCGTGGCTTGCCATCCGCCGAGGCTGCCCATCCGCCAGGTCGGGCGCTCCCAGGTGCTGTCCGCCCGCCGCGAGGCCTCGATTTGCTCTTCGTCCATGTCGGCGAAGTAGTCCCAGGCCGCATTGTGCTCCCGGACGTGGTCGAGACAGAGCCAGACGTAGCGGCGCCCGCCCCGCGGCGACAGCGGCGCGCGGTAGAGACCTGCCTTGTCGCAGCCGGGATACGCACAGGGGCGCACTTGGCTGTGCTCCTGCTCCAAGGGCGCCGCGCTTGCGAAGGGGTCTCGCTCGTTCATGAGACTAAGCTATGGTCTCTGCCAGCCGCCCGACAAGGCCCGGAATAGACGCTTGTGGCATGTCAGGGTGAACATTACGTGAGAGCGGCAGACAACGGCTTGAGAGTACGGAGATCGCGGCGTGACGGTTAAAGAGCAGATCGAAAGCAAGCTTGCCGAGGCCTTTCGGCCGAGCCAGCTCAAGGTCGTCGACGATTCCGACAAGCATGCGGGCCACGTGGGGGCGCGACCGGAAGGCGAGACCCATTTCCGCGTCCATATGACCAGCGATGCCTTCGAGGGCATGAGCCGGTTGGAGCGACAGCGCGCCGTCTATGCCGTCTTGTCGGAGGAGATGGCGGGCCGCGTGCACGCCCTGCAGCTCAGGCTGTCCTCGGTGAGCGAGGCCGCCAGCGCGCCCTAGAGCCCTAGTCGCCGGTATAGAAGGCCGGCCAGCTCTTCTTGACGATCTCGCCGTCGCTGCGGAAGGCGTGGCAGGTGTTCAAGAGCGGCGGTGGCTGATCGGCCGGCCGCTCCTTCTGCTTCTTGGCGCGCACCGGATAGAGCGTCTGGAAGGCGACGGTCGCCATGGCCTGCAGCATCTCGACCTGATGGGTGCAGCCGTGCACGCCGCCGACCCGCTCGCGGATGGCGCGCCGCCAGCCGAGCCCGACCGTGACCCCGATCATCTCTTTGAAGTTCGCGGTTGCCTCCGCGCAGACCCCGAACGGCCCGGAATCGGTGACCACCTCGATGTCATGGACGAGAAACTCCTCGTCGATGGTCAAGCGGATGCTCATGTCGTGCAGCGGCTCGCCGGCCTGAATGGTGCCGCGATAGTCGTTGGGGAAGGAATAGCTCTTCACGTCGACCATGCGGCCTTCGATATCCCACAGGCCGTCGGCGCGCCGATATCCGGCAAAATCGTATGTGCGCCGATGGAAAGACTCACGCTCGACGGGCGGGGAAAGCGGCATGGATCCTCCGTTTGCTGCGCCGCAGCGAGCCTAAGAGGGGGCCATGGCGGCAAGCAAGCGCTAAGTCGGGAACCCAGGGTCGCGCTGCGCCGGCTGGGTTCTCCTGGCAAAGGCTTGTCGTGCCGGGCCGGAGACACATAGCTTAAGGCCCGAGAGACAGACGATAGGCGGCGAATCATGGAAGAGCTGGTGGCGCGCTTGGCGGCCCAATTCGGCCTGACGGAGGGAAAGACGCGCGGGGCGATCGGCGTCTTGCTCAAGCTGATCGAAGAGCATGCCGACCCGAAAGACGTCGCGCTCTTGCTCGAGAAGCTGCCCGGGGCGCAAGCCTTGCTCGACGGCGCCAAGAGCCCGCAGCGACCGCAAGGCGGCGGCCTGTTCAGCTCGATCGCCGGCGCGCTGGGCGGGGGCGGTGGCCTGATGGCGACCGCCGCGGATTTGCAGAAACAGGGTGTGGGGCTGAGTCAGATGCGCCCTTTCATCACTGCCTTTGCCGAACAGGCGGAGGAGAAAGTCGGGCGCGATGTGGTGGAGCGCATCGCCGCTTCAATTCCGGGCCTGGAGCGCTACCGCGCCTAAAGCTGTTGCCGCTTGCTTCTCTCTTTGAGGTGGGCGAGGCGACGCTATGCGGTGCGCTTGAGAGGCGGCACCGCGACCGCCTCCTCGGCCGGCGCGACGCTGGTGGTTGCGGCGGCTGATTCGATCGTCTCCATCAAGGCGATCCGCCGTTCGCTCGGCAGGCTGCGCAGCACTTCCTCGATGGAACGCAGCGGCCGTTCCAGGTAAGGACTAGTAAACCTTTCCTCCAGCGTCTTTTCGCTCATGTCCTGTTTGCTTCCCAAATCTTGTGCTTTGTTTGGTGATGACCCATCCCTGGGCACTAGATATAGCTGTCGGCCCAAAGCAGTTAACAAAGCGTTAAGAGCCTTTTCCGGGGCCCTGCAGGCCTTGTGGGTACATTGGGACAACTCTGATTAGCCGTTGAAATCGCCCAGGTTTTGAAAGGGGTCTTTTGCCCGGGATAAGCCTGTGACCAATGGGCGAATCGGGTCTGTTCGGCCCCTGCGATGCTGCACTCCGTGCGCGACTCGAAGTGTGCCAGCCCTTGGCATAGCCGCGCAGCGGCAAAATCTGGGCCTGGCAACCACCCTTTAACGCTTTTGCAGGGCCGACCTGTCACTCCCTTGACTGAATTTGGCTGCTATGGTCCACCAGCGCCGCGCGATGGGCCCCGGTGTGCCCCGCCTTCTTTTCCCACTTTCGATTGGCCAACCTGATGAAGCATCTCGACGAGCTTGAAGCTCAATCCGTCTATATCCTGCGCGAGGCCTACCACGGCATCGAGCCGCTGGTGATGCTGTGGTCGCTGGGCAAGGACTCCAACGTCATGCTCTGGCTGGCCCGCAAGGCCTTCCTCGGGCACGTGCCCTTCTCGGTGCTGCATGTGGACACCGGCAAGAAGTTCCCCGAGATGTATGCCTTCCGGGAGCGCTATGCGGAGGAGTGGAACCTCAAGTTCCTAAAGGAAGAATGCCCGCCGGTCGAAGAGATCGATCCCAGCCTGCCGCCCGCGGCCCGTTCGGCGGCACGCAAGACCGCGGGCCTGAAGACGGCCCTGGAGAAGCACGGCTTTCGCGGGGTGATCGCCGGCATCCGCCGCGACGAGCAGGCGACCCGCGCCAAGGAGCGGGTGTTCAGCCCGCGCGGCGAGTCAGGCCAGTGGGATTTTCGCGATCAGCCGGCCGAGTTCTGGGACCAGTACAAGACGGATTTCCCGCCCGAGGCGCATGTGCGCATTCACCCGCTGCTGCACTGGACCGAGCTCGACATCTGGCTCTACACCAAGCGCGAGGGGATTCCGCTGATCTCCCTCTATTTTTCCAAGGACGGCAAGCGTTACCGCTCGCTCGGCGACCAGGACATCACCTTCCCGGTGGAGTCCGATGCCTCCACGGTGGACGAGACCATCGCCGAGCTGCGCGAGACCAAGGTGCCCGAGCGGGCCGGCCGGGCCATGGACCACGAGCGCGAGGACGCTTTCGAGCGTCTGCGCACCACGGGCTACATGTAAGCGGGCCGACTAGGAAGGATGCCTGATATGAGCTTGAGAACCGCGCAGTCCCTGCATCTCAACGAGCCCCTGCGCATCGTCATCGTCGGCCACGTGGACCACGGCAAGTCGACCCTGATCGGCCGGCTGCTGTTCGACACGGACTCGGTGCCCGAGAGCAAGGTGGCCGAAGTCGAGGCCATCTCGGCGCGCCGCGGCATGGTGACCGAGTGGTCCTTCCTGCTCGACGCCTTCCAGGCCGAGCGCGACCAGGCGGTCACCATCGATACCACGCAGATCTGGTTCAAGAGCGCCAAGCGCAACTACGTCATCATCGATGCGCCGGGCCACCGCGAGTTCCTCAAGAACATGGTCAGCGGCGCGGCCACGGCCGATGCCGCGGTGCTGGTGGTGGATGCCGCCGAGGGCGTGAAGGAGCAGACCCGCCGCCACGCCTACCTGCTGCACCTCTTGGGGGTGCGTCAGGTCTGTGTCGTGGTCAACAAGATGGACCTGGTGGACTACGATCAGGCCCGCTTCGACCAGGTGGCGGGCGAGGCGCGCGATTACCTGGCGGACATCGGCGTCGCCGTCAGCTACGTGCTGCCGGTTTCCGCCCGCATGGGCGACAATCTCGCCCAGCCGGCCGAAAAGCTCGCGTGGTTCGACGGCCCGACCATGCTGCAGGCGCTCGACAGCTTCCAGAGCGTCTCTCGGCCGGCCGGTCAGCCCCTGCGCTTCCCGGTTCAGGACGTCTACAAGTTCGACGAGCGCCGCATCCTCGCCGGCCGCATCGAGTCGGGCGTGCTCCGGGTCGGCGACCGGTTGCTGTTCTCGCCGTCGAACCTGACCGCGCACGTCGCCTCCATCGAGAGCTGGAGCACGCCGGCGCCGGCCGTCGAGGCGCACCCCGGCGAGTCCGTCGGCATTACCCTGGACGAGCAGATCTTCGTCGAGCGCGGCGAGATCGCCAGCCATGAGGCCGAGGCGCCGCAGCTCAGCAACGTTTTCCGCGCCACCTTGTTCTGGCTCGCCAAGGAGTCGCTCACCGTCGGCAAGCGCTACAAGCTGAAGCTTGCCACCCGCGATGCGAACGTTCAGGTCGAGGCTATCGAGAAGGTCATCGACACCGACTCCCTTGCCGGCCGCACGGCGGAGGCGCTGGAGCGCAACGGCGTCGGCGAGGTGGTGCTGCGCGCCCGCACGCCGCTCGCGCTGGACGAATACCGCAGCCTGCCGAAGACCGGACGTTTCGTGCTGGTCGACGGCTACGACACCGTCGGCGGCGGCGCCATCTCCATGGAGGGCTATCCCGATCAGCGCCCGGCGCTCCACGTCAAGTCGACCAATATCACGCCGGTCTCGCACCGGGTCTCGGCCGGCGAGCGGGCCAAGGTGGTCGGCCACGCCGGCGGCGTGCTCTGGTTCACCGGCCTCTCCGGCGCCGGCAAGTCGACCCTGGCCATGGCGCTGGAGCAGCACCTCTTCCAGCGCGGCTATCAGGTCTACGTGCTGGACGGCGACAACGTCCGTAAGGGCCTCAACGCCAACCTCGGCTTCTCCCCCGACGACCGGGCCGAGAACATCCGCCGCGTCGGCGAGGTGGCCGCTCTCTTCGCCGATGCCGGCATCATCTGCATCGCCTCCTTCATCTCGCCTTATCGGGCCGACCGGGAGCGGGCGCGCGAGGCGGCCGGGGAGCGTTTCCACGAGATCTACGTGAAGGCCGATCTGGCGATTTGCGAGCAGCGTGACCCCAAGGGCCTTTACCGCCGGGCCCGCACCGGCGAGATCCCCGAGTTCACCGGCGTGTCGTCGCCTTACGAAGCTCCGGAAGACGCGCAGCTCACGGTGGATACCGGCGAGCAGGGTATCGAGGACTGCCTCAAGGCGCTGGGCGACTACGTGGAGAGCCGCTTCAACCTGCGACGCAACGGCGGCTGAGGGTTTGGCGGCAAGCCCAACAAAGAAGAAAGGCGGCCGAGGAGCCGCCTTTCCGTGAAACGGGCCAGTCGATAGCCCAATGGCTTTAAGCCGTGCCCTTAAGCGCGACGCAAGAGGCTGCTCCAGCGTCCGCGAAAAGGGCCAAGGCTCATCGACAGGGCACCAGTATCACTTGACATTGGATCACCTCCTTTCTGCTGTTGAAGACCGAGACTGACTATGACCGCTGCCTCGTTGCCGGGACAAGCGGAAGATTAGCCTATCGTGCCCGCCGATGCTCCGGATGCAGGCTGCGGCCGAGGATATGCTCGCTGCCACCGATGACGTCGACGCTGGATCCGATGATCAGCGGGTCCGTGCGGTTGACGACGGCGTGGTTCTTCTCCGGATAGGGCAGGGTGCTGAGGAAGTGGCGCATGCAGTTGAGGCGGGCGCGCTTCTTGTCGTCCGACTTGACGATGGTCCAGGGCGCATCCGCCGTGTCGGTATAGAAGAACATGGCCTCTTTCGCTTCGGTGTAGTCGTCCCACTTGTCGAGCGATTGCCGGTCGATGGGAGAGAGCTTCCACTTCTTCAGCGGCTCATGCTCGCGGGCTTTGAAGCGGCGGCGCTGCTCGGCTTGGCTGACCGAGAACCAGTACTTGAAGAGGCGGATGCCGCTGCGCACCAGCATGCGCTCCAGTTCCGGCGCCTGGCGCATGAACTCGAGATACTCACCGGGCGAGCAGAAGCCCATGACCCGCTCGACCCCGGCGCGGTTGTACCAGGAGCGGTCGAAGCAGACGATTTCCCCGCCGCTCGGCAGATTCTGGATATAGCGCTGGAAGAACCACTGGCCGCGCTCGCGCTCGCTGGGCTTGTCCAGCGCGACCACATGCGCGCCGCGCGGATTGAGATGCTCCATGAAGCGCTTGATGGTGCCGCCCTTGCCGGCCGCGTCGCGGCCTTCGAAGAGAATGACGATCTTCTCGCCCTTGGCCCTGACCCATTCCTGCGCCTTCAGCAGCTCGACCTGGAGCTCCGCCTTGCGCTTCTCGTAGACGCGGCGCCGCATCTTCTCCTTGTAGGGATACTCGCCGGTCTCGAAGAGGCGCCGGATGGCGTCCGGGTCGTTCCGCATCTCTCCCAGGTGGTGAATGGCGGCCGCGGCGGCCTGATGCCCTGCCTGCTTCGCGTCGGGCTCTGCCCCGGCTTGCTGGTCGCCTGCCGGGCTGGGTGCGCCTAGCTGCACCGATGCCCGGGGGCGCGCGATTTCCTTGGCCGGCTTTGCGCCGCGCTGCTTGACCGCGCCGTTGGCGCCGTTCGGTTTCGGCAGGCTCGGGCTGGCCGAGGCGTCGGCTTGGGTCTTCTGCATTGTCAGGGCCCCTCTTGGACAAATTCCTATCCAGACAGGCTAAGGGGCAATCCTATCCAGGAGATTGATTTCCATCATAACCATGTGAAAATTGGTGGTTTTTCCTCCACCAGATCGACCGCTAGGCAGAGGCGGTCTGCCCGGCCCGGCAAGGCGATAGCTTTCCGTCAACCACTCGATAGGCGGGGAAGCGCAGGCTGGCGCGCGTGCCGCCCGTTTCCGTTGTCGACAGCGTCAGCGCACCGCCGTGCAGCTCGGCCAAGCGCTGGACGATCGGCAGACCGATGCCGGCGCCTTCGTGCAGGCGGTCCCAGCCTTTGCTGAGCTGACTGAAGACGGAGAGTGCGTCATTCAGCGCATCGGGTGGGATGCCTGCGCCCGTGTCGGTGACCTCGATCGCCACACGGCCCTCGTCGTCCAGTTCGCAGCTCAGCCGGACCTTACCGCCACGCGGCGTGAACTTGATGGCGTTGCCGAGCAGTTCGAGCAGCATAAGCTCCAGGTGCGTCGGGTCTGCCTTGATCCAGATGGGCACGGCCGGCGGCGCAAGGTCCAGCGTGACCTCTGCGATCAGCAGCTCGCCGGACAGCGTGTCGAGGCAGCCCCTGGCCATCTCCTGCAAATCGACGGTCCCGTCTTCGATGGCGACACGTCCCTGGTCGCAGAGCACCAGCAGGCGGTCGATCAGTCCAAGCTGGCGCTTGCCGCTGGCGGCGATCTTCTGGGCAAATTCCGTGTACTCCGGAGGCTGAACCGGACCCATCACCTCTTCGAGGATACAGTCTGCGAAGCCGATGATCGCGTTGAGAGGGGTGCGCAGCTCATGGCTCATCAGGGCCAAGAACTGGGCCTTGGCGAGCTCGCCTGCCTCGGCGCGGTTCCGTGCCTCCTGAACGCTCTCGCTCAATTCCTGCATCGCCTCCTGCGAGCGGCGGCGCAGCTCGATCTCGTCCTCGACGATCCGCGCGAAGGCTTGCAGGCACTCCCGTTCGTCCTCGCTGAACCGCTCTCGCGGCCGGCTGTCGATAATGCAGAGCGTGCCGATGGCGGCGCGATCGACGATCAGCGGCGCACCGGCATAGAAGCGAACGAAGGGGGCTTCGGTGACGAAGGGGTTGTCGGCGAAGCGCTTGTCGCGCGTGGCGTCGAGCACCACCATCACGTCGCTTTGGGTGATCGCGTGGGTGCAGAAGGCGACATCGCGAGACGATTCGCTGGCCTCGATCCCGCAGGCGGCCTTGAACCACTGGCGGTCCCGGTCAAGCATCGAGATCAAGGCAATCTGAACGCCGAAGTGGCGTTGGGTCAGCTTCGCGACGCGATCGAAGCTGGGTTCAGGCGGGCTGTCGAGGATCGCCAAATCCTCGAGCACGCTCTGTCGGTACTCTTCGTCGTATGGCCTTGGCCGTGCGCTATGGTCCATGCTGTTACTACAAGAAAGAAGCGATAAAATTGCTTTAATCAGGCCATCAGAGCCCGTTAGTTGAGTGGCTTAAAGAAGACAAACGCGAGCAAAGCCAAACCAGAGTTCAGAACTGTGGTGGTATTGACGCTTGAAGCCCTCTTTTTTCTTGCGGGGGTTGGCCCCGCCATAACCTGGAAAGAGCTAGAGGGGTGAGCAGGCGCGTCAAGCGACGCCAACTCTAGGGCGTTTCCCGTCCATCTCGGGT
The DNA here is from genome assembly GCA_028282405.1 of Rhodovibrionaceae bacterium. Classification (GTDB taxonomy): domain Bacteria; phylum Pseudomonadota; class Alphaproteobacteria; order Kiloniellales; family DSM-21159; genus JANQMX01. Next base: position 21,820 of record JANQIA010000397.1, read on the forward strand.
GACATGTAGAGGTGGTGGCGGCCAGGATGTTGACGATTTGACCCACTCGCGCGTGACGTGTCAGATGCGAAGCCGAGTGAGGACACAGGCGTGCTGCACGTTGCCATTGGCCATAGCGCCGATATCGATCAGGAACGAGCCGTTGCCGAGGCCATCGCGCAGGCCAGGCAGACGCTTGGCACTGCCGAAGCTCAGGCCGGCATCCTGTTCAGCGCGGCTGCGTTGGACCTCTCGGCACTCCTGGCCCAGATCGGCGGCGTATTCCCCGATACACCGATCGTCGGCTGCACGACGGCGAGCTATCCGCCCGGCGAGCAGCAGCCCTGTCTTTATCTATGGCCGAGAGACCTACGACGACGTGGCCGTGGCTTTGGCGCTGAGCGGGCCGCTCGAGCTCACGACGGCCATCGAGACGAGCTGGCGCCCGATCGGCAAGGTTGGCGAGATCACGGCCACGGACGGCCGCTCCCCCTGGCAGATGCGGACCGGCGTTCACAGCGGCGGCCTGACCGCCGGCGTCATCGGGCGCCACAAGTTCGCCTATGACATCTGGGGCGACACGGTGAACGTGGCCAGTCGGGTGCAAAGCGTCTGTCCCGCCAACGAGGTGCTGGTCTCCGAGGCCACGGCGCAGCAGCTCTCGCCGAACATCGCCTTGGCGGACGAGCACGAGGTGGAGCTGAAGGGGCGAGGCCGCGCCAAGGTGTTTCGCGCGGTCCGCATGAGGCAGGGGAATGTCTGAGATCGAACGGGGTTTCCCCGAAAGCGAGTATCGCGCGCGGACCGAGCGGGCGCAGGCCCTGATGGCGGAGCAGGACCTTGCAGCGCTGCTGGTCATGACCGAGCCGGAAGTGCGCTATTTCACCGGCTACCTCACCCGTTTCTGGGAAAGCCCGACCCGGCCCTGGTTCCTGGTCGTGCCGGCGGCGGGAAAGCCCATCGCGGTCATCCCGGCCATCGGCGCCGATCTGATGGGCAAGACCTGGCTGACGGACATGCGCACCTGGAGCGCGCCGGCGCCCCAGGACGACGGCGTCACGCTCTTGGCCGACTGCTTGCGGGAGGTCTGCGGCAGTGAGGGCCGTGTCGGCGTGCCCATGGGCCCGGAAACCTGCCTCAGGATGCCGCTGGTGGACTTCAAGCGCGTGCAGGATGCCGCGCCAAGCCTGCGTTTCGAGGATGCCACCGCAATCGTGCAGGCACTCTGCCGGGTGAAGTCTCCAGCGGAGATCGAGAAGGTCCGGGAGATCTGCCGGATCGGCGGTCGCGCGTTCGACCGCATGAGGGAGATCGCCGGGACGGGACGGCCTTTGAGCGCCGTCTTCCGCGATTTCCAGATTGCCCTGCTGCAAGAGGGCGCGGACTGGGTGCCCTATCTGGCCGGCGGCGCCGGTCCCGGCGGCTATGGCGATGTCATCTCGCCGCCGAGCGACGCGCCGCTCCGCCCCGGCGATGTCTTGATGCTCGATACCGGCGCCCTGCGCGACGGCTACTTCTGCGATTTCGACCGGAACTATGCCATCGGACAGGCCTCGGACGAGGCCAAGCGCGCCTACGAGACCCTCTATGCCGCCACCGATGCCGGCTTGGCCCTGGCCCGGCCGGGCGTGACCTGTGCCGACTTGCACCGCGCCATGCTGGCCGTGATCGCCAAGGCCGGCGGCGGCGAGTCGGAGGTCGGCCGCATGGGCCACGGGCTCGGCATGCGGTTGACGGAGTGGCCTTCGGTGATGGCGGGTGACGAGACGCCGCTGGAGCCCGGCATGGTCATGACCTTGGAGCCGGGGCTGGAGATCGCCCCGGGCCGCATCATGGTGCACGAGGAGAACCTGGTCGTTCTCGACGAGGGCTGCGCGCTGCTGTCTCCCCGTGCGGCTGCCGAGCTGCCGGTGCTTGCCTGACGCCGTTTCTAGGCTTCGGTCCAGACCGCCAGCTCATAGCCCTCCGGGTCGGTGAAGTGGAAGCGACGGCCGCCGGGAAAATCGAAGGTCGCTTCGACGATGCGCCCGCCGGCCGCCTCGATGCGGCGCTGGCTGTCGTCGAGGTCGCGGCTGTAGAGCACCAGCAGCGGGCGGCCGGGCGAGACGCTCTCGGCCAGCTCGAAGCCGCCCTTGCGCTCGCCATCGGTGAACTCGCAATAGCTCGGCCCGAAGTCGGTGAAGCGCCAGCCGAAGGCCTCGCCGTAGAAGGCCTTGGCGCGCGCCATGTCGGTGACGGGAAACTCGATGTAGTCGATGCCGTGGTGCCGGTGGGTGGTCTCGCTCATGCCGGGCGCTCCTGCGTATTGCGGTTTTGACCCGAGCCTTATCAGGGCTTTGGGCCGATTCGAATAGCGATGGTTGGGACATACTCATTGTCCCTTGCGGTCATCATCGAACTGCCATAGAGAGCCCGCGCGTCGGATGTGCTTTGCGGACAGGAGAGGGGTTGGCCATGTCGCTTTTGCTGGTGGCGGAGCAGGACGAGGCGGGGGCTGTCGCCTGGGTTTGGCATTGGCGGCCGGGTTTCCTCGTTGCCCGGCCGCTCAAGGCCCTTGCGGAGGTCATGCAGGATCTGGAGCATGCCGAGATCTCCGGCGCATCACGGGAAGACGTGGTCGCTTGGCTAGACCGGCAGTTCGCCAGCGAAGCGGTTTAGCCACCGCTCTTGCTCAGCGGTTGCCTATCCCGCTCCGGTTCCTTTTCCAAACCGCAGATAGCCCCTGCGTGCGCTTCGTGACGTACGGCGCCAAGAGACTGTCGCCGTTGTCATGTATGCGTGCTATGTCGGTTCGACTAAAGGCGAATGCGGTAAGCACGCCAGGAGCTGACAACAGGGAGCGGGGAAGATGGCCGAGGCGCGGAAGTGGTTGGACCCGGAGCGTCTGGACGCCGTACTGTTCGACTTGGACGGTGTCATTACCGACACGGCAGCCGTGCACGCCAGTTCCTGGAAGCGGCTGTTCGACGAGTATCTCGAGGCCCATGCCGAACACAACGGTCAGCCTTTCCAGCCCTTCGATGCCAAGGGCGACTACCTGCATTTCGTCGACGGCAAGCCGCGCTACGACGGCGTGCGCAGCTTCCTGGCGTCGCGCGGCATCACCTTGCCTGAGGGTACGCCGGACGACCCTCCGGACAGCGAGACTGTCTGCGGCCTGGGCAATCGCAAGAACGGCCTCTTCCGCGAGCAGCTCGCCCGGCAGGGCGTGCACGTCTGGGACAGCTCGGTCGATCTCGTCGACACGGCCAAGGCCAAGGGGCTCAAGGTCGCCATCGTCTCCTCCAGCAAGAACTGCTCTCTGGTGCTGGCCGCGGCCGGCCTGTCGGACCTCTTTCCGGTTCAGGTCGACGGCGCCGAGCGCGAGCGCACCGGGCTTGCCGGCAAGCCGGAGCCGGACATGTTCCTGGAGGCGGCAAAGCGCCTCGGGGTCTCGCCGGACCGCGCGGCCGTGGTCGAGGACGCTTTGGTCGGCGTGGATGCCGGCCGCAACGGCAACTTCGGCCTGGTCATCGGCGTCGATCGCGGCGAGCAGCCCGATGCCTTCAAGGAGCACGGCGCCGATCTGGTCATCCACGATTTGGGCGAACTGACCGTGGGAACGGGACCGCAACTGCATCGCCATCTACCCTGGGCCATGGACTCCATGGACGATATCGTCGGCCGCATCGGTGACGGGACGCTTGCGGTCTTCCTCGATTACGACGGCACCCTGACCCCGATCGTCGCGCGGCCGGAGCTGGCGGTGCTCTCCCCCGAGATGCGGGAGACGCTGACGCAGCTTGCCAAGCAGTGCTTGGTGGCCATCGTCAGCGGCCGCGGACGGGAGAACGTGGCCAATCTGGTCGAGCTGCCCGGGCTGGTCTATGCCGGCAGCCACGGCTTCGACATCGCCGGCCCCGACGGTCTGGTCAGCCATCACCAGGAAGGCCAGCGCTTCGTGCCCATGATCGCCGAAGCCGAGAAGGCCCTGCGCGAGAAGGTCGGCGGCATCGAAGGCTGCCTGATAGAGGGCAAGATCTATGCCCTTGCCGTGCACTACCGCCTGGTCGACGAGCATCTGGTGCCGACCATCGAGACGGCGGTGGACGAGGTGGTGGCCGGCCTGCCGGAGCTGCGCAAGACCGGCGGCAAGAAGGTCTTCGAGGTGCGGCCCCGCATGGACTGGGACAAGGGCAAGGCCGTGCTCTGGCTGCTCGATGCCCTCGGCCTCGACCGGCCCGAGGTGACGCCGATCTACATCGGCGACGACCTGACCGACGAGGACGCCTTCGCGGCGCTGAAGGGCCGCGGGATCGGCTTGCTGGTCTCGGAGCGGCCCCTGCCGACGGCGGCGGACTATCGCCTGCGCGACACCGAGGAGGTGGGGACGTTCTTGCGCTCCTTGAGCGAGATCCTCAGCCGGAGGCCGTCATGAGCGGCTGGTCGCTGGTCTTCGACGCCTACGACCCGCCGTCGGAAAAGCTGAGAGAGGCGCTCTGCGTCCTCGGCAACGGCTACTTCGCGACCCGCGGAGCGGGGGCCGAGTCCGACGCCGATGAGGTGCACTATCCGGCGACCTACGTTGCGGGCTGCTACAACCGCCTGGGCAGCCAGGTCGGCGACCGGGTGATCGAGAACGAGGATTTCGTCAACGTTCCCAACTGGCTGTCGCTCGGCTTCCGCATCGGCGAAGGCCCTTGGTTCGACCTGGACCAGGTCGAGGTCCTTTCCTTTCGCCAGGAGCTCGACATGCGCCGCGGGCTACTGCTGCGCGACCTGCGCGTCCGGGACGGCGAGGGGCGGGTCACCGCCATCTCCGACGAGCGCTTCGTGCACATGGGCCGGCCGCATCTCGCTGCCCAGAAGCGGCGCATCCTGGCGGAGAACTGGGCCGGGCCGCTGACGATCCGCAGCGCGCTCGACGGACGGGTCATCAACGGCGGCGTCGCCCGCTACAGCTCGCTGAACCAGCGGCATTTGGCGCCGCTTGCGACGGGAAGCGACGGCGACACGATCTGGCTGAAGTCGGAGACGGTGCAGTCGGAGGTCCGCATCGCCGAGGCCGCGCGCACCCGGCTGTTCCGCGACGGCCGGGAGGAGACTCCGCCGCGCGAAACCACCGAAGAGCTCGACCGCGTGGCTCAGGACATCACCTTGGAGCTTGGCGAGGGCGACGAGGTCGTCGTCGAGAAGGTGGTGGCGCTCCATACCTCGCGCGATGCCGCCATCTCGGAGTGCGGCCTGGCAGCACGCAACAGCCTGGCGAGCGCTGGTAGCTATGACGCGCTGCTGCGCGAGCAGGAAGAGGCCTGGGCTTACCTTTGGGATCAGTGCGACGTGGATATCGAGCCCGATTCCGCGACCGAGGCAGGCTCGGTGCAGACCATCCTGCGCCTGCACGTTTTCCATCTGCTGCAGACGACGTCCCCCAACAGCCGCGATCTCGACGTCGGCATTCCGCCCCGCGGCCTGCATGGCGAGGCCTACCGGGGTCACATCTTCTGGGACGAGGTCTTCATCTTCCCCTTTCTCAACCTGCGCATGCCGGAGATCACCCGCGGCCTGCTGCTCTATCGCTACCGCCGGCTCGACGAAGCCCGGGCCGCGGCGCAGGCCAACGGCCTCGCGGGGGCCATGTATCCCTGGCAAAGCGGCAGCGACGGGCGGGAGGAAAGCCAGCAGGTTCACCTCAACCCGGTCTCCGGACGCTGGATCCCGGACAACAGCTCGCTGCAGCGGCATGTGAACGCCGCCATCGCCTACAACACCTGGCAGTACTACCAGGCGACAGACGATTTCGATTTCCTCTGGTCCTACGGGGCCGAGATGCTCTTGGAGCTGGCCCGCTTCTGGGCCAGCCTGGCGACCTATAACGAAGAGCTCGGCCGCTACGAGATCCTCGGCGTCATGGGCCCGGACGAGTACCACGACGGCTATCCCGACAGAGACGAGCCCGGACTGGACAACAATGGCTATTCCAACGTCATGGCCGTCTGGGTGATCTGTCGGGCCATGGAGGTCCTGGACATCCTGCCTGCGGGCGACCGGAAGCGCCTGGTCGAGAAGCTGAAGCTGACCGAGGAGGAGACCGCCCGCTGGGATGACATCAGCCGCAAGATGCGGCTTGTCTTCCATGGCGACGGGATCCTCAGCCAGTTCGAAGGCTGGGATAAGCTGGAAGAGCTCGATTGGGAGGGCTTGCGGGCCCGGCATGGCGATATTCGCCGCCTCGACCGGGTGCTCGAAGCGGAAGGCGATACGCCGAACCGCTACAAGGCCTCCAAGCAGGCCGACGTGCTGATGCTGTACTACCTCTTCTCGGGCGAGGAGCTGCGCGGGCTGTACGAGCGGCTCGGCTATCCCTTTGACGAAGCAACGGTCGAACGGACCATCGACCACTACATTGCCCGTACGTCCAATGGCTCCTCGCTCAGCGAGGTGGTGAACGCCTCGCTCCAAGCGCGCTCCGATCCGGCCGCCTCTTGGCGGCTTTTCTGCGATGCCTTGCAGACGGATGTGGGAGACAAGCCCAGCGGTACGACGCGAGAGGGCATCCACTTGGGCGCCATGGTGGGCAGCGTCGACATCGTCCTGCGCGGCTATGCCGGCATCGAATTGCGCGGCGATGCGCTCAGCATCGATCCGCGCCTGCCCGAGGCCATCGACCGCATTCGCCTCAAGGTCCGCTTCCGCGGCCACGCGCTTCGCCTGGACCTCCAACGCGAGCGCCTGGACGTCGCTGTCGAGCGCTGTGCCGGGGATGTGGTCAAGGTCAGCGTGCGCGGGCAGCCGCACGAGCTGACGGCCAGCCAAGTCGAAGTGTTCCCCAACTAAAGGCCAATCTGTCGCAGGGGCACTTGTGGTTTCGCTTTTCGCTCCCGCCAGGGTAAGGTGCCACCCGTGTTGAAAGAGCTGTTGCTGCCGGACGGCTGACACCTGGGGTTAAGAACGCGATCGCCTTTCGGGAGGCGCTAATGCCGACGACGACGTGCGGGCGGACCGCCCGTTTCGTACTTCCGTCCTTCCTCGCCTTGCTTCTGATCGCCTGCGAGGAGCCCAACACCTACGTTGAGCCGCCGCCGCCGCGCGTCACTATTGCCCTGCCGTTGATCCAGGACGTGACCGAGTATCTCGAGTTCACCGGCCGCACGGTTCCCTTTGCTTACGTCCAGGTGCCGGCCCGCGTGCCAGGCGTGCTTGAGGACGTACACTTCCAGCCGGGCTCGCATGTCGACGCGGACGATCTGCTGTTCTCCATCGACCCGCAGGAGTACGAGTCGGCCGTGCAGGCCGCAGAAGCCGAGTTGGCACGTGCAAATGCACGCGAGGTGGAAACGCAGAAGGCGCTCGCCCGCGCCGAGAGCCTGATCACCCGCGGCAACATCTCGCAGGCCAGCTTGGACGAAGCCTCGGCCGACCACCTCGCCGCAAAGGCGGACGTGTTGATGCGGCAGGCTAACTTGAGACAGGCCCAGATCGATCTCGGCTATACCCGGGTGCGCGCGCCGCTGTCGGGGCGTGTTGGCCGCAACCTGGTGGACGTCGGCAACCTGGTCGGCCAGGGCGAAGCGACGATCCTGACGGACATCACGACCTACGACCCGATGTACGTGTACTTCGAGGTCAACGAGCGCGATCTCTTGCGCTACATGGAGCGGCACCGAAGCGAAACGGGGCATACGGGCGAGGTTGGCCGGCGCGACGATGAGGCGGAGATCGAGGTCGGTCTCGCCAACGAAGAGGGTTATCCGCACAAGGGTATGACGGACTTCGCCGAGTCCCAGGTGGATCCGGACACCGGCACCATTCTGGTGCGCGGTATCCTGAGCAATCCCGGCCGCGAGCCTACCATCATCCCCGGGCTCTTTACTCGCGTTCGCGTCGCGGTGGCCCAGCGCCCCGACATGCCGCTGGTTGCCGAGCGAGCCATTGGCTTCGATCAAAGCGGCTCCTACCTGCTGGTCGTCAACAGCGAGAACACCGTCGAGAAGCGGAATGTCACGCTGGGCACGCTGGTGGATGGCTTGCGCGCCATCGAGGACGGCTTGGCGGACAGCGATCGGGTCGTCGTCAACGGGCTGCAGCGCGCGCGCGTGGGCGCCGAGGTGGCGCCCGAGGAGGTCGACATGGCGAGCCTGTCGGCTTCGGCACTCGAGGCGGCGCTGAAAGCGGAAGACGCCGCGAGCGAAGAGGGGTCCGCCAGCGGATCCCGTCCGACCACGGACTAGATCGGCGGGTTCGGCGCAAGATGTCGAAGTTCTTCATCGAGCGGCCCATCTTCGCCAGCGTGGTGTCGATCGTCATCGTCATCGCCGGGCTGGTGACGCTGTTCACCCTGCCGATTGCCCAGTATCCCGAGATCACCCCGCCGACGGTGTCGGTCAGCGCCGTCTATCCCGGCGCCAATGCCAGCGTCGTGGCCGAGACCGTGGCCGCGCCGATCGAGCAGGAGGTCAATGGCGTCGAAGGCATGATCTACATGTCGTCGACCAGCGCCAGCGACGGCTCCTATAATCTGACCGTCACCTTCGAGGTCGGCAGCGACTTGGATCTCTCGCAGATCCTGGTTCAGAACCGGGTGGCCCTGGCCGAGCCGCGCTTGCCAGAGGAGGTGAAGCGCGAAGGCATCAACACCAAGAAGCAATCGACCAACATCGTTCTGATCATCTCGCTGTTCTCGCCGAACGACCGCTACGACGAGCTCTTCCTCAGCAACTTCGCGACTCTGCAGCTCCGCGACAGCTTGAGCCGCATCGACGGCGTGGGCGAAGTCACCGTCTTTCCGTCGAGCGACTACAGCATGCGGATCTGGCTCGATCCGCAGCAGCTTCGCTCACGCGGTATCACCACCCAGGAGGTGCTCGATGCCATCCGTGAGCAGAACGTGCAGGTGGCGGCCGGGCAGATCGGCCAGCCGCCGGCACCCATCTCCCAGAGCTTTCAGCTTTCGGTCAACGTTCTGGGGCGGCTGACGGACGTCGCCCAGTTCGAGAACATCATCGTCAAGACCTCGGAGGATGGCCGCGCGGTCTACCTGCGGGACGTCGCCCGCATCGAGCTGGGCGGTCAGAACTACAATCTGGTCTCGCGCCTCGACGGCGCATCCTCGGCCAGTATCCTGATTTATCAGCTTCCCGGCTCCAACGCCTTGCAGGTGGCGACGGACATTCGCGCGACGATGGAGGAGCTGTCCGGCCTCTTCCCCGAAGACGTCGAGTACACCATTCCCTACGACACGACGCTCTTCGTCGATGCCTCCATCAAGGAAGTCGTGATCACGCTGTTCCAGGCTGGCGGGCTGGTCTTCCTGATCCTCTTCATCTTCCTGCAGGATTGGCGCTCGACCCTGGTGCCAGCCGTGGCCATTCCGGTCTCCCTGATCGGCACCTTCGCGGTGATGGGCGCGCTCGGCTTCTCATTGAACATGCTGACGCTGTTCGGCCTGGTGCTGGCCATCGGCGTGGTCGTGGACGACGCCATCGTCATCGTCGAAGCCACCTCTGCGCATATCGCCAAGGGACTGAGTCCCCGAAAGGCGGCGGTCAAGACCATGTCCGAGGTCTCCGGCGCGGTTGTGGCCACCAGTCTGGTTCTGCTCGCCGTGTTTATTCCGGCCGCCTTCATGCCGGGTATCACCGGCGAGATGTACCGGCAGTTCGCCCTGACGATCGCCGCGGCGACGGTGTTCAGCACGATCAACGCCCTGACCCTGAGCCCGGCGCTCTGCGCCCTGCTCCTGCGGCCGCAGAGCGGCAAGAAGAACGCCTTTTTCCGCGGCTTCGACCGCATGTTCGAGAAAGCAGGGTCCGGCTATGCCACGGTCGCGCGCACGCTGCTGCGGCGCTCGGCTTTCGCCATGCTGCTCTTCATCGGGCTGCTCGGGGTCACGGGCTGGCAGTTCGACCGCCTGCCCACCGGCTTTCTGCCGCTGGAGGATCAGGGCTATCTGATCGCCAGCGTTCAGCTTCCCGACGGTGCCTCGCTCAGCCGGACGGAACGGGTCCTCGACCAGGTCGATGCCATCGCCGAGGGGACGCCCGGCATTCAGAACTGGGTTTCGCTTGGCGGCTTCTCCCTGATCGACGGCACCAACGCCGCCAATGCCGCAACGCTCTTCTTTGTCTTGGATCCCTGGGACGAGCGCAGCGATCCCTCGCTCAGCCAGTTCGCCATTCTCGGCAACGTGCAGCGGCAGTTGTCCCAAATTCAGGAAGCGATCGCCTTCGCCTTTCCGCCGCCGGCCATTACGGGACTGGGGGTCTCCGGCGGCTTCCAGTTCCAGCTTCAGGACCGCGGCGGCGTGGGGCTGCCCGAGCTCGGGCGGATGGCCCAAGAGATCATTGCCGACGGCAACGCCCAGTCGGGCCTAAGCAACCTGAACACCACCTTCCGGGCCGAGGTGCCGCAGCTCTTCGCCGAGGTCGACCGCACCCAGGCGAAGAAGCTCGGCGTCTCCCTGGACGAGGTCTTCGGCACCCTCCAGGCCTATCTCGGCTCAGCCTATGTGAACGACTTCAATCGCTTCGGCCGCACCTGGCAGGTCAAGGTCCAGGCCGACCATGACTTCCGCCTGACGCCGGAGGACATTCGCCAGCTCGAGGTGCGCAATGCCTCCGGGCAGATGGTGCCGATCGGCACCCTGGTCGATGTCGATTACATCACCGGGCCGCAGACCATCCTGCGCTACAACCTCTATCCCACCGCGTCCATCACCGGCCAGGCGGCGCCGGGCTTCAGCTCCGGCCAGGCTCTGTCGCTGATGGAGGGCATGGCCAATGCCAAGCTGCCGCTCTCCATGGGCTACGAGTGGACCGGCGTCTCCTATCAGGAAAAGCAGGTCGGCAGCGAAGCCATCGTCATCTTCGCCCTGGCCATCATCCTGGTCTTCTTGGTGCTGGCGGCCCAGTACGAGAGCTGGACTAGCCCGGCCGCCGTCATACTGGTCGTGCCGCTGGCGGTGCTGGGGACGGTCCTGGCGCTTTTGATGCGCAACTTCGACAACAACGTCTACACCCAGATTGGCATCGTTCTCTTGATCGGCCTGGCCAGCAAGAACGCCATTCTGATCGTCGAGTTCGCCCGTGCCGAGCGGGCAAAGGGTAAGGAGCCCTTGGAGGCCGCGGCGGCGGCGGCCATGCTGCGCTTCCGGCCGATCCTGATGACGGCCATCTCCTCCATCGCCGGCTTCATGCCCCTGGTGATCGCCGCCGGCGCAGGCGCCGCCAGCCGCCAGGCGGTCGGTACCGCCGTGGTTGGTGGCATGGCAGCGGCTACGATCATGTCGCTGCTGCTGACCCCGGTCTTCTATCTCCTGCTGCAGCGGCTCAGCGAACGGGGAAGCCCATCCCCGGGAGAAGGCAAGGTGCCTCCCAAGGAGGAAGCAGCCCCCGCCGAATAAGTGCGGCATTTGGCGCGGCCCGAAGCCTGACCGCCGGCAATCCGACATCGGCGACGGTGCGTATGCTGTTCCATGCAGAAAGAACCAGCGCAGGGCCCGACAGCCGAGGCCGACCGACTGACCGTGTTCTACGACGGGGCTTGCCCGCTTTGCCGCCGCGAGATCGACTTCTATCGGCGGCGCAAGGGCGCGCAGTCTCTCGATTGGGTCGACGTGAGCGACAGTGACGGCGAGACCGTCGCGCCGGGCCTGACCAAAGCCGAAGCCATGGCACGGTTTCACGTGAAACGCGGCGACGGGCAGCTTGCCTCTGGTGGGCTCGCCTTCGCCCAGCTCTGGGCCGCTCTCCCAGGCTTCCGGCCGCTCGGCCTGGTCTTGCAGTGGCCGCCCTTCACCTGGCTCGCAGAGCAAGGCTATCGCCTCTTTCTCCGGTTCCGGCCGCGGCTTCAGGCCTTGGCGAGGCGTAGCTAGAGAGCGCTCAGGCGTGCCCTGCTTGTGGGCGGCTGCGGGTCGAATCGGCCACGGCGTCCAGCGCGCTGGCCAGCAGTGTCGTGGAAAGATGCCGGGTGATCTCTTCCGGCGCATGCACCATGCCGGCACGAATGGCCAGGGCCATGGCGACCGCCTGCAGGACATCGCCGTTGCTCGTTTCGCCGCCTAGCGCGACATCCTTGTCGATCGCCTCGAGCACGGCAGAGAGCACCTGGCCGACCCGCACGGCATCGACGGTTTCCGCGTGCAGCGGAAACTCGATATCGAACACATCGCCCATGCTGGTCCGGGCGCGATAGGGGAGCTGCTTCATGCTGCGATCAAGCGCTCTTGGCGGGCTCTTGCGCGTCCGGCCCTGCCATGTTCGCGTCCTCGATGCCGTCGCGGGTTCCGTTGCGGCAGGAGCCCTTCATCGCTTGGAGGGCGATGTACGCCAGCGCGCCGAAGGCGATGCCGGCGCCAAGATGGGCGGCGAAATTGAGCGTCTGGCGGAGGATCATCGCTTCTCTCCGTTCCGGCGGTCCTTATAGGCCTTGGCGGCCGCCATTGCCGCGAAACCGATGGCAACCCCCTTGGCGAAGGCCGAGGTGGCCACGAGATAGGAAACCAGCATAGTTGCCTCCCTGCCGTTGCGATGCGGGCTGAGTCTGCCCAGGAAAATCCCAAATCAGCTCAGAAAGAGTACGGCAGCGGAATGCGTTCAGATTGCAGGGAGAAGCGGGCGAAGCGATGACGACAACCTTGGCCGACATCCGAGGAAACGTCGAAGCTGGAGGGGAAACGCTCTACGAGGAGCTGGCCAGCACGCTCATCCATGCCGTCGGCGCCGTCCTGGCCGCCGCCGCCCTAGCACTGCTGGTGGTGCTGGCCTCTTTCACCGACAGCGCCATGGCCGTCGTGACCAGCGCGATCTACGGCAGCACGGTCTTCCTGACCTTCCTCTTCTCCGCCCTCTACCACGGCATCTGGCACAGCTCGACCAAGGCGCTGTTCCTGACGCTCGACGAGTGCTCGATCTTTCTGCTGATCGCCGGCACCTACACGCCCATCGTGCTCTTGGCCTTGCCGCAGCCGCTGGGCTGGTCCCTGTTCGGTGTGATCTGGGCCATGGCGGCGCTGGGAATCGCCCTGCGCCTTTGGATCGGCCATCTTCATTGGAGCCTGATACCCGTCTTCCTGGCCATGGGCTGGCTCGGCGTGCTCTGGGGCGGCACGCTGTTCGAGCAGCTCGGCAACACGGGCGGCTGGCTGCTGCTCGCCGGCGGCTTCGCCTACACCGGCGGCCTGGTCTTCTTCCTCTGGCGCAGCCTGCCCTTCAACCACGCCATCTGGCACTTCTGCGCCCTCGGAGGCGCCGTCTGCCACTTTCTCGTAGTGGCTCTCTACGCCTTGCCGGCAGGCGCTCATCAGGTGACCTAGATGTCGGCGGCTTCGCCGATAGGAAGACGTCTCCGCCGGCTCTAAGATCTCGTCATGTCCGATCCCTCCTTCGAAGCCGATCCCGAGGGCCTCCGGCAGGCGCTGGAGGCCCTCTTAGCGCCACCATCCACCGAGGGCGCGCAGCCCTTGCCCGGTGTGTTGCCGGAAGAAGGCTATGGCGAGCCGGCCGTGCTCGACCGTCTGTCACCCATCGTGCTGGGCGGCGCGCGGCGCCTCGGGGCCCCCGATGCCCTGGCCCATATGGACCCGCCGACCCCTTGGATCGCCTGGGCGATGAGCGTGTGGAACGCCTCTCTAAACCAGAACCTGCTGCATCCGGACGTGGCGCCGGTGGCCCGGGACCTGGAAGCGCGGGTGGTGGACTGGCTGGCGCCTGCCTTCGGCATGGACGGCGGCCATATGACACCCGGCTCGACGCTCGCCAACCTGACCGCGCTCTGGGCGGCGCGTGAGCTCAAGGGCGTGCGCCGCGTGATCGCCTCGGACGCCGCGCACCTCTCCGTCGCCAAGTCCGCCCACATCCTGGCGCTGGACTATCGGGCGGCGGCGACGGACGAGAGCGGCCGTCTCGATGCGGGGGCTTTGCCGGACGACCTGTCGTCCACCGCGCTGGTCTTGACCGCCGGCACCACCTCGGCCGGTGCCATCGACGATCTGGCCTTGGCCGGGCGCGCTGCCTGGACCCATGTGGACGCCGCCTGGGCCGGGCCCTTGCGTTTCTCGCGCCGCTACGCCGCCCGGCTGGACGGCATCGAGCAGGCGGACTCGGTTGCGGTTTCCGCCCACAAGTGGCTGTTCCAGCCTAAGGAGTCCGGCCTGATCTTCTTCCGCGACAACAGGGCGGCAGAGGCGGCCATCTCCTTCGGCGGCGCCTACCTTGCCGTGCCCAACGTCGGCGTACTGGGCTCTCACGGCGCCGTTGCCGTTCCGCTGCTCGCCACCTTGATGGCGTGGGGCCGGGCCGGACTCGAAGCGCGCATCGACCGCACCATGGAGATCGCAGACGGGCTTTGGCAGCGTCTCGGCGCGCACCTCAAAGCCGAACTCTACGGGCCGCAGGTCAGCGGCGTGGTGCTCTGGCGGCCGAACGACGGCCGCAGCGCCCAGAGCGTCCGCGACGCCCTGCCGGCCGGCCTCGCCTCCCTGATCCAGGTCGGTGGCAAGGACTGGCTGCGCCATGTGGCCGCCAACCCCAATGCCGATATCGATACCATCTGGGGGTCCATCGCAGGCGTGCTCTGAGTTTACGCGCGGTCTCGAACAACGACGGCTCCGCCGGACGATGACAGCCGGGCAGCCGCGTGCTATATAGTTATATAACTGATTTCTTCTAAGGAAGAACAATGGCTTTGAACATCAAGGATCCCGAGACTGATCGCCTGGTGCGTGTCCTGGCCGACAAGACAGGGCTGTCTCTGACCGAGGCCATTAAGTTGGCTGTCGCGCACGAGCTTGACGGACTTGCAAAAGAAGGGGCCAAAGGCGGCGGTTGCGCCGGTATTGCTGCGCAGTTGAAGGAAATCGGCCGCCGCTGCCGTAAGGAGATCGACGAGTCGGTGAATTCGCTGGACCACGGCGAGCTGCTTTACGACGAACATGGCCTGCCGCGGTAGAGACAAGACCAGTCCATGGTAATCGACACCTCTGCTGTCCTCGCCGTACTCTTCGATGAGCCGGAGGCAGATGCTTTCGGCGCACTTTTTGAGCGCGAGCGGGTCAAGCACATGTCTGTCGCCAACTTCGTGGAGGCGCAGATCCGCCTGATCAGGTTGCCGACGCCGATGCCACGGCGGCTCATGGAGCGGCTGCTGCAGTCGGCGGAGATCGCGCTCGAGCCGGTAAGCGAAACCCAGGCGCATCTAGCGATCGAGGCTTACCGGGACTATGGTCGCGGCCGTCACCCGGCCGGGCTCAACTTCGGCGACTGCTTCGCTTACGCGCTGGCCAAGGACAAGGGCGAGCCGCTGCTCTTCAAGGGCCACGACTTCTCCCGCACCGATATCGAGCCTGCGCTCAGGCCGGGATAACCCAGCTACGGCCGCGCGGCGTCTCGACGTACTCCGGCCAGCGGAAGTTCAAGGGCGGGTCGTAGTCGCAGAGCGGTGCCATCCAGTTCGTTCCGCCGATGCCGCCGCCGGTGCGGCTTTCGAACTCGGCCTTGGCCTCGGCCAGCAGCGCCGGCTGCTCCAGAAGATCGAGCGCGGTGAGCGCGATGGTCTTGGCGGCGCAAGCGATCATGGGGTCGATGCAGGGGGCGAGACCACCCAGCGCATTCATCACCCAGTGCGGATAGGCGGCGCCGGAACTCGGCGCAGCCAGGGCCGGCCGCCCAATGTAGAGCCGCACCGTCGGTGCGTGCCAGCAGAACTCCGTGTAGTCGTCCGAGGTGAAATGCTCCTGCCAGGGCGGGATCATCCGGCGCAACTCTTGCTCCGCCGTCTCCGGCGCGATCAGTTCCTCGATGGCCGGCAGGAAGGGCTTCTCCATCGGCTCGAGGCCCAGATTGCGCTGGATCTCCTGGGCGAGCCGGATCGCCTCGCCCTCGAAGCGGGGTGGGCCGACCTGTTCCAGATTGCTGTAGGTGATGCGCGCCATGGCGTGGTTGGCCAGGCCTGGACGCGACTTGGCGACCCAGTCGCGCCGCCAGGTGCAATGGGCCAGGCGGGCGGCGCTCTCGGCGTAGTGGTCCAGCGCGCGGACGACCTGCTCCGCCATCTCCAGGGTCGGGACGCGAGCGAAATACATGATCTGTGCCATCTGGGCCGGCAGGTTGTCGGCGGTGGCCTGGCCGGCGTTGAGGATGACCTCGTTCATCGACCAGCCGGAGGCGTTCGGCAGGATGTGCTCCTTCAGCGCCTTGCCGGAGAGGTACATCTGCACCACGGCGTCGTTGGCGCCGGGCGCCCGCACGGCGGCGTGGGACGCGGCAATCGGCGAGTCGCTGCCCGCGCTCAGCCAGGTTTCGGGCTCGTCGCAGGTGAAGCTGTAGATGAAGCCGTAGCCCACGCTGCAATGGGTGTCCCAACGCACGGTGTTGCAGAGCGGCAGCATGTAGAAGGGATGGAAGCTGATCGCCGCATCCAGGTCGTCGTAGTAGCCGCGTGCGGCATGGATGGGCTTGGAGCCGCGCACCTTCTCCGCCGGCTCGCCGAAGAGCTTTAGACGCCCTGGAATGCCGTGCCGCTCCATCGCCTCCTTGGCGGCGAGAAAGCCGCCGAGAGCGCCCATGCCCAGCGCCGAGTGCGGGTCGGTGTGCCCGCCGGCATAGGGGCTCAGGCCCACGCGCGGGCGTTTGACCACGTCGGCGGCCTGGCAGTTGCCGGGCACGCCGTCGTACTCGGCATAGCCGCCGATGGTCGGCCCGGCCCCGTTCTCCCAGGTGGCGCAGAAGGCCGTCGGCATGCCGCCCGAGCCCGCCTCGACGGTGAAGCCCTCGGCGTCCAGGCGCTCCACGTACCAGGCGGCAGAGCGGTACTCGCGCCAGGCCGTCTCTCCGAAATCCCAGATGGTGGCGTTCCATTCGGAAAGCGCCGGCATCTGCGCCTCCACCCAGGCGGCCGCTGATCCTTTGGCTTGCGACATGGCGGCGTCAGTCTTCCAGCAGGAAGCCCTGGCGGTGGGGCAGGCGCTCCGTGCCGACGACCTTCGCCACCGTGCCGCCGGCATAGACGTACTTGTCCAAGCGGCGCGACAGGACGAGCCCGTCGTTGCGCGCGTGGAGCGGCGTGTTGGCGGTGGCAAGGTCGACTGCGCCAGGGTCCATGATCTCGGCGACCAGGTCGCCGGTCTTGACCTGGGCACCCAGGTCGACCCGGTAGCGGATAATGCCGGCCTTGGGGCTGCGCAGGCTGTCGGTGGCCCGCAGCTCGGTCGCCTCGCAGAGCGCTTCGGGCAAGGGGCCGGGGTCGCCGGCGATGTAGCCGCGGCGCTGCAGGGTGCGGAAGATGCCGGCGGCGTCGGCCTCTGCCATCTCGTCGAAGACATCCGCCGAGCCGCGCAGCTCCACGGTGGTGGCTTCGCAGACCGGCGGGATGGGCTTGTCGGGGAAGCGCTTGGCCAGGCGGAACCATGGCCCGGACATGCTCTCGTCGAAGGAGGCGCCGCCGGAGTCCTCCGCCATCATCACCGCGCGGGCCCCGATGTCGGCAGCGAGATCGGACAAGCTCGGCCAGTGCTGCGGCGCGATGAAGAGATGCATCAGGGCTTCGTTGTCGCAGTGCATGTCCAGCATCAGGTCGGAGGTGCAGGCCTCGCGCATGAGGGCGACCCGCAGGCGGTCGATCTCCTTGAGGGGCTCCAGCGCATCGATGGCCGCGACCATGGCCTTGCGGATCAGGGCGACGTTGGCGTCTGCATCGTCGGTCAGGGCCGGTCCGACCTCGTCAGCCGACATGGCGGCGAGATCGGGCCAATTGCGGTTGAAGTTGCCGTCGCCGATCATCGCGTGGCGGCCGAGCTGGCTGCCGTTGACGAACTGGGCGATGCCGATGGGGTTGGCATAGGGCATCAGGACGATCTCGCCTTCGATCTGCCCGGCGTCCTCGGCGGCGTCGAGCAGGCGCCGCAGGTGATAGGCGGTCAGCATCGCCGGCGTCTCGTCGGCGTGGATCGAGGCTTGGATGTAGGCTTTCTTGCCGCCCGTCTCCGAGACGGGCTTGCCGTAGCGCAGGCGCAGCAGGCGCCGCTCCGTCCCGGCCCCCGGCCAGCTCAAGGGCACGATCTCGCAGTGTCCCGGCATCCCACTCTCCCTGCCTGCTTGTTGCTTTGTCGGTCGAGGATAGCGGCCAGACCGAGGCTGTCTATCGCTCGGGCTATGCAATTGGCTTGATCGAGTCCTGCGCAGGTCGCGGACAAGCAAGAGAAACGAAAGCGAAAGAGTTTCCAATCCACTTTTTACGCTTCCAGTTCGGGAGGATGCCCGTGAGCGTTGAGCCCTTGAGAGACCGTCGCCGCGGCGGCCGCGATGCCCGTAGAGCTCTGCGTGCGGAGCCCTTGCCGCACGCGGAGCGCCCGGTCAAAGGCGGCCTGGAAGGCGGCCGCTACCAGCCGCTTGGACAGCGCGACATGGAGCGCATCCATGACGCCGCGCTGGAGATCCTTGAAACGGTTGGGCTCGGCCAGGCCATCCCCTCCTGCGTCGAGGCGGTGACCGCCGCCGGTGGCGAGATGAACAGCGAAGGCCGCCTGCTGCTGCCGCGCGCGCTGGTCGAGGACACCATCGCGAACGCGGCGCGGCGCTTCCCGCTCTACGGCCAGGACCCCAAGCATGACATGGAGCCTTGGGACAAGAAGGTCTATTTCGGCACCGCCGGTGCCGCCGTGCACGTGATCGATCCGGTGACCGGCGCCTATCGCGACTCGACGCTGAAAGACCTCTACGACATGGCGCGGCTGGTCGACTCGCTGGAGCACATCCACTTCTTCCAGCGCATCCTGGTCGCCCGCGACATGACGGACCCCTTCGACCTGGACTTCAACACCTGCTACGCCGCGGTCTCCGGCACCTCCAAGCACGTCGGCACAAGCTGGGTGCATGAAGACCATGTCAAAGAGTCGCTGAAGATGCTGCACGAGATCGCCGGCGGCGAGAAAGCCTGGCGTGCGCGGCCCTTCGTCAGCCAGACCAACTGCTTCGTGGTGCCGCCCATGAAGTTCGCCGAAGACTCCTGCGGCGCGCTGGAAACGGCGGTGCGCGGTGGCATGCCGGTGCTGCTGCTGGCGGCCGGGCAGGCCGGGGCCACCAGCCCGGCGGCCATTGCCGGCGCCGTGGTGCAGGAGGTCGCGGAGGTCCTGGCCGGCCTGGTCTACGTCAACGCCATCGTGCCCGGTGCACCGGCGATCTTCGGCACCTGGCCCTTCGTCTCGGACCTGCGCACCGGTGCCATGTCCGGCGGCTCGGGCGAGCAGGCCTTGCTGATGTCCGCCTGCGCCCAGATGGCGCGTTTCTACGACCTGACCGGCGGCGTCTGCGCCGGCATGACCGACTCCAAGGTGCCGGACGCCCAGGCCGGCTTCGAGAAGGGCTACAACTACGCCCTGGTCGGCAACTCCGGCGCCAACCTGGTCTACGAGTCGGCCGGGATGCACGCCTCCCTGCTCGGTTGCTGCATGGAAAGCCTGGTGATGGACAACGACGCCATCGGCGCCGCTCTGCGCACCGTGCGCGGCGTCGAGGTGACCGACGAGAGCCTGTCGGTCGAAGTCATCCGCGACGTCTGCCTCAACGGCCCCGGCCACTACCTGGGCCACGCCCAGACCCTGGGGCTGATGCAGAAGGACTACGTCTATCCCGAGGTGGCCGACCGCATGAGCCCCAAGGAGTGGGAGGAGTCCAAGCGCGAGGTGATCCTCGACCGGGCGATGAAGCGCACGCAGGAAATCCTGGCCAGCCATCATCCGCGGCACATCGCGCCGGAGATCGATGCCCGCGTACGCGCCGAGTTCGACGTCAAGCTGCCGCGCGAGGCGATGGGGGCCGGCTGAGCCTTTCCCCTACTCTGTCATGTATGGACGGCCCCGCTCTGGCAAGGGTCGAATGGCAGTTTCGGCAGTTGGTTGGGGAGCGGTCATGTATCCGGCCTGTGATTTGCGGCCGA
>JANQIA010000498.1 GCA_028282405.1 Rhodovibrionaceae bacterium
CACGAAGCCCCGACCGACCTGATAGGCGGTCTTCAAATTGTCGACCACCGTCGCCGCATCCGTGTAGTCCAGATCGTACTCGTTCATCCCGTCGAGAAAACCGATGGCGGGATTGACCCGCCAAATCCGACGAAGCGCGCGCTGTCGCAAAGCCTGAGGAACGCCGGGGCGCAGGAAGGGCTTAAAGTCAGCGCCGTGCTCCAGCTTGTCCGGATCGGGAAGCGCGGCGATCTCCTCCTCGGTGACGGGTCGGTCGCGATCCTCCAGCTCAGCCGGAAGATCGGCCTCCGGTGCTTCCTGCACAGCGGCGGCGTCCGCCGCCTCGACCTCTCGGACCTCGGCCTTGCGCCGCGCCCAGCGCGACAGGAAGCTGTCGTCGTCGCTCACCCCTCGCGCCCCCCGGTCGCGCGCCCTCGCCGCCTGCGGTCGACGGGCGCTTGGCCGGCTCCGGCAAAGCGCATTTTGCGGGGGTCGTGCGGCTTGCGCTTGCGTTTCACGAAGGGCTCGTCGACGTGATAGCGGTCGACGAAGTCCTGCACGAAAGCGACGATCGCCGGCGGCATGGCAACCGCCTCCACCATATCGTCGCCGCTGTCGAGATAGTCCTGCGCTTCGTAAGGACAGGCCGTGGCATGGATCGGCACCCAGTCGTGCTCGCTCTCCGCATCCTCTCCGCTGCGGAGGACCACGAAGAGACGCGGCGGTTCCTGACTGAGGTTGAGGCGGTAGCCTTCCGTCTCTTTCCGGAACAGCTCGATCGGCAAGGTGCCGGCGTGAAAGCGGGTCCAGCGCTCGCCGCTGTCGAGCACGCGCCAGGGACCCGTCGGGTCGAGCGGCGGGGCACCGGGAATGACGTCGACCGGACGCCAACGATGGCTCGCCCAACGATGCTCGATGGACGCCTTTTCGAGAACGATGCCAAGCGGCAGGCTCTCGCAGATCTTGTCGGTGCCGCTCACCGCCGGAATTCTCTTCCAAGCCCACGGAGAATAATTCACGAGAGATGAGGGTGAGAATGCGGCCCGTCAAGCGGCGAGGCGCAGAGGGAGCGTCCGGCGCCCCGATGGGCTATGCGATTGGGCGATGCGGCCTGGCCGCCGCCGCGGGCCCATTTTCGGGGGCTCAAGGGCCTCGACAGCCGTCGAATGGCATTCAACCCGGCGGGCCGGTCGCCTATATAAAGCTGGTGTGAAACTCAGCAGCTAGGGCGGTAAGGGCAACAAGCATGGTGGGCCATATCATCGGTTGGACTCTTAGGGGCATCCCTTTGATTCTGGCCGTCTTGTTCCTGAACTATTACCTGCCGAGCTACGACACCGTGTACATCGTCGGCACCGACGTGAAACGTATGGACGTCGGCGCCGCCGGCGTACCGCAGGAAGGCGTTTCCAACACGGCCGTCGGCATGACCCGTGACGTGCGCTTCATCAACGCGGTCTGGCCCGATGGCCAACCACGGGTCTATCGCAACGAGGAGACCGGTTGGGGCTTCCCCTGGTACTTCAAGTTCGACTCCGGAAACCTGCAGACCCTGGCCCAGCGCTACACCAGCACGGAGGAAGCGCCGCGCTGGGTGGCGGTCAAGCACTACGGCTGGCGCATCGAGTTCCTCTCCATGTTTCCCAACGCCGTCAGCCTGGAGCCTGCGGCAGGCCCCAACGACACGCCCTTCTCCTGGCAGCGCGCCATCGGCTTCTTGCTGTTCGGCCTGCTGGTGATCGCGCTTTGGCGTCTCTGGGTCTACTTCAAGGGTGAGGTCTGGCAGCCCTTCCTCGCCCGCCTCGAGCTCGACCAGCGTTTCGACAACGCCGGCACTTGGTGGCAGCAGATCTGGCGCTGGCTGAAAGCCAGCTTCCGAGACCGCATCCACACGGCGCGCTAAGCCTTGGATGGAATTGCAGTCAATCCTGCGAGCCTAGAAGAACGGCTTGCCCTGCTGTATGCTGCCATCATGACGCAGGACGACAAGAAGCCCCTCAAGACGCGTGACGCGATCAAGCCTGCTGCGGCTACGCCGCCAGAAGACGACCAAGCTTGGCACGACCAGGTGACCAGGCAGGCGATCAGAGAGGCCGACGCTGGCGACTTTGCCACCTCGACTGAGCTGAAAGCGACGGTACGCAAATTCGTCAAAGATGGATGAGATCGTCTGGACACAGCGCACTCGGCGCAATCTCGACGACATTGGTGAGTATATAGCCCAAGACAGCCCCGGCGCCGCCGAAGCGACAATTCGGCGGATCGTCGAGCAGGTTTCCGGGTTGGCCTTCTATCCGCGCATAGGCCGCGTTGGCAGGGTGGAAGGCACACGCGAATTGATCATCGCCAACACGCCGTACATCGCCATCTATCGAATTCGAGAGCGGATCGAGGTGCTTCGCATTCGACACGGTGCCCAACGCTGGCCGGAATAGCAGCCGGAACAGGAGTTCCGCTCCGGAAGCGACCTACGCCAAATCCTGGCCAGTTAGAGATACTTCTCGCGGATATCGACGCTGGATTCCCGGCCGACCTTGTCGAGCGAGCCGGCCAGCCAGGCGTCGGCGTGGTGTCGACCGAGATCGCGCAGGTGGGTCAGGAAGCGCCAGCTCGGCGTCATCTTGGTATGGACGCCGAGATCGCGCATCACCTCGTCCGCCTCGATCGAGTGGATCAGCATGCGCTTCATCGCCCGGCCGTGGAGCTGCTCGTCGTCGATTAGCTGGGTCACGAAGGCGATCGCCCGCATCTCGCGCATGAGCGAAGAGTTGAACGAGATCTCGTTGATGCGATTGAGGATCGCCCCGGCTTCGGTCGGCACCTCTTCGCGATAGAGCGGATTGATATGGACGATCACCACGTCGTGCGAGTCGCAGTGGTAGATCAGGGGATAGATGGCCGGGTTGCCCATATAGCCCCCATCCCAATAGGCCTCCCCTTCCACTTCGACGGCATGAAACAGGAAGGGCAGGCAGCCTGAGGCCATCACCGCATCGAGCGTGACCTCATGGTTGCGGAAAATCCGAACCTTTCCAGTGCGTACGTTGGTGGCGCTGATGAAAAGCTTGAGCTGGCACGCGGTGCGAACCCGGTCGAAGTCGACGCTGTTCTCAAGCACCTGACGCAAGGGATTGATGTTGAGCGGATTGAACTGATAGGGCGACACCAGCCGGGTCATGATGTCGAAGAACAGGAAGGCCGGAGACGGCGCGCTGTAGTCGCTCGTCATCTCCTGCAGCATCGTCGGCCGCAGAGGGCTGAAATCGGCCGACTCGCTGATCTGCTGCCAGAAGCTCTCGAGCGATGCCTTCGCCCCGTCACGGCCGCCCACGGTCAGACCGTGCGCCAGGACGACTGCGTTCATGGCGCCGGCCGACGTAGCCGAGACGCCCTCGAAGGACAGTTGCGGCTCCTCCAGCAAGCGGTCCAACACACCCCAGCCGAAGGCGCCGTGGGCACCGCCGCCCTGAAGCGCCAGATTCACCGGCTTGCTGCCGTCGGCCGCTACAGTCGGCGCGCCAGCCGGTTTCGCAGCCTTCGCCGTCGATGCGCGCCGCGTAGAGGTGCTTGCACCCGTCTTCGCTTTGCCAGGAGTGGTCCGGCGCCGCCCGGTCGTCTTCTCCGCCACGCGTCGGGTCCTAACGCGCCGTCCAGCCGCCATCGGCCGGCAGGGCGGCTCCGGTGATCGAACGCGCCTGATCGGTGCAGAGGAAGACCGTGAAGGCACCGAGCTCGTCGACACCGACGAACTCCTTGGTCGGCTGCGGCTCGAGCATGATCTTCTTGACCACGTCCTCTCGCGGAATGCCATGGGCCTTGGCCTGCTCGTCGATCTGCTTCTCGACCAGCGGGGTGTGCACGTAGCCCGGGCAAATGGCATTGGCCGTGATGCCATACTCGCCGTTCTCCAGTGCGACGACCTTCGTCAGGCCAAGCACACCGTGCTTGGCGGCGACGTAGGCGGATTTGAAGGGCGATGCGACAAGGCCGTGGGCCGAGGCGATGTTGACGATGCGGCCCCAGCGCCGCTCCTTCATGCCGGGAAGCACGGCCTTGGTACCGTGAAAAACCGCCGAGAGATTGAGCGCGATGATGGCGTCCCACTTGTCGCGCGGGAAGTCCTCGACGGGCGAGACGAATTGGATGCCGGCGTTGTTGACCAGGATGTCGACGGGCCCGAGCTTCTGTTCGGTCTCGGCAACCATCGCGGCGACGGCATCGGGATCCATCAGGTTGGCATCCGAATAGGCCACCTCGACCCCGTGGCGCTCGGCCAGGTCGCCGCGCGTCTTTTCGATCTCAGCGGGGTCGCCGAGCCCGTTCAGCATGACCTTTGCGCCTGCCGCGGCAAGCGCCTCGGCAATCCCCAAGCCTATCCCGCTGGTCGACCCCGTCACGATGGCGACTTTGCCGGCAAGCTGTCCCATTGCTTTGCTCCCTTCCTGATCCCGCATGGTCCCGTCGCACACGTTGCGTTCCGGACCGGGCGGCCCCTATGCGGTCGCAACGTTGCAATCTCGTGGCTCAGGTTATGGAGGCTATGCCGCATTTTGCAATGCAGCATTCCAACCAGCCCCGGATGTAGCGGGAGATTCTTTTATGACAACGGGCCTATCGCGCGGCGGCCGCGATCATGGTCTCCGCCATGGCCAGATCCTCGGGGCGGTTGGCATTGAAGAAGGGATCGAGCGGTTCGCTCGGCCAGTCCACTTGGGCGAGACGGTAGCGCGCGGTCCAAACGTCCACCTTGCGGATGTCGTCCCGCTCCATGGCCTGGCGGAGCTCGTCTTCCAAGGCAACAGGCCAGAGGCCGCACACCGGATGGGTGCGGCCGCCGGATGCGGCGCAGGCGAGCTCGGCGCCTTGCTCGTCCAAAGCAGCCACCAGACGGCCCACCAAATCGGCTGGCAAGAAGGGCGCATCGGTCGGAGCCGTGACCACATGGCTGCAGTTCGGTGCGTGGGCCTTGGCCCAAGCCATCCCGCTCAGCACCCCCGCGAGCGGGCCGGCGAAGCCCTCGATCACGTCGGCGACGACAGGCAACGCGAAATCGTCGAAGCGAGATGAATCGCCGTTCGCGTTAATCACCAGCGCGTCGACTTGAGGACGCACGCGTGAAATCACATGCGCCAGGATTGGCTGGCCAGCCAGCAGGCGCAGACACTTGTCGCCCCCGCCCATGCGTCGAGCCAAGCCGCCTGCCAGCAACACACCGCAAACACTCTTAAAGTTGTTTGTAATGACTAAACACCCTCCCTAAAACAGCATGCCGAACAAAGCACCTTATTTATCGGATCGGCACACCAATGAGATACGGCGCCACAAGCATCGTGCTGAACTCCTCTCAGCTTCAGTCCATTCATGTTTTAACTCAGTACTTGGATCTAGGACGGAAAGAGTTTTCCGACAAAACTTCGTTGTCGCGCACAACAGTCGGCAAGATTTTGGGTGAGTTTGAGGGGGCAAGTCTAGATGCAGGCACCGTAGTTAAGATTGTTGCCTGTCTGCGAAAGGAGCTGAATGAAAAACAGAAGCTTGCCGAAACACCAAGAGCCATTTTGATGGCTCTGGAATATCTTGAACAATCTCTTTTAGGCCCTTCACCCAAGGCTAAGTCCGAAAAAACACCTGAGAGTGACAAACCTGAAAAAGAAGATACTGCCTTTAATCCCGCCTTTCGGACGAGAGATCAATCAGTATCAAATCAAATTCATCAAATTCGCGTCTCTTTAAAAAAATGTCTTAGCCAATTAAATGACGACAATAGTGCCGACGCCTACTTTGACAAGCTCGATTTGATCGCCCTATTGAACCAAACTCTCGTGATTCTTGGAGAAAATGTAAAAAACCCTCCTCGCCGCTTCGTACAAAAGGTTCCGGAGGAAACTATTTCCATCTCAGAAAGATTGAGACGAACCGCAGAAGCTTCAGAAAACCTAAAAAAGACCCTCAACAATATTTCGATATTTACAAAGAAGTTCTTGGAACTAGCCAAGAGCTTCAGCAACGGTGAGTTTTAAGCAACGGGGCCGCAGCGATGCTGCGGCCCCTCGCAAGATAACAAGATGGAAGGACCTTAGAAGTCCATGCCACCCATGTCCGGAGCGGCGGGCGCAGCCGACTTCTTCTCCGGCTTCTCGGCCACCATCGCTTCGGTGGTGATCAGCAGGCCGGCCACCGAAGCGGCATCCTGCAGCGCGGCGCGCACGACCTTGGCCGGGTCGATGATGCCGCTCTTGATCAGGTCGCTGTAGGTGTCGGTCGAGGCATCGAAGCCGAAGTTGTAGTCCTTCGTCTCGAGAACCTTGCCAACCACGATCGAGCCATCGGCCCCGGCGTTCTGCGCGATCTGACGCAGCGGGGACTGGAGCGCACGGCGCACGATGTCGACGCCGGCTTTTTGCTCTTCGTTCTCGATCTTCATCTTCTCGAGCGACGCACCGGCACGCAGCAGGGCGACACCGCCACCCGGCAGAATGCCCTCCTCGACCGCGGCACGGGTGGAGTTGAGCGCATCATCGACACGATCCTTACGCTCCTTCACCTCGACCTCGGTCGCACCGCCGACACGGATGACCGCAACGCCGCCGGCGAGCTTGGCCAGGCGCTCCTGGAGCTTCTCGCGATCGTAGTCAGACGTGGTCTCCTCGATCTGAGCCCGGATCTGGCTGCAACGAGCCTGGATGTCCTTCTTCTTGCCGACACCCTCGACCACCGTGGTCTCTTCCTTGGTGATGACCACTTTCTTGGCCTGGCCCAGCATGTCGAGCGTGACGTTCTCGAGCTTGATGCCCAGGTCCTCGCTGATCGCCGTGCCACCGGTCAGGATAGCGATATCCTGCAGCATGGCCTTGCGGCGATCGCCGAAGCCCGGCGCCTTGACGGCCGCGACCTTGAGGCCACCGCGCAGCTTGTTGACCACCAGGGTGGCCAGCGCCTCGCCCTCGACGTCCTCAGCGATGATGAGGAGCGGACGGCCGGACTGCACCACGGACTCCAGAACCGGCAGCATGGCCTGCAGGCTGGAGAGCTTCTTCTCGTGGATGAGGATGTAGGGGTCTTCCAGGTTAACCAGCATCTTCTCGCCGTCGGTCACGAAATAGGGCGAGAGATAGCCGCGGTCGAACTGCATGCCCTCGACGATGTCGAGCTCGGTCTCGAGGCTCTTGGCCTCCTCGACCGTGATGACGCCCTCGTTGCCGACCTTCTCCATGGCCTGAGCCAGCATGTCGCCGACCTCGGCGTCACCGTTGGCGGAGATGGTGCCGACCTGGGCAATCTCGTCGTTGCTGGTGATCTTGCGCGACTTTTTCTGCAGCTCGGCAACGACCGAGTCCACAGCGAGGTCGATGCCGCGCTTCAGGTCCATCGGGTTGTGGCCGGCGGCAACCAGCTTCGAGCCCTCGCGCACGATGGCTTGGGCCAGAACGGTGGCGGTGGTGGTGCCGTCGCCAGCGATGTCATTGGTCTTGCTGGCAACCTCGCGCACCATCTGGGCGCCCATGTTCTCGAACTTGTCGGTCAGCTCGATTTCCTTGGCGACCGTCACACCGTCCTTGGTGATGCGCGGGGCGCCGAACGACTTGTCGAGCACGACGTTGCGGCCCTTGGGGCCGAGAGTAACCTTGACCGCATCGGCCAGGATATCGACGCCGTGCAGCATGCGCGCACGGGCGTCAGAGGAGAATTTAACCTCTTTAGCAGCCATTTTCGGATGTCCTTAAAAGTTTAAGCAGCTTTCTTGCGGGCAGCGGGCTTGCCTTCGATCACGCCCATGACGTCGGACTCTTTCATGATCAGAACGTCTTCGCCGTCGATGCGGACTTCCGTGCCGGACCACTTGCCGAACAGGACGGTGTCGCCGGCCTGGACGTCGAGCGGAACCACCTCGCCCTTCTCGTTGCGGCTGCCGGGACCGACGGCCAGGACCTGGCCCTGCATCGGCTTTTCCTTGGCGCTGTCGGGGATGATGATGCCGCCGGCAGTCTTCTCGTCCTCTTCCAAGCGACGGATGACCAC
>JANQIA010000026.1 GCA_028282405.1 Rhodovibrionaceae bacterium
GATCCGGCCGTGGAAGGCCTCCGCCAGAATGTCCTGCAGCTTGCCGCGCAGGCGCGCATCGAAGCGGTCGCGCGGCACGAAGATCAGGCAGGACACGAAGCGCTCGAAGAGGTCGCGGCGGACGAAGAGTGCTGTGCGCTGGCGTTCCTGCAGATGGACGATGCCGCTGGAGATGCGCCGGAGCTCTTCGGTGGAGATCTGGAACAGCTCGTCGCGCGGATAGGTCTCCAGCACGTGCTGCAGCGATTTGTAGTCGTGGCTGTTGGGCGGGAAGCCCGAGCTTTGCAGCACGCCGTCGACTTTCTGCCGCAGCAGGGGAATCAGCCGGGGCGAGCGTGAATAGGCCTGCGAGGTGAAGAGGCCGATGAACAGCCGCTCGCCGATCACCTGACCCTTGGCGTCGAAGCGCTTGATGGCGATGGCATCGACGTGGGCGTTGCGGTGCACGGTCGAGCGGCGGTTGCCCTTGGCGATGCGCAGCAGCTTGCGGGACTTCACCCAGCCCTGCACGTCTGAGGGGAGCTGGCCCAGATTGCGCAGGCCGTCGAAGACCGAATAGTCCATCTCCCGCAGCAGGCCGAGGCCGGCGTCCGGGTCGATGCGGGCGACGCCTGACTTGCCCTTGCCCTCGAAGCTGTATTCCCGGTAGCCGAGGAAGGTGAAGTTCTCGTCGTTCAACCATTCCAGGAAGGCGATGCCCTCGGAGATCTCGGCGCGCGGCAGCTTGGGCGGCGTCCGCTCGATCTCGCGAATCAGCTCGCGGCAGCGCTCGCGCATGATGCGCCAGTCCTCGACCGCGGCGCGCACGTCCTTCAGCACGCCGGCGAGCCGCTCGACGATGGCGGCATGGCGCGCCTCGGGCTGCTCGTTGATCTGGATGAGCATGCAGGACTCGCCGCGCAGGCCTGACAGCTCCGCGTCCTCGTAGCTGGCGAGGCCGACCAGCTTGCCGGACTCGTCGCGCTCGATCGGGATGATCGGGTGGATGACCAGGCGGACCTCGGCCCGCATGTGGTTGAGCGCCGCGGTGATCGAGTCGACCAGGAACGGCATGTCGTCGTTGATGATTTCGATCGCCGTGTGGACCGAGCGCCAGTTGGCCTCGCAGTCGTCGGAGTTGCGCACCCGGATCTTGGCGGTATGCGCTTCGCGCGTCTCGGCGAAGTCGAGCAGCGAGAGCGCGGCCTTCGCCAGGGTCTCGGAGGCCTCTCCCACCAGGTCGCTCGGCGAGACGTTGGCATAGAAGGCCTCGACGAACTGTCCGGCGAGGGCGCCGTTGTACTTGCCGCCGTTGCTGGGGGCGCAGTCCTTTCGGGCGGCGCGCACGGCGTCCTGAATCAAGGGGGCGAGATGTTCTTCTTGATAGGCGGGCATGGCAGGCGTTCCTCGACCTGGTCGCGCGGCCGGTCTCTCGTGGGGCGGAGGCGGCTTCTTGTGCGGTCGTTCGTCACTATAGCTTGTTGATGTGAAAACTTAAGCTCGCGTTACGTCCCTTGTTCTTTGTGGCAAGGCCTAAAGCGCGCTGGCGACCTTCAGGCCCTCCAGCACCGCCTCTTCCGCCGTGCGCGGGGCGAGACAGTCGCCGACCCGATGCACCGGGCCCGGATAGCCGCCGAGGGCCTCGGCGAGCGCGTCGTTGGGCTGCGGCGGCTGGCAGACCACCAGGGTATCCACCGCCTCCAAGACCATGGCTTCGCCGCTTGCGGTGTGCTGCAGGTAGACGCTGTCGCCGTCGGCGCCGAACAGCCGGGCGTAAGGGGTGATCTCGACGCCCAGGCGGTGCAGGCTGCCGACCGCCTGGTCGCGCACATAGAAGGGGATGCTCTGCCCCGCCATCAGGCCGTTGACCATCAGGCGGACGTGGCAGCCGTCGCGGGCGAGACGCTCGGCCAGGCCGAGTCCGACCCAGTCGCAGCGCCAGTCGGTGACCACCACCCGCTGGCCGACGTTGGCGCCCTCCTGCAGCACCTGCCAGGCGGTCACCACGTGGGCGTCCTCGCCGAGTTCGAGCTGCGGGGCCTGCGGCACCGCGCCGGTGGCCAGGATGACGGCGTCCGGCGCTTCGCGGGCGATCAGCGCGGCGTCGACGGGGCTGTTCTTGAGGAGCTTGGCGCCGGCCCGCTCCGCCTCCCGCACCAGATTGGTGGCGATGCCGCCGAATTCCGTCCGGCCGGGGAGGAGCTGGGCGAGCAGCGCCTGGCCGCCGAACTGGCCGGCGGCTTCGTAGAGGTTGACGTCGTGGCCGCGCTCGGCTGCCACCGCGGCCGCCTTCAGCCCGCCGGGTCCGCCGCCGACGACCAGAACCTTCTGCCGCTTGGCGGCCGGGGTCCGGGTGCCGAAGCGCAGCTCGCGCCCGGTTTCCGGGTGCTGGATGCAGGAGATGGGATAGCCGAGGTGGAAGTGGCCGATGCAGGCCTGGTTGCAGGCGATGCAGGCGCGAATATCCTCGGTCTCGCCGCGCCGCGCCTTGTTGGGCATCTCGGGGTCGCAGATCATGGCGCGGGTCATGCCGCACATGTCGGCCTGGCCGGTGGCGAGGATGCCCTCGGCGATCTGCGGCTGGTTGATGCGCCCGGCAACGAAGACCGGGATGGCGACCTTGGCCTTCACCTGGGCGGCGAAGGGCGCGAGATAGCCGGTCTCGATGGCCATGGGCGGGACGATGTGGATGGCGCCGGCCAAAGAAGCCGAGCTGCCGGCGATGACGTTGACGTAGTCGAGGCTGGGCGCCAGCGCTTCGATGGCCGCCAGCGACTCGCTCTCCTCAAGCCCCTCGGGATCCTTCTCGTCGCCTGAGATGCGCAGGCCGACCGCAATCTCTCCGTTGGTCTCGGCGCGAATGGCGGCGACGATCTCCTCCAGGAAGCGCAACCGTCCTGTGAGGCTGCCGCCGTAGGCGTCCTCGCGCAGGTTGGTGCGCGGGCTCAAGAACTGGGCCGGCAGGTAGCCGTGGCTGGCGACGATCTCGACGCCGTCCAGGCCCGCCTCGGCCATCAGCCGTGCCGCGGTGCCGTAGCCGGCGACGATCTCCTCGATCAGCGCCAGGTCGAGCGGCCGGGGCACGACGTGGAAGCGCTCGCTCGGCACAGCACTCGGCGCGTAGGCGACCGGCAGGGCGCCGTCGCCGCTTTCCATGATCTCCCGGCCGGGGTGGAAGAGCTGGCCATAGAGGCGGCAGCCTTCGGCCTGGCAGCTCTCCGCCAGGCGGCGGAAGCCGGGAATGCAGTCCGGCTCGGTCGCCATCAGCATGTGGCTGGTATAGCGGGCGGTCTCGTGCACGCCGGAGACCTGGGTGACGATCAGCCCGGCGCCGCCCTTGGCACGGGCCCGGTGGTAGGCGATCAAGGCGTCGTTGACGCTGCCGTCGGCCGGCAGGTTGGTGTCGTGGCCGGTCGAGAGAATGCGGTTCTTGATCTCCCGCCCCGCCACGGTGATGGGGGAGAAGAGGTGGGGGAAGGCGCCTGCCGTCATGCCGCCCCACTTGAAAGCGCAGGCTGACCTGTGTCAAAGGGCGCCTTCGGGTCGGCGCCTAGAGTTGAGAATTGTCGAAGAACCATCGCCGAAGCCCAGGAAAGGGAGAGTTGCCTTGTTGACCATTGCCCTCGAGCACGTCTGCTTCCTCATCGTCAAAGCACGGGAATTCGACGTCAAGGTTGAGGTGGTGGAGCCGGAGCCCGGCTCCAATCCCGGCGACGAGGACATGCGCGAGGTGCTGGAGGACTATCCCGACGATCCGGTGCAGGAAGAGCTCACCGAGTTCATCGACGGCCTGAGCTACGACGAGAAGATCGATCTCGTGACCCTGGCCTGGCTCGGCCGCGACGACTACACCGCCGACGACTGGGCCGAGGTGCGCCAGCAGGCGGCCGACGCCCACAACAACCGCACGGCCGCCTACCTGCTCGGCATGCCCCTGCTCGGCGATTACCTGGAAGAGGGCATCTCTCTGCTCGGCCTCTCTTGCCAGGAGTTCGAGATGGGCCGGCTGTAGCGGCGGAGTCTCGAAGCGGGCGCCATGCCGGAGTTTTTGACCACCAAGGAAGTCGCCGAGCTGCTGCGCCTCAAGGAGCGCAAGATCTATGAGCTGGTGAGCGAGGAGGCGATCCCCTTCAGCCGCGTCACCGGCAAGCTGCTGTTTCCCCGCGGGCTGGTGGAAAGCTGGGTGCTCAAGCACGTCGAGCATCGCGACCATCTCGACGGCCTGGATCGGCTGCCCCCGGTCATCGGCGGCAGCCACGACCCTCTGCTCGATTGGGCCCTGCGCGAGTCCGGCAGCGATTTGGCGACCCTTTACGGCGGCAGCCTCGACGGGCTGGAGCGGCTCGGCCGCCGCGAGCTGCTCGGCGCCGGCCTGCATGTCTACGAGCCGGCGGCGCAGGACGGAAAGGGGGACTGGAACCGGGAGCACGTGGCCCAGGCCCTCCCCGGCCTGCCCATCGTGATGATCGGCTGGGCCCGGCGGCAGCAAGGGCTCGTGGTGCCTCCAGGCAATCCCAAGGGCCTCGCCGGTTTGGCCGACCTCGCCGGCTGCCGGGTCATCCCGCGGCAAAGCCAGGCCGGCAGCCGCCTGCTGCTCGACCACCTGCTGCAGGTCGAGGGCCTGGCCGATGCGGCCATCACCCTGGTCTCGCCGCCGGCGCGCAGCGAGGCCGACGTCGCCTCCGCCGTCGCCGAGGGCAAGGCCGACGCCGGCTTCGCCATCGAGGCGGTTGCCCGCCAGTACCGGCTCGACTTCGTGCCCCTGGTGGAGGAGCGCTACGACATCGCCCTCTGGCGCCGGCACTACTTCGAGCCGCCGATGCAGCGCCTCCTGGCCTTCTGCCGCACGCCAGCCTTCGCCGCCCGCGCCGCCGAGCTCGGCGGCTACGACATCGCCTGCCTCGGCGAGGTGCAGTTCAACGGGTTTTAGGGGGAGTACGGTCGCGCCAGCACCGGTTGATCGAGCCAACCGACGGCCCAGCACCACTGATTGTCATCCCGGCCAAGGGCGAAGCCCGCGTGTCCGGGCTCGCGATAGCGAGGTGCCGAAGGCATTCATCGGCCAGCGCCCATTGTTCGTTAGTCCGCGCCAAGCCTCGCCATGGACCCCGGATCAAGTCCGGGGTGACAGTCTGTGGTATTGCGCCGCCCGCGGCCCCTCCACTCGTCACCCCGGAGGAACCTCGTGAGAGGTGACATCCGGGGTCCATCTATCGGCCCGCGCGGACCCCAACATGGTTCCCGGCTCGCGGGCTTCGCCCTTGGCCGGGATGACATGCGGAGGGACTGGTCAGCCCGTCGCCTGCGCCGCCGCTCCTAACTCCCGCCGCCTTCCTTGGCGTTGGGGAAGAAGAGTTGCTGGCCGTCGACCTCGAAGGCGGCGATGGCGGTCTGGCCCTCGCCGGAGACGAGCCAGTCGACGAAGGCCTGGCCCCACTCCGCCTTGACGTTGGCGTGCTTCTCCGGATTGACCAGGATGACGCCGTATTGATTGAACAGCGCCGGGTCGCCTTCCACGGCGATGGCGAAGTCACCCTTGTTCTGGAAGGCGATCCAGGTCGCCCGGTCGCTCATGGTATAGGCGTTCATGCCGACGGCGGTATTGAGCGTCGCGCCCATGCCGGAGCCGGTCTCGCGGTACCAGGTGCCGCTCGCCGCCGCCGGGTCGACGCCGGCATCCTTCCACAGCCGCAGCTCCTTCTTGTGGGTGCCGGAGTCGTCGCCGCGCGAGGCAAAGGGCGCCGCCGCCTGGGCGATCCGCTCGAGGGCCGGCAAAATGTCCCGCATGCCGGCGATGCCCGCCGGGTCGTCCTTCGGCCCGACGATGACGAAGTCGTTGTACATCAGGTCGTGCCGGGCGACGCCGTAGCCATCGGCCACGAACTTCTCCTCGGCCGGCTTGGCATGGACCAGCAGCACGTCGCCGTCGCCGTTGCGCGCGTTCTTGATCGCCTGGCCGGTGCCGACCGCGACCACCCGCACCTCGATGCCGGTCTTGTCGGTGAACTGCGGCAGGATGGCATCCAACAGCCCCGAGTTCAGGGTCGAGGTGGTGGACTGGACGATGATGAACTTGTCGTCGGCCTGCAGGGGAGCGGCCAATCCCGTTGCGACGGTCAGGGCCGCAGCGAGCGCGAGAAAACGGCGACGGATCATCGAGGGGTTCTCCTTCTTCGTTCGTCTGTTCGGGTGTCGGGATTCAGAAGACCAGGCGGCCGGCCAGGAAGGCGGCGGCATTGTCGTTTTCGGGGTCGCTGAAGAACTGTTCCGTCGGCGCCCGGGCCTCGACCCGCCCGCGGTGCAGAAACAGTATCTCGTCGGCCAGGCGCTTGGCTTGGCCCAGGTCGTGGGTGACCAGGATGACCTTGGTGCCCTCGGCCCTGGCCTGGCCGATCAGCTCCTCGATGGCCAGAGTGGCCGTCGGGTCGAGGCTGGCGGTCGGCTCGTCGAGGAACAGCACCTCGGGCCGGCGGCTCAGGGCGCGGGCCAGGGCCAGGCGCTGCTGCTCCCCGCCGGAGAGCAAACGCGCCGGACGGTCGGCCAGATGCAGTAGGTTGGCGCGGGTCAGCCACGCTTCGACGCTGCTGCCGACCGAAGCGCCGGCAGCGCCGTTGCGGCCATGGCGCAGGGCATAGCGTAGGTTCCCCGCCACCGAGCGGCGCAGCAGCACCGGGCGCTGAAAGACCATGGCTTGGCGCAGGCGGATGGTCTCGTCCGCCGCCTGCCCGCGCCAGAGCACCTCGCCGCCGCTCGGCGCGATCAGCCCGTGCAGCAGACGCAACAGGAGACTCTTGCCGGCGCCGTTGGGGCCGATGATGGCGCTCAAGCCGCTGTCCTCGAAGCGGAGACTCAAGTCATCGATCAGGCGATGGCCGCCGGCTTCGTAGGTCAGCCCGCGCGCTTCCAGCGGCAGGATCTCCCGGACCGGTCCCGGCGTGCAGGCCCGCAGATCGACGATGTGGCTTCCATCAGGCATAGGCGGCTCGTGCTGCTGTTGCGCGCAGACTCATGACCGAGGCGTTCACCGCCACGGCGATACCGACCAGGATGATGCCGAGCGCCAGGGCCAGGGCGAGATTGCCCTTGGAGGTCTCCAGCGCGATGGTGGTGGTCATCACCCGGGTCACGTGATTGATGTTGCCGCCGACGATGATCACCGCGCCGACCTCGGCGATGGCCCGGCCGAAGCCGGCCAGGGCGACGGTCATCAGGCTGTAGCGGCCGTCCCACAGCAGGGTGCCGACGGCGGCCCAGCGGCCGACGCTGAAGGAGCGCAGTTGTTCGTCGTACTCGCTGTGCAGGTCGGCGACCACCTGCCGGGTCAGCGCCGCCACGATGGGCGCGACCAGGATGCTCTGGGCGATGATCATGGCCGTCGGCGTGTAGAGCAGGGCGAGGGGACCGAGCGGCCCGGCATTCGACAGCATGAGATAGAGGAAGAGGCCGACGACCACCGGCGGCAGGCCCATCATCGCGTTCATCAACACGATCAGGGCGCCGCGGCCGGGAAAGCGGAAGATCGCCGTGGCGGCGCCGAGCGGCAGGCCGATCAGGCAGGCGAAGAGCACGGCCGTCAGGCTGACCTGCAGCGACAGCAAAACGATCTCCGCCAAGTCCGCGTTGCCGGATAAGATCAGATCGAAAGCGAGCCCGAAGGCCGCGCTGAAGTCCTGCATCCTCAACCTCCCGGAGTGAAGCTATGTATTCTTCCGCGCCTTGTCCAGGAATCGAAGCAAAACAGAATCTGTGCATATTCTTGCAGCTCAGAGCATGAGATTATGAAGGGGGCAGCATGCTGACGATCTTTCCCGAGGACAGCCGGGCGCGGGCCTTGCAAGCCTATCGCCGGCCCTACGAAGCGCCCTTTCGCGCCGAAGCCGGGGCGGCGGTGCAGCCGGACTTCGAGCAGCAGACCGATATCGAAGGCTGGGTCTGGGCCTCCGACCCTGTGGGCCGCGGCGGCTGGGTGCCGCTCGCCTGGCTCGACCGCCGCGACGAGCCCTGGCGGCTGACCCGCGCCTTCGATGCGCTGGAGCTGACCATCGCGGTGGGCGAGACCGTGAGCATCCACTTCGCCGAGAGCGGCTTCGTCATGGCGACCAACGCCGAGGGCGCGCAGGGCTGGCTGCCCGATGGGGTGCTGGAGCGGATCGCCTAAACGGCCGTGGCCACAGCACTTGTCAGGCTGCCGGCGAGATCGCCGCGCGGCATGACGGCGATGCGCTCCAGGCCAAGCCAGAGGGCGAGCTGGGCCAGCTCTTCGGCCAGCGCCTCGGCGACTTCGCCGTGGGGAACGCCGGGCTCGGCGTGGGCGGCCTGCACCAAGAGGGTGCCGCCGGCCCGGTCGGCCTTGAGGTCGACCCGCCCGACCAGGCGGTCGCCGAGCAGGAAGGGCAGCACGTAGTAGCCGTGCACCCGCTTGGCTTCCGGCGTGTAGATCTCGATGCGGTAGTGGAAGTCGAAGAGGCGCTCTGTACGATCGCGGAACCAGATCAGCGGGTCGAAGGGCACCAAGAGCGCCCGGGCGGCGATGCGCCGCGCGCGCCGCGCCTCCGGGTGCAGGTAGGCGGGCTGCGTCCAGCCGGCGACCTCGACCGGCAGCAGGGCGCCCTCCTCCAGCAGCTCGGCGAGGCGCGCCTTGGAGTCGGCCGGGGTGAGGCGGAAATAGTCGCGCAAGTCCGGCTCGGTCGCCACGCCCAGGGCCTTGGCCGCCAGCATGATAAGCTGGCGCTGCGCCTCCTCCACGGACGGGGTCGGCAGGGCCTGCACCTCCTCCGGCCAGACCCGTTCGCTCAGGTCGTAGATGCGGGTGAAGCTCCTGCGCGTGGCGGTGGTGATGCGCCCGGCCCAGAAGAGAAATTCCAGGGCGATCTTACCGTCGCTCCAGCCCCACCAGCCGCCCTCCGCCTTGCCGCCTTCGCTCAGCTCGCCGGCGCTGATCGGGCCGGCCTCGGCGATCTCGCGATAGACCGCCTCGATGAAGTCGCGCCGCTCCCGCCCGAACGTCGCCAGGCCCTTGTAGATGCCCTCGCCCCGCTCGGCGCGCGCCATGCGCCAGCGAAACAGCGGCTGGTAGCTCAGCGGGACGAACGAGGCTTCGTGCGCCCAGTACTCGAAGAGCCGGCGCTTGCGGCCATAGGCCAGACGCTCCAAGAGGCCGTCGGGATAGGGGCCAAGCCGCGAGAAGAAGGGCAGGGTGTGGGCGCGGGCCAGCACGTTCACCGAGTCGATCTGCAACAGCGAAAGGCGATCCAGCACCCGGCCGGCGTGGCCTGCGTTGACGCTCGTGCTCGGCCGCGCTTCGCCAAAGCCCTGCGCGGCCAAGGCGATGCGCCGCGCGGCATTGGCGGTCAAACGGGTGACGGGTGTGTGCTCGGGAGCGGCGGGCATGGGGCGCCTAGACTGGCCTTTGCCGCGCTTTCCTTCCAGGGAAATTCCACCGTCTTCACAAAAGATGCATTTCAGATACTAATTTCTTGCGTCCGCAGAGTTAAAGAGGTATATTATATGCATGATTAGGAGATGACCATGCGGTTGAACGTGCAATCCGACTATGCCCTGCGGCTGCTGATGCACCTGGCGGTCCGGGAGGGCGAGCTCTTGACCATCGCCGAGGTGGCCGAGCGCTTCGGGGTCTCGAAGAACCATCTGATGAAGATCGCCAGCCTCTTGGCGCGCGAGGGC
>JANQIA010000040.1 GCA_028282405.1 Rhodovibrionaceae bacterium
CACCGTCGACTTCTCGAACCCGAACGATATCGAGGTCCGCGACGTCAACGACGCGACCCAGGGCTTCGATCTCTTCTTCTCGGAGTTCCGCGAGTCGCCCATCCCGCTCAACACGGCGTCGGACCTCAACTCCTACGCCTTCGGGCAAACTAGCAACGAAACCTACCTGGCGCTGGATATCGTCTACGTCGACGACGACCCGCATCAGGAGGACGACGATCAGTTGCCGCCGGATACGCTGTAAACGGCGGAGCACTGAGCCTTTACAAGCAAAACGCCATAGTACCCACTGGAGGGGGCGGCCTAGCCACCCCCTCTTTCTTTTTCTACTTCGGACCATTCAGGGCGACTTGAAGAACTCGCTGCACGCGACAGTGGGCTTCGGGTCGAACGCCAACTCGCTCTGAGCACAGACGCCAGATCGTGCTGCGCGCGTCCCGCACCCAGAGTCATGTGTCGGCACCCTGGCCGACACCCTGATGGACGCGAAACCAGAAGACGCTTGCTTCAGGAAGGTCGCTTCAGTTGACCCGAGACCATACGCCGGGGCCGAGCTTGCCGGTCAGGATCATGGTGTTGGGATCGGGGAAGCTGTAGGTGCCCTCATCCCGCCAAGTCGGCGATACGATCGACCAAACGCCACTTAACGCGGTGAAGCGGCCACTATGCTGATCGACGGCGGGACTGTCGGAGGTGAAAGCGTAGCTGCCGTCCGGATTGAAGGCGAGCTGCAGCCGCGCGAAGCCGGCGCCCATGGGCAGGTAAAGCTGCCAGGTGCCGACGAAGGCCTCGTCGTGGGTTTGAGCGCCGGGGTCCGCACCCTGGCTTTGCGGCAGGCCCTTGAGGCCCGGCGCCGGCGGCGGGCGGCCTTCGCGTAGCGCCGCGACCAAAGGCGCTTCCGCCTCGGCCAACTTGTCGAGTCCCACCCTGATGGCTTGCACGGCATCGTCATTGAAATCGTCCCAAGCGCCGCTCTTGTCGTCCAGCGACGGGCCGTAACGGTAAACGACCAGCGCGACCTGGCTACCAGGCCGCTTGTAGACGCAACGCCCCTCGCGCGGGTCGACCTTAACCCGGCCGCAAGTGATGTCCGTCAAGGCGCGGTCGTGACCATCGCCGGCAAAGCTGGTTTCGGTGAAAGTCGTCGTATCGACCGTGCCAGCCTGTCGTCCCTGGGCCGCGGAAAGGAAGGAGAACTGCATATCGTCCGCATGGCGCTGCGCCGCTGTCTCGAAAACCCAGAACTCGAGCCCGTTCATTGCGTCGCGGGTATTCAGCGGTAGCGTGACGATGCCGGCGACCCCGCGATCGCGCGCCCATTTGGTGGGGCGCTCGACCCCCAGGCCGTGGGGCGATCCGAAGGAGGCCGGCCAGTCCTCGCGGCCGAAGAAAGCCATAGCCCGCAAGTGGCGGATCAAGGCTTGCGTGTCGAGCTGCCAGCCGCCCGGCGGCCAAGCGGCTTCGCTGCCCTGGTCGACCAAAGCCGCCTCGGCCTTGGCGAGCAGATCGAGCCCGTCGACGATAGGTTGCGAGACATCGATCACGAAGGAATTGAGCACGAGGTCCTCGGTGAGGATCTCGTTGGTGCGTGTGGAAAGATCTTGCCCGCGCGTATAGGTGCCGACGATTGTCTGGCTGCCCTCGGCCAGATAGGCACAGCGCACTTCCGTCACGGGACCGCCGTCCGTCGGGCGGTGGGCGCACTTCACGCTGAGATCGAGGCTGCGTTCTTCGTACCAGGCCTGGACCGTGCTGGTGCTGATGCGGTAGCCGCCCCCTTTCAGGCGAGACTCGCGTGTCACCAAGCTGTTCTGGAAGCGCGATTGGGCGGTCGCGGCATCGGGAAAGATGCGAAAGAACAGGCTCGATCTGCCGACATCCCCGTTCATCGGGATCTCGATCTCGCTGAAGGTCAGGCCGCTGCTGCCTTCGGTGATGATGGCGTGCTCGGCATCGCCTGGCGCGCCGAAGGGATCGCCGTGATCGCGCGAGATCTCGAGGGGCAGGCCGTCGATCTCATCGGCCAGGAAACCGGGATTGTACTCGTAGTCCTGCGCCAAGGCGCCACTTTCAGCGAGCAGGCAAAGGCTTAGCGTGCCCGACAGCGCCACGCCCACGACCAAGAAAGTCCGCATGCCTCGTTTCCCCAGCGGTTTCATCACCCACTGGTATGCTAACCAGTCCATCGCCGAGGACAAGGAGAGGAGGTTTCTCGCGCCGTATGCGTCGGGCTCAATCCACAATCGGACCGCTGCCGCAGCGAGGGTCGACCCGGGCGCCGTCCGACAGAGCGACGATCATGACGATCTCGTCGGGCAATGGCGCATCCGGCACCATCAGCGTCAGCGTGTCGAAGTGGTCGAAGGACCAGGCTTCGTCCTTGTGGCCGAGCGGCACGTCGATGGCACAACCCGGTGCGCCAAGCTTGACGTTCGAGGGAATGAGCGCCTTGCCGCCGCCAAGCGCCGCGCGCATGGGTTTGCCAAGCTTGGGGTGGACAAGGGCGCCGCCATGCTCCATCTCGCCGGAGCTGCCGACCAGCGCTGCCTTGCCGTAGCTGATCGCCGGTTTGGGCAAGAGCGGAAACAGTTCGGCCATCAGTCGTTCGCCCAACGCGCCGCCGATGTCGAAGAGCGGCGCGAGCTCCGCCGCGTAGCGGGCGGAAAGGGGATTCGCGACTACAGCGGCAGCCGCAACCCGTGTGATGGGTTCGCAAGGCTGCCCCCAGCGATCTCGCTCCACCACATCCTTTAGCACTAGCGTCCTGCGCAGTTGCATCGTCCCCTCCCCTCTTTCTTTGTCGATGACATTTGCGCGATCCGCGCACGACGCAGTCTGCCAGGACGGCACTTGCGCTGCCAGGGCCTCCCATAGCTCGGCGCGCAGTCGGGCAAGTGTTGCCAGGCATCCGAGACACCTGGCTAGCGGACTGCAGCACGCTCTCGCTTGCTGTGCAGGAAACGCTACGCTCGCACGCTCATGTTTCCCGATAAATGACTGTGACTGTAACATAAATGACACTCTTTGCTCGTTTAATGCGCCGATCGGCAGCTTGCTTTGTCACCGGCAGTGCGCGGGGCCTTGAGCCCTGACGGAATGGCGGCTGCTGAAAGACCGAGACGTTCGGCAATAAGACCCGCCTCGAGGGAAAGGGCGGCGCGAGTTTGACAGGGGAGGACGGCTTCCGATCACCTCAGGTCGGGACAAATGCCCAACAGAGGCAGATCGCAACACGACGAAGCGAACCGACCGGTTCGCTCCGCAAAATCCTTTTGTTTCTAGAGAGTTGAGTGAAGCGGCGGCCTTCTTGCCAGGGTGAGTTCGGCTGGAGGGCTGCAGCAGAGTTCCTTGATATGAACTCTTTGGTGTGAACAGGGAGAGGAGATTCCGATGAGGCTTATCAGAACGGCAGATCTGA
Source organism: Rhodovibrionaceae bacterium (assembly GCA_028282405.1). GTDB lineage: Bacteria > Pseudomonadota > Alphaproteobacteria > Kiloniellales > DSM-21159 > JANQMX01. Next base: position 3,419 of record JANQIA010000040.1, read on the forward strand.
CCAAGACGGCAGTTCTGTCCGGTGCCGGTCTAGCACTTCTGCTCTTGCAAACCGCCATGCCCGCAAGCGCTGCGGATTGTATGGCGATCACCGTCGCCGAGGATCACGGCAAGCAAGGCAAGTATCCCCAGCAGTACGAGCTGAGCGAATTCGAATCGCTGGCCGGTTGCACGCTGACGTTCCAGGAGAACCCGCAGATCTCGGAGCTCAATGCCGAGATCCAAGGCAACCCTTCGCTGCCCCCACTGGCCGAGCGCTTGCCGCAGGAACCGTTGGTGGTCGCGCCCTATGACGAGATCGGTCGCTATGGCGGGGTGCTCGACGCACTGTCTAATGCCAGCGAAGCCGGCACCTCCGATTTTCTCTCCGTTCGCCACGTCAACCTGGTGCGCTACGCCGACGATTTGGTGACCATCGTTCCCAACGTCGCCAAGGACTGGGACTGGAACGACGACTTCACGCAACTGACCTTCTTCTTGCGCGACGGGCACCAGTGGTCGGACGGGGCGCCCTTCACTGCCGAGGACGTGAAGTTCTGGTACGACAACCTGGCGCTCGACGAAAACGTGATCGCCAAGCCGAAGGACTACGTGCTGGTCAGCGGCGAGCGCATGACGGTCGACGTCATCGACCCGCAGACTGTGCGCTTCAACCTGCCGGCGCCCAAGCCAGGGCTCCTGGCGCACTTTGCCACCTCCTACGCTCAGCCCTTCCAGCCGAAGCACTTCCTCGGCCAGTTCCATCCGGCGATCAATCCGGATGCGGACAAGGCTGCGCAGGCGCTCGGATTCGAAACCGGCTACGCCGCCATCGCTGCCTACTACGGCAGCTCGGACTGGACCGACACGGCGACCCCCATGCTCAGCATCCCGGACAAGGTTGCGTCCCTGCCGAAAGCGACGCTGCCGACCCTGGAAAGCCATATCATGGTTCGGGAGACGACAGAGGGCCGGCACTTGGTGGCCAACCCTTACTTCCACATGGTGGACACGGCCGGCAATCAACTGCCGTACATCAGCCGTCAGGACGAGATCTACATCAACGAAAATGAGGTTCGGATCCTGAAGCTGGTCAACGCCGAGGTCGACTACAAGTCGCAGTCCCTGCAGCTCCCCTCCGCCCCTCTCCTGCTGGAGAACCAGGAGAAGGGTGACTATACGGTCGACCTGCGGCCGACCATCGCCTCGCCGACCTTCTCCTTCAACGTTACGTCCTTTGACGAGGAGAAGCGCAAGGTCTTTGGCGATATCCGCTTCCGCAAGGCCATGTCCTTGGCGATGAACCGGGATGAGATCAACGACCTGGCTTACTTCGGCCTCGGCGTGCCGAGGCAGTACGTCGGCTTCGCGCCGGAGCCGGATTTCGTCGACCCGAAGTGGACCGAGCACTACGCGCAGCACGATCCGGAGCAGGCCAAGAAGCTGCTGGATGAGATCGGCATGGTCGATCGGGATGGCGATGGCTTCCGCGAGCTTCCCAACGGCGACAAGCTCGCCCTGAACCTGCAATTCGCAACGCAGGGCGTGCCCGGCCAAGTGGTCGAGCTGGTCGGTCAGCACTGGGCTGACGTCGGCATCAAGACCGCCGTTAAGGAAGTGACGCCGGACGAGTATCGCTCGGCACAATCCTCCAACCAGCTCGATGTCGGCATGTGGATCAAAGGCCAGCCGCTCTCCATCGTGCTCGGCAACAACACGCTCTTCACCCCGCCCTTCGATGGCTACTTCGACCACCGCACCGGTATGCTGTGGGCCGAGTACATCGATTCGAACGGGGCCAAAGGCGTGAAGCCGCCGACCTACGTCGATCAGCTGATCAATGACATCAACGCCTTCCAGTCCAGCCAGCCGGGTAGCGAAGAGCAAGCCAAGCTTGGCGCGCGGCTGGTCGAGAACATGACGGGCAATCTGCTCTTCCTCGGTACGGTACAGGCGCCGAACCCGGTGTACCGCCGGAACGCGCTGAAGAACTTTCCGCAGTTCAAGACCTGGTCCTACGAGTACTATCGGACCTATCCCTATCGTCCGCAGCAGTGGTATCTGGCTGACGAAAGCTAAGGTGTCGGACACTTCGCCTCGGTGAGGCCATTGCGTGGAGCGGGTGCGCCGCTTTGGGCCGCCCGCTCCAACGCTTAGAACTGCAAAGACCTGAAAGAGGCCCCGCAAAAGGGGCCCGGCTCCGGGGCAAGTAGCGTTCAGGGGAACAGACGCGATGCTGCAATTCGCCCGCTTCGCTGCCACGCGCGCCGCGATGGCGGTCTTCACGCTGCTGCTTGTCTCTTTGATCGTCTTCACGCTGATGGAACTGGTGCCCGGCGACTGCGCCGAGCGCTACCTGGCTTTCAAGAACACCCAAGGACAGTCCATCACTGTCGAGGATATCGAGGCTGAGCGTATTCGCCTCGGGCTCGATCGACCTTTCCTCGAGCGCTGGACCAGCTGGCTCGGCGACGTCTTCCTCCACGGGGACTTCGGCCAGAGCTGCATCCTGCGTATGGATATCAACAACCTTCTCGGCGACAAGTTCCTGATCAGCCTCGGCATCTGTCTTGCCGCTCTGGTCTTCGCCTACCTCATCGCCATCCCGGTCGGCATCATCGCCGCCACCTCCAAGAGCCCCCTGCTCAACAACGTTCTGCGCTTCGTCAGCTACCTCGGTTTGGCGATGCCCAACTTCCTTCTGGCCCTGATCATCATCCTCGTCTCCACGGTGATATTCGGCGATACGCTGACAGGACTGTTCAGCAAGGAGTACCGCGACGCACCTTGGTCGTTCGACAAGTTTATGGATTTCCTCAGTCGCGCTTGGCTACCGGTAATCATTCTCGGTTGGTCGGCCACCGCCTTTGCGCTGCAGACCGTGCGCGCCCTCATGTCGGACGAAATCGGCAAACTCTACGTCACCGCCGCCGAGGCACGTGGCATCTCAGGCGCGCGCCTGCTGTGGCGTTACCCGGCGCGCCACGCCTTGGGTCCGATTTTCAACTCGCTCGGCTTCGACCTCAACCGCATCTTCAACGAGCTTCCGATCGTTGCCTTGATCATGACGCTGACCGAGGCCGGCGCCCTGCTGATCGAGGCATTGGCACGCTCCAACGATCAGCAACTGGCCGGCGCCATCATCTTCCTGCTTACCGCTTCGATCGTCGCCGTGAACTTTCTGACCGACGTCTTACTGGCTCTGATCGATCCACGTATCAGAAAAGGAATTCTGGGATGAGGCTTGCGAGGGAATCGTCATGACCGACATTGCCGAACGCCCGATTGCGCTCGAGAGCGACGACGAACGCAAGCGCAAAGAGGCCTACTTCACCGCCTCTCAGACGCAGCTAATCTGGGCCCGTTTCCGCAAGAACCGCTCTGCGATGATTGCAGGCGTCGTCCTCATCACGATGGTCCTGATGGGGATCTTCGCGCCCTTCCTGTCACCTTATGACCCGACCATCGCCGGGCGCGACAAGGACTATGAGAACGGCGCTCCACAGATTCCCATGTTCTGGGACCATAACGGGTTTTCCTTGCGACCCTTCATCTACGGGGTCGAGCGCACTCGCTCGATTGAAACGAACTTTCGCTGGGTAACAACAGTCAACAAAGAAGATCGGCACTACGTACAGTTCTTCGTGCGCGGCTGGGAGTACAGCCTGATCGACTTCGTGATCGACTTGCCGGGCGACCGTTGGGATCTCGGGATCAAGGCTCTGACATCCGACATCCACCTCTTCGGCGTCGACAAAGGCAAGATCCACCTCTTCGGCACGGATGCCTCAGGGAAGGACATCTTTTCCCGCACGATGCACGCGATCTACACCTCGCTCGCCGTCGGCACCATCGGCGTCTTCATCGCCTTCGTTCTGGCGTTGGTGATCGGCGGCGTCGCCGGCTACTACGGCGGCTGGATCGACTCTGTGCTGCAGATGATCACGGATGCCGTCAGAACCGTGCCGGCCATCCCTCTCTTTATGGCGTTGGCCGCCTTCGTTCCGCAGGAGTGGAGCTCGGAGATGCGCTTCTTCTTCATCTCCATCATCCTCGGCTTCATCGGCTGGCCGACTTTGGCCCGACGCGTGCGCACCCATCTTCTGTCCGAACGCAGCCAGGAGTATGTGCTGGCAGCCAAGCTCTGCGGCGCCTCTCCAGGCCACGTCATTCGCCGCCATCTGCTGCCGAGCTTCACCAGCTATATCATCGTCGACCTGGTCATCTCCTTCCCCTACATGGTCCTCTCAGAGACCGCCTTGAGCTTCATCGGCCTTGGCCTCAAGGATCCGGTAAACAGCCTAGGCGTCCTGCTGCAGAACGTCTCCCAGGCCGACGTCCTGTTGAACTACCAATGGTACTTCATTCCAGCCGGCTTCTTCGTCGTGCTGGTGCTGGCTTTCGTCTTCGTCGGCGACGGCTTGCGCGATGCGGCTGACCCCTACGCGAGCACGCGCAAATGACCCTGCTGAGTGTCGAGAACCTGACCCTCGCGTTCGATACCGACGAAGGCCGCATCACAGCGGTCGACGACGTGTCGTTCGAAATCGCACCAGGTGAGGTCATGGGCTTGGTGGGCGAGTCCGGTTCCGGCAAGTCGGTGACGGCAAAGTCGTTGATGAAGCTCAACCCCGGCAACTCCGTCTACAGCCAAAGAAGCCGGATCACGCTGATGCTCGAAGATGGTCCGGTCGACGTGCTCTCGCTGAAGAACGCGAGAGAGCTCCAGGTGGTTCGCGGCGGTGCGATCTCCATGATCTTTCAGGAGCCCATGGCGAGCTTCGCCCCGGCAATCACCATCGGCGACCAGATGGTCGAGCAGCTGCAGCTGCACCGGAAGATGACAAAGCGCGCGGCGCGCGACCTTTCGGTCGAGATGCTGGAACGGGTGGGTATCTCGGAGGCCGGAAAGCGCTTCGATCAATACGCCTTCGAGCTCTCGGGCGGCATGCGCCAGCGCGCCATGATCGCCATGGCACTGTCCACCAATCCCAAGCTCTTGATCGCCGATGAGCCGACCACGGCTTTGGACGTGACCATCCAAGCGCAGGTCATC
>JANQIA010000044.1 GCA_028282405.1 Rhodovibrionaceae bacterium
AGCGCCGGTGTCAGGAAGGTGTTGTCGATGGCCAGCGGCAGCTTGGCGGCATTGGCGATCTCGGCCAGCGCCTCGATGTCCAGGACCTCGAGGCCGGGATTGCCCACGATCTCGGCGAAGATCAGCCGGGTCTCGGGCCGGATGGCGGCCTTGAAGCCGGCGAGGTCGCGCGGATGGACCAGGGTGGTCTCGATACCGAAACGCGGCAGGGTATGGCTGAAGAGGTTGATGCTGCCGCCGTAAAGCGCGCTCGACGCCACAATGTGGCCACCGCTGCCCATCAGGGTGGCGATGGCGAGAAAGAGCGCCGCATGGCCGGAGGCGGTGCCGATCGCAGCCACGCCGTTGTCGAGAGCCGCGATGCGCTCTTCCAGGACGGCAACGGTGGGGTTGGAGATGCGGCTGTAGATATGGCCAGGCCGCTCGAGATTGAACAGCGAGGCGGCATGATCCGCATCGCGGAAGACGTAGGAGGTGGTCTGGTAAACCGGAACAGCCCGCGCGCCGGTCACCGGATCCGGCCTTTGGCCCGCGTGCAGCGCCAAGGTATCGGGCTTGAGAAACTTGGACTCGCTCACCGTCTCGGCCCTCCCTCGAAAAAACGAGGGCCGCTCACCTGCCGGTGGCGGCCCCTCAATTTCTTTCTAGCCTTACCCTGTCAACTTGCCTAACGCACGGGACCGTAGTTCGCCGTCCAGACAGGGTCAAGAGGCATTCACAGCTTTTCGAAAGTCGTGAAGGCGCGCGAAGCAAGATCATGTCGCAAAGCAGAAAAAAGCCGCCGGCAGGTGCCGGCGGCAAGTCAACAGGGAGGCGTCACAAGGAACGGATGTGTCATCCGACCAAGAGGGTAAGCACCATCGCTCTGCTTACCCTCGGCTATCACACTAATAGCCAACTTCTAAAGAAAGGTTAACAAAAACGGCAATTTTATGGATCGACGCCTAACACAGGAACCATGGCCCGATGGCGCCGGTTTGTTCTGCATTGGTGTCGATGGCTGCGCCGCCGGCTGGCTGATGGCCGAAGCCGAGATACCCGCAACGGACGGCCTTTCAGAGGTTCGCTTCAGCCTGGCGGCCACGTGGCAGGCCGTCCAAGCGCGACTGGCCCAACCGACGACGGCAATGATCGCCGTCGACATGCCCATCGGACTTGCCGAAAGCGGCCAGCGGGCCTGCGAGCCGGCCGCCCGCAAGCTTCTGCCGGCCAGACGCAAGTCCAGCGTTTTCACGCCGCCACGCCGCTACATGCGGGACTGCCAGGACTGGGCGGAGGCCAACGCCCGGGGCCAGGCCACCGAAGGCAAGGGCCTGAGCCACCAAGCCTGGAACATCGCTCACAAGATCTTCGAGATTGACGCCTGCCTGGCGCCGGCAGAGCAAGACCGCATCATCGAGGCCCATCCCGAAGTGATCTTCCACCGCCGCAGCGGCTGGTCGCCCTTGCCCAGCAAGAAGACCTCGGAGGGACGCGAGGCCCGCCTCGCTCTGCTCCGTGCGAACGGCTTGGCGGCCTCGGACAACTGGTTTGCGCTCTTTCCCCGCAGCCAAGTCGCCCGCGACGACTATCTGGATGCCGCCGCTTGCCTGGTGCTGGCTCGGGACCGCCTGGCCGGACGCGCCCTCTGCCTGCCTGAGACGCCCGAGCGCGACAGCCGTGGCCTGGCCATGGAGATCTGGTACTAAGCCCGGATGACGAACGAGCAAATCATCGCCTGGAGCATTTTGATCTTTGGCTGGGGCCTGCCACTACTGCACATCATCCTGTCGCGCCGGGCCGGGCCCTGGCGCATGCCGCCTGAGGCCGGCTGTCCCATGAGCCCGCGCGTCGGCTGGCTGGTCATGGTGCTGCTGCTCGGCCCAATCGGCTGGCTGCTCTTCGTCGCCAGGCCCAAGCGGAAGGCGAGCTAGAGAGCGGCGGCAGACAGCACCGGCCGCTCACCGGCCTCGGCAACGCGGGTGGTCTCCGGGTCCAAAGCCGCCATGGCGTCCCACTGGCTCAGGAAGACCTTGCCGGTCAACTCCTCCAAGAAGTGGGAGCGCTTGAGCCGATCCATCACCGGGCCCTTCACTTCGGAGAGATGGAAGCGCACGCCGGCCGCCTTCAGCCGGTCGTTGAGTGCCTCCAGGCTTTCCAAGGCACTGGCGTCGATGCCGTTCACCGCCGCGCAGATCAGGACCACGTCGCGGATGCCCTCCTGCGCCACGGCCTGATCGTAGAGCCTGTCCTCCAGATAGCGGGCGTTGGCGAAGTAGAGGCTCTCGTCGACTCGCACGCTCAGGACGGAGGGGCTGGTCACGACCGCGTGGCGCTTGATGTTGCGGAAATGGTGGGTGCCGGGCACCTGGCCGACGATGGCGATGTGCGGCCGGGTCGAACGGGCGAGATAGAGGAGGATGGAGAGCACCACGCCGGCGACCACCCCCGCCTCGACGCCGACTAGCAGCACCAGCGCGATGGTTGCGGCCATGGCCGCGAAGTCGGCTTTTGAGTAAGCCCAAGTGCGCTTCAGTGCGCCGAGGTCGACCAGGGACAGAACGGCCACAATGATGGTCGCCGCCAAGGTCGCCTTGGGCAGCGCATGGAACAGCGGCGTCAGTAGGAGTGCGGTCAGGCCAATGCCGATGGCGGTCAGCACGCCGGCCAGCGGCGTGCGCGCCCCGGCATCGAAGTTCACCACGGAGCGGGCAAAGCCGCCGGTCACCGGATAGCCGCCGGTCACTGAGGCCGCCACGTTGGCGGCACCGAGGCCGAGCAGTTCCCGGTTGGGGTCGATGCGCTCGCGCCGCTTGGCGGCCAGGGTCTGCGCCACCGAGACCGACTCGACGAAGCCGATCACGCTGATCAGGAGCGCGGAAACGAAAAGCTGCCGCCAAAGCTCGAGGTCGAACGAGGGCAGGGTGAGCGGCGGCAGGCCCTGCGGCACGGCGCCCACGACCGAGACGCCCTGCGCATCCAGCGCCAGCAGGTCGACGGCGAGGATGGTGGCGATGACCGCCACCACCGGCCCGGCCTTGGCGAGCGAGTCGGCGATGCGGACACCGAGCCCGAGCCGGACAAGAAGCGGCTTCAGGCGGCTTCGGACCCAGAAGAGAAAGGCGGTCACCGCCGCGCCGATGAGCAGGGTCGGCCAGTTGGCCTCGCCGATGCCTTCGGCGAGCGAGGCGACGATCTCCACCAGCGTGTGGCCGCTGGCCGGGATGCCAAGAATGTGCTTGAGCTGGCTGGCGGCGATCAGGATGCCGGAGGCGGTGATGAAGCCCGAGATCACCGGATGGCTCAGCCAGCTAGCGAGAAAGCCGAGCCGCAAAACGCCGAGCGCGAGGAGCATGACGCCGGAGAGCCCGGCCAGCACCAGCGCGGCCTGGCGGTACTCGGGCGTGCCGACGGCCGCCAGCTCGCCGACCGCCGCCGCCGTCATCAGCGAGACCACGGCGACCGGCCCAACCGCCAAGGCGTTAGAGCTGCCGAAGAGGGCGTAGCCGACCAACGGCAACATGCTGGCGTAGAGCCCGACCTCCGGCGGCAAACCGGCCAAGAGCGCGTAGGCCAGGCTTTGGGGGATGAGCATGATGGTGACGATCACCGCCGCCATCCCGTCGCCCTGGAAGCGGCTGCGGTCGTAGTCGCGCAGCCACGACCAGGCGGGCAAGAAACGCTGCATCCCCCGAATGCCCCTAAACGACGATCAGTTGACGATTTCCGGCTTCACCGTCTCCGGCTTCACCAGCCACTCCCGGCCCTTGAGCATGGCGCCCCAATAGACCGGAGGCAGGATTTTCTCCTTGAGCAGCCAGGCCAGGTGGCTGGGCTTTCGGCTGTCGATCAGCCAGCTCGGGAAGCTCGGCAGCAGCTTGCCGCCATAGCCGAACTCGGCCAGCACGATCTTGCCGCGCTCCACCGTCAAGGGGCAGGAGCCATAGCCGTCGTAGTGGGTGACGTCGCTCATGCCGCCCATGTCGTTCATGACGTTCTGGGCCACGATCGGCGCCTGCTTGCGCGCCGCAGCCGCCGTCTTGGCGTTGGGCGCGTTCATCACGTCGCCCAGGCTCCAGACGTTCTCGAAGGTCTTGTGGCGCAGGGTGTTTTGGTCGACGTCGACCCAGCCGGCTGCATCGGCCAAGGGGCTAACCCGGATGAAGTCCGGCGCGCACTGGGGCGGGCAGACGTGGATCATGTCGAACCTGCGCTCGACGGTCTCCTCACCGCCATCTGCATCTGTCTTCTTGAACCAGGCCTTCTTGGCCGGGCCGTCGACGGCGACGAGATTGTGGTTGAACTGAAGCTGGGCGCCGTACTTCTCGATGTAGTCCATCAAGGCCGGGACGTATTCCTTGACGCCGAACAGCACCCCGCCCGCGTTGTAGAAGGCGATGTCGATGTTCTTCAGGCGGCCGTTGCGCTTCCAGTGATCGGCCGAGAGATACAGCGCCTTCTGCGGCGCGCCTGCGCATTTGATCGGCATCGGCGGCTGGGTGAAGAGCGCTTCGCCTTCCCGCATCTGCTGCACCAGTTGCCAGGTGTAGGGCGCGAGATCGAAGCGGTAGTTGCTGGTCACCCCGTTTTTGCCCAAGGTGTCCACCAGACCCTCGACCTTGTGCCAGTCGAGCTTCAAGCCCGGACAGACGATCAACCGCTTGTATTCGATGACGCGGCAGCCTTCGAGCACCACCACGTTGCGCCCCGGCTCGAAAGCGGCGACCGCCGCCTTGATCCAATGCACCTTGGAGGGCAGCACCGACGAGAGGGTGCGCACGGTGTCACTCGCTTCGAACACCCCGCCGCCGACCAGGGTCCAACCCGGCTGATAGTAGTGGATGTCGGCCGGGTCGATGATGGCGATATCCAAGGTCTCGCGGCGGGCGAGCAGCGAGGACGCCACGGCGATCCCGGCCGCGCCGGCGCCGACGATGACCACGTCGTGCCGGGCATCGATGGCTTCGGTCGGCGTGCGCCCTTGATTGGCGATGCGCCGCACCACGCCGGACATGTCGTAGCCGGCATCGCTGGAAGCCGAGAGGATGTCGGGCAAGGGCAGCTTGCCGCCGCGCGACAGCGACCAGAGCGTCACCGAGCGGGTGCCGCTGCGACAGTAGGCGAGAACCGGCTTGGGCAGGCTGTCCAAGAGCTCGCCGAAACGCTCGGCGTCGTCGTCCTCGACCCGGCCGCTTTCGACCGGCATGTAGTGGGCGCTGAGCCCGGCCGCCTGGGCCGCCTCCTCGATCTCGTGAAACAGCGGCTGGTCGTTGCCTTCACCGTCCGGCCGGTTGCAGATCACCGACTTGAAGCCGGCCTCCGCCAGCGCCTTGAGATCGCTCGGCGCAATCTGCGGAGAGACGCTGATCTCCTTGTCGATCTTCTTGATGTCCATTGTTTCCTCCCGCCGATCGCCGCGCCCTAGAGGGCGTCGACCGGAAGCTTGAGATAGCTGATGCCGTTGGCTTCTGGCGGCGGCATGACACCAGCGCGCATGTTGACCTGCACGGACGGCAGGATGAGCACGGGCATGGAGAGCTG
>JANQIA010000087.1 GCA_028282405.1 Rhodovibrionaceae bacterium
GATCGAGGAAGCCGGCGTCTGCGGCGGGCCGATCACGATCACCAACACTCACGCCTGCGGCCTGACCCGGGATGCCAGCATCCGCTGGATGGCCGAGCGCATCCCCGATGCCATCGACGACTTCTCGCTGCCCGTCGCGGCCGAGACCTACGACGGCTACTTGAACGACATCAACGGCTTCCATGTGACGACGGAGCACGTCTTCGCCGCCATCGACGGCGCCGCCGAAGGGGCCATCGAAGAAGGCAGCGTCGGCGGCGGCACCGGCATGATCGCCTACGAGTTCAAGGGCGGCTCGGGCAGCGCCTCGCGGCAAGTGGCTTTCGAGGATGCGCGCTACAGACTCGGCGTCTTCGTGCAGGCGAACTTCGGGCAGCGGCCGGACCTGACCATCGCCGGCGTTCCGGTCGGCCAAGCGCTGACCGAGGGCCGGGTGAAGCAGGACATAACCCGCTCACCCGGGACCGACGGCTCGATCATCGCCGTGGTCGCCACCGACGCCCCGCTGATGCCGCATCAGCTCCGGCGCCTCGCCCAGCGGGTCGGGCTCGGCATCGCCCGTGGCGGCGCCGTCGCCTACCACGGCTCGGGCGACATCTTCCTGGCCTTCTCGACGGCCAACGAGGCGGCGATGCAGGCGACGGCGGCCACGGCGCAGAGCTTCGCCTTCATTCCCGACCCGGCCCTCGACCCGCTGTTCCTCGCCGTGGTGCAGGCCAGCGAGGAAGCGGTGGTCAACGCCATGGTGGCCAACGAGACCATGACCGGGCTCGACGGCCGCCAGGTGCTCGCCCTGCCCCACGGCCCGCTGCTTGATCTGCTGCGGCGTTACGGGCGGGTGGATTGAGGGCGCCCCCGGCCATTTTCCTGAATGTCATCCTTGGGCGAGCCACGTTAGTGGCAAGACCCGCCTGCGGGGCCGAAGCCCCTTCGGCGCGGCGAAGGCCCGAGGATCCAGCGGCGAGCACGGTCCGAGCGTGTGGCTGGACCCCGGCTCAAGGCCGGGGTGACGTGAGGAGGTGCGGCGACGCCTGCTGTTTCTCTCTCGTTGTCACCCTTGGGCGCGCCGCGCAGCGGTGCGAACCGAGGGTCCAGCGGCGAGCACAGACCGAGCCTGTGGCTGGACCCCGGCTCAAGACCGGCGTGACGTCTTCAGGTACACGGACGCCCGTAGTTCCCTCCACTCGTCATCCCGGCCAAGGGCTTCGCGCATGCGAAGTCCGCGTGTCCGGGCTCGCGACAGCGAGTTGCCGAAGGCATGGATAGGCCTGGCGCGGGCTGATGGATGGACCCCGGCTCAAGGCCGGGGTGACGAGAGGAGGAGCGGCGACGCCTGCTGTTTCCCTTTCGTTGTCACCCTTGGGCGGACCGCGAAGCGGTGCGACCCGAGGATCCAGCGGCGAGCACGGTCCGAGCGTGTGGCTGGACCCCGGCTCAAGGCCGGGGTGACGTGAAGAGGGGCGGCGACGCCCGCTGTTTCTCTTGCGATGTCATCCTTGGGCGAGCCACGTCAGTGGCGAGTTCCGAGGATCCACCCCTCAGCCAGCACGGAACCAAACCGTGGATGCTCGGAACTCGGCCCCCCTTGGATTGTAGGGGCCTGATGGCCCAGTGGGCCTCGCCCAAGCATGACAGCAGGAGCTTTAACCCACTCGCGCTTGGCGGGGCGGGGCGGCTTCGGCAGCCTGCAGGTCGAGGACCATCTCGACGACGCCTTCGTCCTGGGCGGAGGTCTGCTGGAAGCCGAGCCGCTTGGCGAGACGCAGCATGGCCGCGTTGTCGCGCAGGATCTGCCCGACCATGTGCTTGGTGCCGCGCGCCCGGCAGTAGCGGATCATCTTCTCCAGCAGCGCGCGGCCCATGCCGTGCCCCTTCATGTCGGAGCGGACGACGATGGCGAACTCGCAGCGCTCGTTGTCCGGGTCGGTGATGGTGCGCACCACGCCGAGGGTCTCGCGCTCGCCGTTCGGCAGGGACGCGCTGGCGATGAAGGCCATCTCCCGGTCGAAGTCGATCTGCGTCAGCCGCGCCATCTGCGTGTGCGGGAGCTGACCCACCTGGCCGAAGAAACGGAAGCGCACGTCCTCCGGCGTCAGCTTGGAGATGAAGGCGTAGTGGTCCGGCTCGTCCTCCGGGCGGATGGGGCGGAACAGGATGTCGCGCCCCGTGCGCAGGGCGAAGTGCTCCTCAAGCTCCTCCGGATAGGGGCGGATGGCGAGACGCCGGACGCCGTTGCCGTTGACCGCGCCGACCCGGATGCGGGCGTCGAGCGCCAGGACGCCCTTCTCGTCCGCCAGCAGCGGATTGATGTCGACCTCCATGATCTCCGGAATGTCGATGATCAACTGGGAGAGCTGCAGCAGGGTGAGGCAGAGCTGGTCCATGTCGACCGCCGCGCGGTGGCGGTAGCCCTGCAGCAGCTTGGCGATGCGCGTGCGCATGATCAGGTCGCGCGCCAGCTTCATGTTGAGCGGCGGCAGCGCCACGGCGCGGTCGGCGATGACCTCCACCGCCGTGCCGCCGTGGCCGAAGAGGATGACCGGGCCAAAGACCGGATCCTGCGTGACGCCCATGAAGACCTCGTGGGCGCCGGGCCGGTCGGCCATGTGCTGCACGGTGAAGCCCTGCAGGTGCGCCTCCGGCGCGCGCTTGGAGACGGTGTCCAGCATGTGGTTCGCCGCCGCCAGCACCGTCTGCCGCGAGTCGAGAAAGAGATCGACGCCGCCGACGTCCGACTTGTGGGAGATGTCGTCGGAGAGGATCTTGAGGGCGACGGGAAAGCCCATCTGCGATGCCTTCTCCGCCGCTTCCTCCGGCGAGCGCACGATGTGGGTCTCGACCGTGGGAATGCCGTAGGCCGAGAGAATGGCCTTGGCCTCGGCCTCGCTCATCATGTCGCTGCCGTCGCTGGTCAGGCGGCTCTCGGTGACCAGGCGCGCCGTGTCCTTGGCGCGGACGAACTCGCTGGGCGCCGAGCGCGGCGTCTCCATCAAGAGCTCTTGGCTGCGGCGGTAGTTGACCATGTGCACGAAGGCCTGCACCGCCTGCCGCGGCGTGCCGTAGGTCGGCAGGCCGGCTTCGCGGAAGCGGCGCTGCGCCGGCATGATCGCCTGGCCGCCGACCCAGCAGGTCAAGAGGTTGCGCTTGGCGTCCTCTGCGACCTCGATCACCGCTTCGGCCGCCTCGACGCTGTCGGCGGTCGCCGTCGGCGCGTGCATGACCAGGAGGGCGTCGCAGTCCTTCGCCTCCAGCATCACGCGGCAGGCATCGGCATAGCGCGTGCCCGGCGCGTCCCCAATGATGTCGACCGGGTTGGCGCGCGACCAGGTGGCCGGCAGCACGCCGTGGAGCTGCTCGATGCTCTCTTCCGACAAGCTGGCCGGAACGCCGCCCTGCTGGATCAACTCGTCCAGCGCCATGACGCCGATGCCGCCGCCGTTGGTGATGATCCCCAGCCGCTCGCCGTGCTGCGGCCGGGCGCGGGCCAGGGTCTCGACCGCGGTGAAGATTTCCTCGAAGTCGTAAACCCGCAGTAGCCCGGCGCGCTGGAAGGCGGCATCGTAGACTTGGTCGCTGCCGGCCAGGGCGCCGGTGTGGGTCGCCGCCGCCTTGGCGCTCTCCGCCACCGTGCCGGACTTGATCACCAGCACGGGCTTGTTGCGCGCGGCCGCGCGGCAGGCGGACATGAACTTCCGCCCGTCGGTCACCGCCTCGATGTAGAGCAGGATGGCCTTGGTCTTGGGGTCGATAGCCAGGTAGTCGACCACGTCGCCGAAATCGACGTCGGCCATGTTGCCGAGCGAGATGAAGTGGGAGAAGCCGATATCGTGCAGCCGCGCCCAGTCGAGCACCGCGGTGCAAAGCGCGCCGGACTGGGAGACGAAGGCGATGTTGCCGCTCAAGGCCGGCAGGTGGGCGAAGCTGGCGTTGAGATGGATGCCCGGCACCAGCGCGCCGAGACAGTTCGGCCCCAAGAGGCGCAGCAGATAGGGCTGCGAGGCCTTCAGCATGGCCTCGGAGATCGAGAGACCCTCGGGTGTCGTGGCCGTCTCGAGACCGGCGGTCAGCACGATGGCGGCGCGGGTGCCGCAGGCGCCAAGCTGGTCGATCAGCCCGGGGATGGGCTCGGGCGGGGTGCAGATGACCGCCATGTCCGGCACCTTGGGCAGGCTGGCCACATCGGGATAGGCCAGCACGCCGGCCACCGCCTCGGCCGTGGGATTGACCGGCAGCACCGGCCCCTCGAAGCCGCCGGCCAGGATGTTGTGCATGACGATGTTGCCAACGGCGCCCGGCCTGTTGCTGGCACCGATGACGGCGATGCACTCCGGCTTGAAGAGTTTTTCGAGGTTGCGGACGGACATGACGCGACGGCTCTCCTTTGGCGCGGCCCTCTTAAGAGTATGGGGGCCCTTGGCCTTTGTGCAATGCAGCAATCAGCCCGCGCCGGCAACAGAAATAGCCGCGTCGCCTAAAAACTTCCTTTATTTACAGAAGGATGACACCACCAGGGGTTATGTTGCCTGTGCGAAGGACCGCCCGGCGACGAGTTCCTGGTCATCGAAGA
>JANQIA010000135.1 GCA_028282405.1 Rhodovibrionaceae bacterium
CGTCGTCGCCGACTTGCAGACGCGCTTCCTCGTTGTCCATGACCATCAAGGTCGGCGACGAGAGAATCTTGACGTCCGTCACCGCATCCAGCGCCGAGATGGTGATCTGGGCATTCGAGGTTCGGAAGGCGGCATTGAAGCCCGGAAAGACGCTCGCGGCACCGGTGCCGGCCGCATCGCCGAAATCGAAGGAGAAGTCACCGCTTTCGAAAAACCAGCGGACGCCGAAGTTGAGCTCCTCGTTCAGCGCAACCTCGACCAGTGTTGCCTCGATCATGACCTGCAGAGGCTGCGTATCCAGGCGACGAAGCGTCCGGCGCATGGCCCTTGCGCCCTCGCCGGTGACGAGAGCCAGGAGCGAGTTGCTCGCCTCGTCGGCGACGATGCGAAGGACGCCGCTTTCGCCCCCGCCAAGTCCCCCGCCAAGTCCTCCGCCCAGCCCGCCGGCGCGTGGCCCGGGGCTCGGCGAGGGGCTCGCGGTTGCGTCTGCCAAGGCCGGCGCGGTTTCGACGTCGGTCGTTGTGTCGGTGGCCGTTCGTCCGATCTCGGGAGTCAGGCTCGGGCTGAGGGGGTCGGAGCCGCCCTGCGGTCCGAGCGAGGTTTCGGCGCCAAACACGTCGCCGAGCAAGATGGCCAAATCGGCCGCCCGGCGATTTGAGACAGGGAAGATTCGCAGCCTTGCCGACTCGCCGCTATCCTGGTCGAGGTTCCGGACCAGCACCATGGCGTCGTCGAGCAGGACGCTGTCCTCGGCAATCATCAGAACCGCGTTCATGCGATCGACGGGAAGAAAGCGAATGGCGGTGCTGGCAATGCCCGATGGGCTCGCGAAGGCGGCCGTCAACTCATCCACCACCGGCTGCGCCTCGGCCTCGCGCAAGGGGCGCAGGGCGAAGGAGCGGGATGCGAAGTAATCCACGTCCAGCACGGACAGCGCATCGAGGATGGTGGCCTGCTCGGCCGCCGTGCCGATGGTGAAGACGAGATTCCGGCTCCGGTCGTAGCGAATGGCGCCCGCCACCGGCGCCAGGCTCTCGAGGATATCGGCGATCTCTTCGACCGACACGAACCGCAGCGGCGTAACGCGCACCGTCAAGCCTCTGACCTGGGCTTCCTGTGCCGATATCAAGGGTGCGGAGAGGCCGGCTTCTTCCCGCGGAATGATGCGGAACACGCCGTTGCGCTCGACAATCGCGGCGTTGTTCAGCCGCAAGATCTCTTCCAGCGTTGGCAGGATATCGGCGCCGGAGAGTGGGCCGTTGGTGCGCAGGGTCACCAAGCCTGAGACACGCGGGTCCAGCACGTAGCTGGCGCCGAGGCCGTCCTCCATGATTACCTTGATGACGCTCGCCAGGTCGGCGCCTTCGAAGTCGAGGGCGATGTCCGAGCCGCCGCCACTTGCCGGATTGCCGAGACCGCTGCCGACCAGAGTCTCGCCGGGCCAACCGAGCTGAATGAAGCCGCTGACCGCGGGCTCCTGCTCCTCCTCATCGAGCGCCGATAGCTCGTCGATCTCAGCCAGATAGGCGTCTTCGCTTGCCGCCCGATCGGCCGCGGTGTCTGCACCGGGACTGGATGGTCCTCCGTCCTGCAGATCGCCGCTACCCTGAACCCTGCTGTAGCTGACGTAGCTGTCCGGATCCTCCGGCCAAAGCGGACCGATCGTTTCGCAGCCCGCCAACGCGATCGACGCGGCAGTCAGGATAGCCCGTGCACCTAGTTTTTTCATCTTAGCCTTCCCCATCCGAAACAGTCAGGCGCCGCCTCACAAGCGCCCGACCGGGATTAGTCCTCTTCGTCGCTGTCCTGGAAATTGAAGCTGTTCATCAAGCCGTTTCGCGCGGTCGAACCCGCGGCCGACGCCGGCAGGAAGCGGGCGGGTTCGGAGTCTGCAGTGGCCTCGCGCTGCGAATGAGGGGGCGTTTCGCTGTCCGGCACCTTTACTTCAGCAACTTCGCCGAGGAGGGCCGTGACCCGCTCTTCATCTCGGGTGAAGACGACGGAGTCCTCTCCGATACTGCTGATGGTCCAGCCCTGTACGGTTTCGCCCAATCGCAACAGCTCGGAGCCGGCGCCGTCGACTTGGAGGATCGCGCTCTGTGTGTCGTTGGTCGAGGCGACGCCTAGCAACATGACCTGAAGCGGTCGCTCTGCCGGAACAGCGGCCCGGATCACCAGCGTCTCGGCATCCTCAGAGACGACAACCTTGGCCTTCGGCGGCCGGCGGTCCGGTGAGAAGAGCGGCCGCTCCGCGATCTCCGCGAAGAGCGCCAGCTCAGGCGCCTCAAAGTACACGCGCTCGGTTTGCGGGGGGTCTTGAACGGCGGCCGCTTCAGCCGGCAGGGCGGCAAAGCCAGTCGGAGCCGACAAAAGGCCCGCTGCCTGAATGCCGACCAAGACGCAGGCTGCGCCGGTCGCGAGGTTGAACAGGCCAAGTTTCATCACGTTCACCCGTTTCCTTTCCAGTGACCCTTGGCGGTCAAGACGCGTTCAGACACGCCAAGGTCATGGTTCATTTGAAGGCTGGTATACCCCAGAGATTTGAAGACTAAGCGACACCTCGACCGCTTCCTCCGGGTCGCTGCCGCGGCGCAGCGCCCGTGCCGCCAGCCGGTCGACGAAGAGGTAGGGCGTGCCGCTCTCGACCCGATGCAGAAGACGCTGGAGGGCCGGCATGTCGGCCGTCAGTTCGACGGTGATCGGCACTTGCACGGCTCCGTCTCTGCCTTCGAGGGGACGGGTCGGCTCGACGCGGATGCTCTCCACCTCGCTGCCCGCCTCGGACACCGCGCGGTCGACCAGGTCTTGCAACTGCGCCGCCGCCGAGGCCTCCGAGGCGCCGTCGAGCAGCGCGCTGTCCGCGATCTCGATCAGCGTTCTCGGCTCGGCGCGCGTGAGCTGTTCCTGGAACCGCGTGATTTGCTGTTCGAGGCCCAGGATCTCATCGTCGAGCGTCTGCAAGCGCTCCTGCATCGGCAGCACGGCGCCAAAAACCAGCAAGGCGGGAAGCCCGAGGGCAAGAGCGAGCGCCGCCGTGCGGGAGACGAGGGGGCTCATTCCGTCAGCTCCTGCAGTGGCGTGATACGAACGGCAAGGGCGAAGCGCTCCCGGCCGTCCTCACGGGTAATCGGTGAGCGGAAGATCGGCTCCAGGAACGCAGGGTGTGTCTCGAAGCGATCGATCAGCCCCGCGGCATTGTTTGAGTAT
This sequence comes from Rhodovibrionaceae bacterium, assembly GCA_028282405.1. GTDB lineage: Bacteria > Pseudomonadota > Alphaproteobacteria > Kiloniellales > DSM-21159 > JANQMX01. Next base: position 3,208 of record JANQIA010000135.1, read on the forward strand.
CCGCTCATCTCGACCGTTTCCGCGTCGATGCTCAGGCGCTCAAGCCAGGTGTCGTCGGGCAGCAGCTCAGTGACCAGCGCGACCACCCCGCTCACCATCATGCGGTCTTGCTTCAGACGGTAGGCTGCGAAGGCGACCGCATCACCCGGTGCCACGCTTTGCGCGCCGTCCTGCATCACGATGGCCGCGCGTCTGACTTGGAAGAGCGCGTCGCTCAGCTCCTCGAAGCGTTGCTCCTTTTGCACCAAAGCCAGCCCGGCCCAGGCCAGCAATAGACAGACGAGGCTGCAGATCAGGATGATCGCCAGGCGGCGGCTGAAGCCGCTGACTCGCTTGGCCGTCTTGGGCAGCAGGTTGAAGCCGCCCAGGATTCCCTGCGCATCTTCCACATCCAGCCTGTCGATAGAGAAGCCGCCGTGTTGGATCGCCGCCATGGCACCGGCGAAGTCGGCGCGGCGGACGAAGACCAACTCCGCCGTAAGGCGCCCGGCCTCCGCGTCGCGCTCAATCACCTTGACGTCGTAGTAGAGCTCGGAGGCCGAGAAGGGGGTCAGGCGCTCGATCTCATAGTCCAGGATGCCGGCGAGGTCGCGCTCGGCCGCGAGGGGAAAGCTCACGGCGCGTGTGACGTAGCGGCCGGCCGGGGCAAGGAGCACGAGATCCAGACGCTTCTTCTTTTGGCGAGTCTGGTAGCGCTTGAGTGCGCGCGCCGGAAGGTCCTGCAGACTGCCGAGCTCTTCGCGTTTCTGCCGGACGTCTTGCTCCAGCCGGATCACCGGCCCGTCAGAACGGGCAAGCAGCGCCGGCCTGCTTGGATGCAGCAGGCGCTTGATCGCCCCTGGGACCAGCGCCGCAAGCTCGCTGCCCCACCATTGGAAAAAGCGCCCGATCAGCGACCCACCGGAGAAGGCCGGCATATCTGCCCGCAGGCCTCTGGCGGCTGCAGCATTGGGATCGTCGGACGTCAGAAAGCTCGTCACGGCGCCGGTCTCATCCTTCCTGCCTGATGACGCCGGTCAGCCAACGCACGGTGATGGTGCTGGTCTCGCGCCCTTTCTCGACCCGAATGCTGCCGCCACTCGCACTGCCGTCGGGGAAGAAGAGAATGCTTTGCTCTCCACGCCCTAGGCGGGCTTCCCTGGCGGTCCTGAGCGTGAGATTGATTGAGGCATCAAGCGCCTTTTCTTGGCCCGGCATCCCGAAGCGGCGGTCTCGCAGATCGAAGATCACCGGCGTGGTCTCGGCGTTACGGATGGCTTCCGCACGCGCCTGACGCAGCGTCGAGAGGATCTCACGGACAGCTTCCTCGTGGCTTTGGCCCGCGCCGAACCGCAGGTTGGCCAAGGCGCCAGCCAGCATCACGACGATGGTTATGACGACCAGCATCTCCAGCAGCGTGAAGCCGCCGTCGCTATTCCCAGCTTTTGACGTCCGCTGCCTCATCTTCTCCACCTTCGGTGCCGTCGGCGCCGTAGGAATACAGGTCGTAGGTTCCGTTGCGGCCGGGGAAGACGTACTGGAATTCAGCCCCCCATGGGTCCGTCAGGGCCGCCTGCTTGCGGATGTAGGGGCCGCGCCAGCTATCGATCCCGCCAGGCGCGGCGACCAGGGCCGTGATGCCTTCCTGCTGCGTCGGATAGCGGCCGACATCCAGGCGGAAGAGATCGAGGCCGGCTTCGATCTGATCGATCTGTAGCCGCGCGGCATCGGTCTTGGCGCGCCCGAGATAGTTGATCACCACCGTGCCGGTGGCGACCGCCAGCAGGACCAGGATCGTGGTGACCACCAGGAGCTCGAGAAGGGTGAAGCCGCCATCCTTGGAAGGCTTGCGGGTTGCCTTCTCTCCTTGCGGCTTCGCTGTTGTCGGGTTCGTCATTCTGCCTCTTCAGATTGCCAGTTCGTTGATGCTGAAGAGCGCGAACAAGATCGACGAGATGATCAGCGCGATGAGCACGCCCATGACCAGGGTCAGGGCCGGCGTGAGGATGGCCAGGACCTGATCGAAGCCGCGCTTGGCCTCGTCATCGAAGATGTCCGCTGTCTTCAGCAGCATGTCGTGGAGCTGCCCGCTTTCCTGGCCGATGTAGATCAGCTGCAGGGCCAGGTCGGGCAGGATGGCGCCTTCGCGCAGTGGATCGGCCACGCCGCGGCCGGCCTCGACTTCCGGGATCACGCGCTCGACGTCGGCGGCGAAGGCGGCGTTGCCGAGGGCATCGCGTGTCAAACGCAGGGCGGCCGGCAAGGCCACGCCGTTTTGCAGCAGCGTGCCCAGCAACCGTGTCAGCCGCGCCGTCTCGAACTCGCGCCACAGACGTCCGATCACAGGAATGGAGAGCGCCAGGCGATGCCACTTGAGGCGCACGGCGGGCGCGCGCAGCAACAGCATGACGGTGAGGACGAGCCCGGCAAGCCCGGCGAGCAGAAAGAGCCAGTGGTTCTCGACCAAGCGTCCGGCTGCGATGACGATCTGAGTGAGCGCGGGCGGCTCGACCCCGGCGTCGCGCAGCAGCGGCTCGAAGGTCGGCACCACATAGGCGAGCAGGATGGCAACCGACCCCATGGCGGTGATCACCAGAAAGGCCGGATAGATCATCGCCGAGCGCAGCTCGCTCTGCCGCTTGGCGGTGGACTCAAGGGTGTCGGCCAGCCGTGACAGGGTGCTTTCCAGCGCCGCACCGGCTTCGCCGGCCCGCACCAGACTGCGGTAAAGAGGCGGGAAGGCGGAGGCCTCGCGGTCGAGGGCACTGGCCAGTCCGGAGCCGCCGCGCACGGCCTCGAGCAGACGGCTGGAGACGGTGCGCACGGCCCGCCGGCCGCCGCGCTCCCCGGCCATCTCCAAGGCGCGGTCGAGCGGCAGGCCGGCGCCGGTCAAGGTCGCCAGCGAGCGCGTGAAGACGATGCGGTCCTTGGTGCTGAGGGCGTTGCGCGGTGTGATCTCCGTGTTGAGCAGGGCCATCAGCCCGCCGCTGCGCTCGGCATCCAAGTGTATGGGGAGATGACCGCCGGCCTGGAGACGGGCGACGGCCGACTCCTTGTCGGGCATCTCGATGGTGCCGGCGACAATCTCGCCGGACTTCGACAGTGCGCGGTAGCGGAAGACGGCCATGCCCCTAAGCCTCCGCCGAAACCCGAAGCACCTCGGCCAGGGAGGTCTCCCCGGCCGCAGCCTTGGCGATACCGTTGCTGCGCATGGTCTGCATGCCGTTGGCGACGGCGATGTCTTCCAGCTCGTGCTGGCCCTTCCTTTCCAAAATGGCGCGGCGGATGCTGTCCACGACCGGCAGCACCTCGACGATGGTCGTGCGCCCGCGGTAGCCGCTGCCGCGGCACTCGGGGCAACCCTGCGGTGTCAGAAAGAGCTCTGGCGGCAGATCGGGCGCCAGCCGCTCGGCAAGCGCGGGCTCGTCCGGTGCGGCACAGGTCGGGCAAAGACGCCGGACGAGCCGCTGGGCCAAGACGCCGACCAAAGTGGCCGTGATCAGATAGTCCTCCACCCCCATGTCGCGCAGGCGGTTGATGGCGGCCGCGGCCGAGTTGGTGTGCAGGGTGGCAAGCACGAGATGCCCGGTGAGCGCGGCCTGCACGGCGATCTGCGCCGTCTCGAGGTCGCGGATCTCTCCGATCATGATGACGTCGGGATCCTGCCGCAGGATGGAGCGAAGACCGTGCGCGAAGGTCAGGCCGATCTGGCTCTTCACCTGGATCTGCGCCACGTTGGGGAGCTGGTACTCGACCGGATCCTCGATGGTGACGATCTTGCGCTCTTCGTCGTTCAGGTGCGAGAGCGCGGCATAGAGCGTGGTGGTCTTGCCGCTGCCCGTCGGGCCGGTGACCAGGAGGATGCCGTTTGCCCGCTCGATGAGGGGGATAATCTGGGACTGCAGGTCCGCGTCGTAGCCGAGCCCGGCGAAATCGAGCACCAGACCCGAGCGGTCGAGCAGACGCATGACGACGCTCTCGCCGTGCAGGGTGGGTGAGGTCGCGACGCGCATGTCGATCTCGCGGCCGGCCGCCACGATCTTGATGCGGCCATCCTGTGGCAGGCGCTGCTCGGCGATGTTGAGCTTGGCCATGATCTTGATACGCGAGATGACGGCGGCGCGCAGGTGGCTCGGCGGCGCATCGATCCTGCGCAGCACGCCGTCGATGCGCAGCCGCACGTTCAAGCTTTGCTCGAAGGGCTCGATGTGGATGTCGGAGGCGCGCGCCTCCACGGCCTTGCGGATGATCAGGTTGACGATACGCACCACCGGGGCTTCCGAGGCCAGGTCGCGCAACCGCGCGACATCGGCGGCCATGTCGTCCTCGCCGCCCTCGAAGTCGGCGCCGAGCTCGTCCAGGCTGGTTTCGCGCTCGCTCAGGCGTTCCAGCGCCGCCTCGATCTCGGACGGGGCGCCGACGCAAGGCTCCACCGCGCGGCCGAGCTTGAGGGCCACGGCATCCGCCGCCGAGCGGTCCAGCGGATCGCCCATTGCGATACGAATGCCGGCGGGCCCTTCCTCGATGGGCAGGATGCAGGCGCTGGCCAGGAAGTGCGGGCCCAGCGCCTCGATCAGCTCGTTGTCGTTGGGAAAGCTCTCCGGCCTGATCCGCTCCATGGCCAGCGTCTTGGCAAGGGCGTCGGCCATGTCGCGCTCCTCGACCAGCCCGAGGCGGCAGAGCACGTTGTCCAGACGCTCGCCCGTCTCGACGGCCACGCGCGTCGCCCGGTTGAGCTGTTGCGCATCCAGCCGGCCTTCTTCGCACAGCAGTGCGCCTAGGCGCTCCATCGGATCCAGCAGTGATGCGTCCGGTGCCAACATAGTGCCTTTTTGCTCGCTTGCCTTTCTCGTGCGTTTCGCGGCCGGCGTTCAGACCAGCAGCAGCGGCCCGTAGAGCCAGGTGATCCAAAAACCGATGGCCAGCGCGGGGCCGAAAGGGATAGCGGACCGCCAGCCCAGCTCACGGTCTCGCCGTGCAAGGACAGCCGCCATGACCAGTCCGCAGACGCAGGCAATAAGCATGACCGAGGGCAGCGCCTGCACCCCGACCCAGGCGCCGGCGGCCGCCAGGAGCTTGGCGTCGCCAAGGCCCAGGCCCGGCTCGCCGCGCAGGAGCTCATAAGCCAGGCCTAGCCCGGCGAGCGCCGCGTAGCCGAGGGCTGCGCCAAGCAGGTGAAGCCAGATCGGCCCGGTCTCGCCGATGGCGGAGAGCGCCAGGCCGGCGAGAATGAGCGGCAGCGTGCCGCCGTCCGGCAGGCGCATGCTCTTGAGGTCGATCAGTGAAAGGGCCAGCAAGGTCCAGCCCAGTGCCAGGCTGGCGATGGCGATGGGGCCGCTCACCGTCGCCAGAGCCCAAACCGCGATGGCCAAGGCCGCCAACTCGACAGCGGGATAGAGCGGAGTAAGCGGTCGTTTGCAACACCGGCTCTTGCCGCCGCTCAAGGCCCAGGAGAGCAGCGGCACAAGGTCGCGCGCGCTCAGGCGCTGGCCGCAGTGGTCGCAGCGCGAACCGCCGAACACAAGGCTGCGGCCACTGCCGCTGCGGGCAACCACCAAGCCGATGAAACTGCCGATGGCAGGTGCAATCAATACCGACGCCAGGGAGAGCATGGCTGTTCCTGTCTCGCCCTAGAACCGGGCAGGCCGTTTACGATCGGCAGGCGCCTGGCCAAGCCTTCTCGCAGTTACTCTTGTCGCGTCATGACCTACCCGAGACCCAGAGCAACGCCGTGCTCTAGCACGGTTCCGTGACAGCTAGATGAGAGCACTAAGGCGGTGCGGAGACTCTACCAGGCGCTTCGGACTTTGGGTGGCGAGGAGGCTGAAGAAACAACACACGAGGCGGCGGATTTGCCTTAACCAAGACCGTGATGCTGTGGAACAGGAGATCGCCGGCGGCTTCTCTGTCGTCTCGACTGCATTTGCGGCGCTGCCTGCGCGTGGCTCCGCCGAGCTGGAACGCCGTCGCCCCCATATACTTGCTCGGAAAAGCCGCTGCGTTGTGCTTCTTTCGACGCTTCGAGATCGTTCTGGAGGGCTGACGGATGAATCAGGTGCGCGCCTATCTCGCTTTGGCGGCTGCACTGTTCGTCATGGCACCCGCCGCCGCCTTGGCGCACCGGACCGGAGATGTCGGCGGCGGCTTGGTCAGCGGTTTCCTGCATCCGATCCTCGGTCCCGATCACCTGGTCGCCATGGTGGCGGTCGGCCTCTGGGGCGCGCAACTCGGCCGGCCGCTCTTGATCGTCCTACCCTTGACCTTCCCGCTGGTGATGGCCTTCGGCGGACTGCTCGGTGTCCTGAAGGTCCCGCTCCCGGGGGTCGAGCTCGGCATCTCCGTCTCTGCCCTTGTCCTCGGTTTGGTCGTGGCGTTTGCCTTTCGCGCGCCGGTTTGGCTGGCCGTTACGCTGATCGGCGTTTTCGCCATTTTCCATGGCTACGCCCACGGTGCGGAGCTGCCGCACGCGGACTCGGCCATCGCCTATGGCATCGGATTTGTCGTCAGCACCGGTCTCTTGCATCTTACCGGTATTGCCATTGGACAGCTCAACGAATGGAAGCAGACGGGGCCGCTCATCGTCCGCGGCTGTGGTGTCTTGATCGCGGCGGGCGGTGTATACTTCGTTTCGACCGCGATGGGCGTCGCCTGACAGTGGCCCGGCGGCACGCATGACGAAAGCAACCGGGCTCTTCGCGGCACTCTTTATGCTGATGCTGCCGCGGCCGGCAGCCGCGCATCTCTTGGGCGTGGAGCTCGGCGATTTCTACGCGGGCGTGCTGCACCTCACCTTGGCGGTTGAGCAGGTGGTAGCCCTTCTCGTGCTCGGCTTGGTCGGCGCGATGCAGCCGCAGGAAACAGCGCGCTGGATGCTTCTGGCCTTGCCGCTGGGGCTGATCGCAGGCATCTGCGCGACGCTGGCCGTCGCGCCGCCTGCGAGCACGGACCCCGCTGTGGCGGCCTCTCTCTTCATCCCAGGCATTATCGGCGTTGCCGCTTTCCGCCTGCGGATCGTCGGCTTGGTTCTGCTGGCTGTGGCGGTCGGCAGCGTGCTGGGCTTCGCCAACGGTCTAACCGCCGCCGACGTGCCGGTGGACTGGCCGCTCTATGCTAGCGGAGTCGTCGTCGCCGGCACTGCGATCGGCACGTGCCTGATTTCCCTCGCGACCCTTGTCAGCGACCTGCGCAGTTGGGCGCCCCTTGCCGAGCGTGTGATCTGTAGCTGGTTTGCTGCCGCCGGCGTCATTTTCTTCGCCTTCTCGGTGTCCGCGCCGAACCTCTGAGACTCTGTCTGCGAGACGTCGAGACTGGTGCCGACGATGTCTAGCGAAGCGGCAACCGGGCTCGCAATTGATCGGACCGCTACCACTCTATGCGCTCGATCCCTTCGAAGGTGATCTCGCTTCCGTCGGTCATGGTAATGATACCCTCGGCATCCTCCGAGAGGACCAGATGATCGGGGGTGCTTTGCAGGACCGAGCCGCTGGTGATCGCGACCGTCCAGTCGCCGCCGTTCGGTGCGTTCGCTTCGTTCTCGAGCTGGATGACATCGGTCCAGTCCCCGCCGGACCCGCCGAAGACCTCGTCGCCGCCGAAGGTCACCTGGCTGTCGAACAGGAAGCTGTCGTTGCCCGCACCGCCGTGAAGCTCGTCGTCTCCCAAGCCGCCGATAAGGCTGTCGTCGCCGTCTCCGCCATAGAGCGCATCGTTGTCCGCGCCGCCGGAGAGTGAGTCGTCGCCGCCCAGGCCAAAGAGCGCGTCGCCGCCGCTGCCGCCGTACAGACTGTCGCCATCGGTCGGCGCTTCGTTGTAGCGGATCTCCGTAACGAAGTAGTCGCTGGCGTCTTCGACCATGCTGCCTTGCCCGGCGCTGTACTCGTTGGCTGACAGCACCAGGCGGTCGAAGGTGCTGTCGCCCTCCGGGTCGATGGACACCGTGAGCTTGTGACCGCTCGTGGTGAGGAAGCTCCCTTCATCGACCAGCGTGTCACCCAGGAAGGCCTGCCATTGGCCCTCTTCATCGCCGCCGTAGGGTCCCTCGTTGGCGATCAGGTTTCTGACATCGACCTCGGCGTCGACGATCTGATTCTCAAAGTCGACGATGAGCTGTTCGGACAGGCCTTCTTTCGTGTCATAGCCGAGCTGATTGTCCGGAGCCCGATTTCCGGTGTGGCCGGAGACGCCGATCTCGCCGCCGCCGGTGTAGAGGTGGTCGCTGTTCGGGTCCGTCAGCGCGCCGTCCGAACCGATGCGTTGCGCGGTCACGGTAAAGCCCTGGTCCGTGGTCCGCGCGTTCGCGGCATCGATCGTTCCGGCAAGCGCGCTGTCGTCTTGGCCGACCAGGGTGTCGCTTCCGGCGCGCCCGAACAGTGCACCGCTGCCGGCCGTGGCCGTCAGCGCGTCGTTGACGCCGATGGTGAAGTCCTGGCTGCTCGAGAGACCGCCACTGTCCGTCGCAGTGACGGTGATTGTCACCTCCCCGTCGCCGTTGGCGAGGGCCACCCCGTCTTTCAGCTTCAGCGCGCCTTCGACCACCTCGAAGCGATCGTCGGAGACAGTGTAGGTATGGCTGTCGCCGACATCCGGGTCGCTGGTCGAGAACGTGCCGACGACCGCGCCGGCGGCCTCAGCCGTGACCTCGGGGTTTCCGGACGTTTGCTGCAAGCTGGTTTGGGTCGTGAAGACGAAGTCGTCGAAGTCGGCGTCGCCGAGGTTATGCAGGTCCTCGAAGCCGATGGTGTCGCCGTTTTCGGTCGTGTGGTCGCGGCCGTCCGGGTTCAGCCCGGC
>JANQIA010000136.1 GCA_028282405.1 Rhodovibrionaceae bacterium
TGCTCGGCGGCGACCTCTTCGATCTCCATGCCGCCTTCGGTCGAGGCGACGACGGTGAGGCGCCCGGTGGCCCGGTCGAGCAGCATGGAGAGATAAAGCTCGCGCCCGATGTCGCAGCCCTCTTCGACATAGAGCCGCTTGACTTCCTTGCCGGCCGGGCCGGTCTGCTTGGTGACCAGAACGTGGCCCAGCATGCGGCGCGCTTCCTGACCGACCTCTTCGACCGACTTGCAGATGCGCACGCCGCCCTTGCCGTCGGCATCGTCGACGAAACGGCCGGCTCCGCGACCGCCGGCGTGGATCTGGGCTTTCACCACATAGACGGAGCTGCCCAGCTCGCGCGCGACGTTCTCTGCTTCTTCTGGCGTGTAGGCGACGCCCCCCTGCGGGGTCGCAACACCGTATTTGGCGAGGAGAGACTTCGCCTGATATTCGTGAATGTTCATGAGGCCTCGAAATTTCGCTGTTCAGGCGCGAGGAAATGCGGCTGGGTCAAGCCCGGCAGTCTCTGGAAAGCCCAGGCGAGCGCAACCCCCCTGCAAGCCAGTCATGCTTAGAGGGACGCTTATGCGATGTCCAGGGACGAAGGGGCGGAGAGGCCTGCTACTTTGCGGCAAGGTGGCCGGAGCCATCGCCGCGGCCTGTCCGCCCCTCTGAAACGGTGGCTCTATCTGGCGGCCTTCGGCTTCGCCTTCGCAGCCGGTGCCCGCTTGGGCTTGGCGGCTGCGGTCCTCTTGGCAGCGGCCGTCGTTGCGGCCCTCGGCTTGGCAGACGCCGCTTTCTTCGGAGCGGCCGCGGCGGCCCGTTTCGGCGCGGCCTTGGCGGCCGTCTTGGGCTTTGCCGCTGCGGCCCGCTTCGGTGCGGCCTTTGCCGTCGTCTTCTTAGCGGCGGTTGCCGTCTTCTTGGGCGCAGCCTTGGCGGCCGTCTTGGGCTTGGCGACCGGCTTGGGCTTAGCGGCGGTCGTCTTCTTGGCCGCCGTTGCTGCCTTCGGCTTGGCAGCCGCAGCCCGTTTCGGTGCAGCCTTTGCCGTCGTCTTGGGCTTGGCCGCTGCGGTCCTCTTCGGTGCGGCCTTGGCCGTCGTCTTCTTGGCGGCGGTTGCGGTCTTCTTGGGCGCAGCCTTGGCAGCCGTCTTGGGCTTAGCGGCCGGCTTGGGCTTGGCGGCGGTCGTCTTCCTGGCCGCAGTCGTCTTCTTGGCCGCAGTCGCTGCCCTCTTAGGGGCGGCCGCCGCGGTCCTCTTGGGCGCGGCCTTGGCCGTCGTCTTGGGCTTGGCGGCAGCAGCCCGCTTGGGCGCAGCCTTAGCCGTCGTCTTGGGTTTCGCCGCTGCCGTCTTCGGCTTGGCGGCAGCCGTCTTCTTGGCTGCGGCCGTGGCCGCTGTCTTCGGCTTCGCCGCGGCTTTCCTCGGCGCGGCCTTTGCGGTGGTCTTGGACTTTACGGCACTGGTTTTCTTAGCTGTGGTTGCAACCATCGGTGTTGCCCTCGCTGCTGATGCTATTCGTGGCTTGGCGGCTGCTGCCTACTTGGAGGCGGCCGTGGTGGCTTTCCTAGGTGCAGCCTTTTTCGACGCGACGGCTGTCTTCTTGGGTTTGGCCGCAGCCGTCTTCTTGGGCTGGGCGGTCGCTGCTTTCTTCGGCTGTGCTTTGGTCTTGCTGCCGAGCTTCTTGCAGGCGGCGACCAGGCCCTTCACGGCCGAGACGGAACTGTCGAGCATCTTCTGTTCGGATGCGCTGAGATTCAGCTCGACGATACGCTCCACGCCGCCGGCGCCGATCACCACCGGCACGCCGACGTAGAGGCCCTTCACCTTGTACTCACCGTTGAGATAGGCGGCACAAGGCAGCACACGTTTCTTGTCTTTGAGATAGGACTCCGCCATGGCGATGGCCGAGGCGGCCGGGGCGTAGAAGGCGGAGCCGGTCTTGAGCAGGCCGACGATCTCCGCGCCGCCGTTGCGGGTGCGGGTGACGATCTCGTCGAGCCGCTTCTTGTCGAGCCAGCCCATCTTGACCAGCTCGGGCAGCGGAATGCCGGCCACCGTCGAGTGCCGCACCATCGGCACCATGGTGTCGCCGTGTCCGCCGAGCACGAAGGCGGTGACGTCTTCCTGGGAGACGTTCAGCTCGTCGGCGATGAAGTGACGGAAGCGCGCAGAGTCCAGAACGCCGGCCATGCCGACGACCCGCTTGTGCGGCAGGCCGCAGGCTTCGCGCAGCACCCAGACCATCGCGTCGAGCGGGTTGGTGATGCAGATGACGAAGGCGCCCGGCGCGTACTTCTTGATGCCGGCGCCGACCTGACCCATCACCTTCATGTTGATCTCGAGAAGATCGTCGCGGCTCATGCCCGGCTTGCGCGGGATGCCGGCGGTGACGATCACCACGTCGGCGCCCTTGATGGCGGCGTAGCTGCTGGTGCCGACCAGCTTCGCATCGAAGCCTTCGACCGGACCGCTCTGCGCCAAGTCCAAGGCCTTGCCCTGCGGCACGCCGTCGACGATGTCGAACAGCACGACGTCGCCCAGCTCCTTGAGGCTGGTCAGCAGCGCCAATGTCCCGCCGATTTGTCCGGCACCGATAAGGGCGATCTTCTTGCGGGCCATGCTGAGCCTCCTTTGCGCTGCGGTCCCCTGGCGAGACGCTCCGCAGCACCGGCCGTGTTCGGATCTGTCGCCAACTTTTCAGTCTGTAACGCGTGTCTTTCGCGTCGGGCAAGTTGCTGCGCGCACTTGCGCACCATTAATCGAAGTAAAGCACCAAGCGATGGACCGGGAAACAATGTCCGGGTGACAAAGTTCCGCTTGCTCCTCTGCGAGGGTCCTTTCCCAATACAGCCGACCCAACACTGAGGAGCGCGCCATGGAGATCGGCTATCTCACCCTCGACGTCTTCACCGACCAAGCCTTCGGCGGCAACCCGCTCGGCGTGGTGCCCGATGCGCGCGGTCTGTCGACGGAGCAGATGCAGGCCATCACGCGAGAGTTCGGCTATTCAGAGTCGACTTTCGTCTTGCCGCCCGCCGACCCGGCGCACGATGCCCAGGTGCGCATCTTCACGCCGGCGCGAGAGATCCCCTTCGCCGGTCATCCCAACGTCGGCACAGCTTGCGCCCTGGCGCAGCTCGGCAGCGTGCACGGCAAGCCGGTCGGCGAGCAGCTCCTGTTCGAGGAGCGGGCCGGACTGGTGGCGGTCAAGCTGCTGCGCGATGGCGAGCGCCTCGACGGCGCGGAGTTCATCGCACCGCAGGAGCTGTCGCTTGGCGAGACTCTTTCCGCCGAGATCGTCGCAGACTGCGTTGGCCTTTCGCCCGACGACATGGTCACCGCGCGGCACCTTCCGACTTGGGCATCCGTCGGCCTGCCGTTCTTCGTCGCCGAGGTGCGCGACCGCGAAGCCTTGGCCAAGGCGTCCCCCAAAGCCGATGTCTTCGCCAAGCATCTGCCGATCGCCGGCAGCGACGACATCCACCTCTATTGCCGCTGCCCGGCGGACGAGGTCTTCGATGTGCGCACCCGCATGTTTGCACCCCTGCAGGGCATCAAGGAGGATCCGGCGACCGGCAGTGCGAATGCTGCGCTGACCGGTCTGCTCGCGTCGCTCGAGGCGGACGGGACCCATCGCTTCGTCATCGCGCAGGGCGTCGAGATGGGACGGCCGAGCCGGCTCGATACCACCGCGGTCAAAGCGGGGGGAGCGGTCACCGAGATCCGCGTGGCCGGTTCTTCCGTGGTGATGATGAAGGGACGTCTCTTTATATAGCGACGACAGGTGAAGGCATGGCAACCCACTTCAATCCGCCCGAAGTTTGGCAGCCCTTCGGGGCGTTCTCGATGGCCGCGATGCCGGGCGATGGTCAGCTCGTCTTCCTGAAAGGCCAGGTGGCGCTCGACAGCAACGGCGCGCTGGTCGGCGAAGGAGACATGCGGGCGCAGCTCCGTCAGGTGCTGGAGAACGTCGAGGCGGTTCTGGTCAGCCTCGGCGGGGAGATGGGCGATGTCATCTCCCTCACGCAGCACACCACCGACATCGAGGCCTTCATGGCCTGCGGTGATATCCGCAAAGGCTTCTTCGCCGAGCCCTATCCGGTGACGACGACGCTGGAGGTGTCTCGCCTCTACCGGCCCGATGTGCTGATCGAAATCACGGCCATCGCCGAGATACCGCGCGGCCGCTATCGCGCGCCTGCATAAGCGAGCTGCATCCTTTGCGCGGAGCGCAACGGGCGCGGCTGCTATGGTTGTTTCACGTGGAACAAATAGGGGACGAAGGCATGGCGGCGGATCTCAGGGCGAAGGCGCAGGCCTTTCTCGATTTGCATCGTGGCGAGGGCGCGTTCGTCATGCCCAACTCTTGGGACGTGGGCACCTCGCGCACCCTGGAAGCTGCCGGCTTCCGGGCCATCGCCACCACCAGCGCCGGGATCAACTGGCGCGAGGGGCGTCGGGATGCCGTCTACGAGTTGAGCCGCGAGCAGGCTCTGGCCGATCACTGCGCGCTGGCGCAGGGCGTCGCGATCCCCGTCAACGGCGATCTCGAGAATGGCTTCGGCGACAGCCCCGAAGACGTGGCCGAGACCATCCGCCAGGCGATCGACGGCGGGCTCGCCGGCGCCGGCATCGAGGACTTCACCGGCGACCGCAGCGCGCCGCTCTATGACATCGAGCTGGCGGTCGAGCGCATCGCCGCCGCGCGCGAGGTGATCGACAGGAGCGGCGTTCCCTTCGTCCTGACCGGCCGGGCCGAATGCTATCTGGTGAAGCACCCCGAGCCTTTCGAGGAATCGGTCAAGCGCATGAACCGCTACCGCGCGGCCGGCGCCGACTGTCTCTATGCGCCGGGCGTCGTCGGGGCCGAGGCCATCGGCGCCATGGTCCGCGCGGTCGAGGGACCGCTCAATGTCGTCATGGGCCTCGCCGGGGAGCCGCTGCGGGTCGAACAGCTTTCCGCGCTCGGCGTCAAACGCATCTCCATCGGCGGCAGCCTGGCGCGCGCCGCCTACAGTCTCGTCGAGCGCGCCGCGCGCACGCTGATGGAGGAGGGCAGCTTCGGCTACACCGAGGAAGCGCTGCCCGGCAAAGAGATCGAACGCTTGATCTCTGCCTAGCGCCCGGGCGATAGCCTCCCGCCATGACCGACAATCGCTTTCCCATCGATGAGGTGCGGGCGCAGTTCCCCGCGCTCGCCATCACAGACGACGGGCGCGCGCGCGCCTATTTGGACAACCCGGCCGGCACCCAGGTGCCGCAGGCGACGGTCGATGCCGTCAGCCGTTGCCTGATCGAAAGCAACGCCAATCTCGGGGGCTTCTTTCCGACGACCCGAGCCGCCGAAGCGGTGGTGGAAGAGGCGCATGCCGGCATGGCCGACTTCCTCAACGCCGCCTCGGCGCGCGAGGTTATCATCGGCCCCAACATGACGACGCTGACCTATCAGATGTCGCGCTCGCTGGGCCATCTGATCGGACCCGGCGACGAGATCATCGTCACCCGCATGGACCACGAAGGGAACATCGCGCCCTGGCTGCAGCTCGCCGAAGACCGCGGCGCCGTCGTGCGCTGGCTCGACTTCGACCGCGACAGCTACGAGTTCAAGCCCGAGGCGCTCGACCCGCTGTTGAGCCATCGCACCAAGCTCCTGGCGCTGAACCATGCCAGCAACCTGATCGGCACCATCAACGACGTGAAGGCGCTGGCCGCCAAGGCCAAGGCCGCCGGCGCGCTGGTCTATGTCGACTCGGTTCAGTATGCGCCGCACGGGCCGATCGACGTGCAGGACCTGGGCTGCGATTTCCTCGCTTGCTCGGCCTACAAGTTTTTCGGGCCGCACCTGGGCGTGCTCTGGGCGCGGGAGGCGCTGCTCAAAGAGCTGCCGGCCTATAAGGTCCGTGCCGTCGGCGACTACCTGCCCGACAAGTTCGAGAGCGGCACGCCGAACATCGAAGGGATGGCCGGCCTCAACGGCACGCTGGCCTATCTCGACTGGCTGGCCGAGCGCACGGCCGGCGAGGCACATCGCGCGCCCTACCGCCACATGCGGGGACGGGGCCAGGCGCTGCATGCCGCGATCGACGTCTTCGCCCGGTACGAGCGCGATCTGACAGCGCGTCTCATCGAAGGTCTTCAGAGCATTCCGCGGCTCAAGGTGCATGGCATCACCGAGGAGGCCGACATCGACCGCCGGGTCCCGACCGTGTCCTTCACGATTCCCGGCGTCGCGCCGAAGGAGATCGCCCGCCGGCTGGCCGAGGCCAACATCTTCGTCTGGTCGGGACACAACTACGCGTTGGAACTGGTCCGCCATCTCGGCATCGACGAGACCGAAGGCGTGCTGCGCGTCGGCCTTGCCCACTACAACACCCCAGACGAAGTCGAGCGGCTTCTGTCCCTGCTGCAAGAGCACTACGGCGCGGCTTGAGACCCGCGTGTCGCGCCCGATTTGGTCGCTCGGACGCGACTATTTCTGATCGTATTAAAGATTCGGGTACGCGTTAATCGATTGCTAAGGTAAGCGCGGGGAAAGTGTGCGCATGGAGCATGTGCACCGCATCAAATCGGCCGAAATCGGCCGGGACACCGGGCTGAGCGACTACCCCGATCTTGTCCTGGCTCTCGAACATTGGGGCCGCCTGTGCGATGGCCGCCGTCTGCCGCCTCGCGGCGCGTTGGACCCGGCCGACATCAAGCCGCTGCTCCCGCGGGTTATGTTAGTGGATGTCCTACCCGGCGAGCCGCCGCGCTTTCGCTATCGCCTGAGCGGGACGGCGGTCTGCAACGCCCACGGCCGCGACCTGAAGGACCTCTATCCCGAGGACATGCAGCCGCCCGCGTACGGCCGCCTGATCGCTCGACACTATCTCGAGTGCTGCCAGCGTTGCGAGCCGCTGACCCATGTCATCGTGCTGCAGACGACCGAGAAGCAGTGGTCCTACGCGCGCATCATCCTGCCGTTCGGAGATGCCGAGGGAGGGGTGTCGCACCTGCTGGTCGTCGACAGCGAGCACGGTAACTCCCTTGCCGAATGCCTCGATCGTATCGACGCCCGCTGCGCCCCGAAGCCCCAGCGGCTAACCGAGGGACGCCCGTTCCACGTAGTCGATCATTCGCTGGTGTAGCGCCTCGTCGAGGCTGACGCCGTCTGCTTCCGCCTTGCGCCGTGCCTGGTGACGGCCGTCGCCCGGCAAGCGGGTTCCCTCCTGCGCGCGAATGGCGGAGACGGACGGCGTCAGCCTCGACGAGGCGCTACACCAGCGGATGATCGACTACGTGGAACGGGCGTCCCTCGCTTAGCCGCTGAGGCTTCGGGGCGCAGCGGGCGTCGATGCGATCGAGGCATTCGGCAAGGGAGTTGCCGTGCTCACTGTCGACGACCAGCAGGTGCGACAACAGCCCGTCGGCATCTCCGAACGGCAGGATGATGCGCGCATAGGACCACTGCTTCTCGGTCGTCTGCAGCACGATGACATGGGAAGTC
>JANQIA010000143.1 GCA_028282405.1 Rhodovibrionaceae bacterium
TAGAACCGCGCCTCGACAATTAGGACATGTCGGCCGTCATTCATGATTTTCCCTCGGGTCCACTTATGGGTAGCTGACCAGTGATCTTCAGCCCGTAACCTTGAAGCCCGATGATCGTCCGCCTTGTGTTCGACAGCAGAATCATATCTCGAACACCTAGATCCAGCAGGATTTGCGCGCCAACGCCGTAGTCACGAAGTTGCGGACCATTCTCCTCTTCTCCCGATATTCGTGCCCGAACGCGGTCCGAAAGTGCAGTTTTGTATGGCTCCCGAATAAACACAATGACACCGCGTTCGGCCCTATCGATCATTCCCATGGCTTGCCGCAATTCCTCGGCCTTTCCGGTGCTTGTATCACCAAGGGCATCTTCCAGGACATTAAAAGCATGCATGCGGACGAGAATCGGGCCTTCCGCTTCCAAATCCCCTTTTACCAGTGCCAGATGTTCCGCATAAGCTACCCGATTTACATAAACGAGCATACGAAATCCGTCGCCATACAGGCTCTCGAAGGGTGCCTCCAAGAGCCTCTCTACGCTGCGATCGTGACGCAAGCGATAGGCTATCAGGTCAGCGATGGAGCCAATCCTGAGCCCGTGAGCCTTTGCAAAACCCACGAGGTCAGGCATCCGTGCCATGGTTCCGTCGTCATTCATGATTTCGCAGATAACGCCGGATGGATTCAGCCCCGCCAATCTCGCGATATCAACTGCGGCCTCGCGCCATGGCAGGTCGAAACGCTCATCGGCTTCCAACAGGATGCCGAGCTCTTCCTGGGTGACCCAAACCAGCCACTCCTCCTGCTGCTCGGCCTTTCCGTCGATCGACCAGACGGCGCCCCTCGGTTCGGCGTTGATGTAGCCGTAGTCATCGGTCAGCGCCTTCTGGATGCTCCAGGCCGACACCAGCGCAAAGGTCACCGAAGGCGCCCACCTGAGATGCGCCAGGACAATGCCGAGCCGGGTCAGCACGGCAGAGAGTCCGCGTCCGCGAAAACTCTCCGCTCCGTCGCGCAGCCAAAGCTCCCCATGATAGCAAAGGCGTCCGCCAAAGGCGGTCGCCGCCGGCGCTTCGCTCGCACAGCGCCCTGGGTCCACGGCGCACTGAGGCGGCGCGAAGTCCAGCAAATGCGCATCGATGTGCTGCCGCAGACTCCTGCGGCCCGTGTCGATCAGGCGAACGGCCTGGAGATGAGCGACGCGGCCCTGGCCGTCGGTGCCCAGCACCCAAAAGCCGTTCTGCGCGCCGAGCTCGTTGACTCTCGGATCGAAGGCCGGAGCGACCGGCGCCCGGCCCGGTGCCCGCCGAGCCGCCTCGATCAAGGCATCGAAGTCGTCGGATACCGTCAGGCTCATGCCCTCGGCGCGGGCCCGTCCCGTAAGGCGCGTAACCGCGGAAAACAGTGACGAATGCCAAGGTTGCATTGGGAATCTCCCGCTTTTGGTGAAAGGGAGATTTTCTTCGCACCTTTTGCGATAATTCTAAAACCTTTCGTGCCTGTTTCTATAATTTTACCCGTATTTCGTGTATCTGACAATCTTGACAGACCAAGAGGCCTGAGAGCCTATAGGCAGCGAAGGCGGTTTTGACGGAGACGTCGGCCGCCGACCCCGGTGATTTGAGGGGCAGCTTGCTCCGGGTGACCAAAAGCTAAAGCGCTGAAGCAGCCACCAAGGCCCCTCGCCAACGCCGGCCTCGCCGGTTTGATTGCGCTCGAAGCAAGAGGAGGAGCTTTACAGTGGCCACAGACTCAAAGAACCCCGAAACCATCGTTCTCCATCACGGCTATCGCGCCGAGGGCACGACCTCTGCCGTGGCGGTGCCGATCTATCAAACGACCAGCTATCAGTTCGGCGACAGCCAGCATGCGGCGAACCTTTTCGCGCTCAAGGAGCTGGGCAACATCTACAGCCGCATCATGAACCCGACGTGCGATGTGCTGGAGCAGCGCGTCGCCAAGCTGGATGGCGGCGTCGCGGCCTTGGCCGTGTCCTCCGGCCAAGCCGCCACGGCACTGGCGGTGCAGAACATCGCCCACGCCGGCGACAACATCGTCAGCTCGACCGATCTCTACGGCGGCACCTGGAATCTCTTCTCCAACACCCTGCCGAACTTCGGCATCGAGGTGAGATTCGTCGACCCGAGCGACCCGGAGAACTTCCGCCGCGCCAGCGACGAGAGAACCCGCGCCTACTATGCCGAAACCTTGCCGAACCCAAAGCTGACGGTCTTTCCGATCGGCGAGGTCGCGGCTATCGGCAACGAGCTGGGCATTCCGCTGATCGTCGACAACACCGCAGCACCGCTCCTCTGCCGCCCCTTCGATCACGGCGCGCATATCATCGTCTACTCGACCACCAAGTACATTGGCGGTCACGGCACTTCGATCGGCGGCCTGATCGTCGACAGCGGCACCTTCGATTGGGAAGCCCATGCAGCGCGCTTTCCCATGCTGAACCAGCCGGACCCGAGCTATCACGGCGCGGTCTGGACGGAGGCGGTCAAGCCGCTCGGCCCCATCGCCTACATCATCAAGGCCCGGGTCACCCTGCAGCGCGATTACGGCGCGGCCATGAGCCCGTTCAACGCCTTCCAGTTCCTGCAGGGTCTGGAGACCCTGCCCTTGCGCATCCGCGAGCACTGCCGCAATGGCCAGGCGGTCGCCAACTATCTCAACGACCATCCGGACATCACCTCGGTGATCTATCCTTCGCTGCATGAGGAGCCGGAGCAGCGCCGTCGCGCCGACACCTACCTCAACGGCGGCTACGGCGGACTGGTGGGCTTCGAGCTGGCCGGCGGGGCCGAGGCCGGTCAGCGGTTCATCGATGCCTTGGAGCTCTTCTACCACGTGGCCAACATCGGCGACGCCCGAAGCCTCGCTATCCATCCGGCGACCACCACCCACTCGCAGCTCTCGCCCAGCGAGCAGCTCGCCAGCGGTGTGACGCCGGGCTATGTGCGGCTCTCCATCGGACTCGAGCATATCGACGACATTCTCGCCGATCTCGACCGTGGCCTAGCAGCAGCCGCACAAGCAAAGGCTGCCTGAGCCGACGCATCCGTGCCATGACAAGGGGAGAGATAGACGCCCGCCCGCCGAGCGTTTATCTCTCTCCGCAAGGCCCGTGAAGCTCTTCCGGGCGCATCCCATCGCAGAGACTGGTAGAGGCGGGTTTGGACGAAATCGATTGTGCGGTCATCGGGGCCGGGGTGGTCGGCCTCGCCGTTGCCCGTGCCCTGGCACAGAACGGGCGTGACGTCATCGTTCTCGAAGCGGCCGAGGCGATCGGCACCGAGACCAGCTCCCGCAATTCGGAGGTCATCCACGCCGGCATCTACTATCCGCCGGGCTCCAACAAGGCGCGGCTCTGCGTGCGCGGCAAGCACATGCTCTATGACTTCTGCCGCAGCCATGGCATTGCCCATCAGCGCCTCGGCAAGCTGATCGTCGCCACCAACGAGGCGCAGCACGACGAGCTGGCCGCGCTGAAGGACAGCGCGGCCGCGAACGGCGTTCCCGACCTGACTTGGCTCGATCCGGCGCAGGCGCGGGAGATGGAGCCCGAGCTGTTCTGCACCGCCGCCCTCTTCTCCCCCTCCACAGGCATCGTCGACAGCCACGGCCTGATGCTGGCACTGCAAGGCGAGCTGGAAGACGCCGGCGGCATGATCGCCTTCGCCACGCCCGTCGACAGCGGGCAGGTGACCGACGAGGGGATCGTGTTGAAGACCGGCGGCGAGGCTCCGATGGAGGTACGCTGCCGCGCCCTGGTCAACGCAGCCGGGCTGCATGCCGTCTCCCTCGCCGGGACGCTGGAGGGCTTTCCGGCAGACGCGCTGCCGCCCTTCCACATGGCGCGCGGCAACTACTTCTCGCTCAACGGCAAGTCGCCCTTCACCCACCTGGTCTATCCGATGCCGAAAGGCGGCGGCCTCAACATCCATATCACCCTGGATCTCGCCGGGCGGCCCCGCTTCGGTCCGGACCTCGAGTGGGTCGACAGCCTCGACTACACGGTCAATCTCGCACGGCTCGGCGAGTTCTACGACAGCATCCGCCAATACTGGCCGGACCTGCCCGACGACTCGCTCTCGCCCGCCTATGCCGGCATCCGCCCCAAGCTGCATGGCCCCGGCGAACCCATGCCGGACTTCCTCATCCAAGGGCCCGAGCAGCACGGTGTTCCGAACCTGATCAACCTCTTCGGCATCGAGTCGCCTGGCCTGACCTCGTCCCTGGCCATCGGTGAAGACCTGGCTGCGCGCTTGCCCGCGTCCTAGGTCTTGGCCGACAATGGCGCCCGACTCCAAGAGCGCAGGAGAAAGCAGCCATGTCGAACCGACCGGAAGGCGCAGCCGTCCAGCAAGATGTTCCGGCCCTCAGCTTTCCGCCCGGCATCGCCTACATGGACGGCGCCTTCGTCCCGATCTCCGAAGCCAAGATCTCGGTGCTCGACTGGGGCCTGCTGCGCTCGGACGCCACCTACGACGTGGTGCACGTCTGGCAGGGGCGCTTCTTCCGCCTGGACAAGCACCTCGACCGCTTCCTGTCCTCGGTCGGCAAGCTGCGCATGACCCTGCCGCTGGAGCGTGACGCGCTGGCCCGCGTCCTAGCCGGCTGCGTCACCCGCTCCGGCATGGAGAACGCCTATGTCGAGATGATCTGCACCCGCGGCGTCTCCCCCACCTTCAGCCGCGACCCGCGCGATGCCATCAACCGCTTCATCGCCTTCGCCATTCCCTTCGGCTGGATCGCCGACGAGGAGCAACGCCGCCGCGGGCTCGACGTCGCCATCGCCCGGGACGTCGAGCGCATCTCGCCGCGCTCGGTCGACCCCACGGTCAAGAACTACCACTGGCTCGACCTGGTCGCCGGCCTCTTCGAGGCCTACGAGCGCAAGGCCGAGAACGTCATGCTGACCGACGGCGCGGGCAACGTCACCGAGGGACCGGGCTTCAACATCTTCGCGCTGACCGGCGGCCGCGTGATCACGCCCGATATCGGCGTCCTCGAAGGCATCACCCGCGGCGCCGCCATCGATCTTTGCGCCGAGCTGGCTATGCCGGTCGATATCGCCCCGCTTCCGGTCGCCACGCTGAAGGCGGCCGAGGAGGTCTTCATCACCTCGACCGCCGGCGGCATCATGCCGGTGACCCGCATCGACGCCGCCGCCGTCGCGGACGGCAAGCCGGGGGCCTTCACGGCCAGATTGGCCGAGCTCTATTGGGCCAAGCATCAAGACCCGACCTGGAGCACCGCCGTCGAGGACCTGCTGGCCTGACCCGGGACTTGTCGCCCCAGGCGCTCCGGTTCTAAGCTTCCGACAGCTTTACTGGAACAGGCGAGCGACGAGACGATGGAGTACAACAGGTTCACGGCAGGCCGCAGCGGCTATCCGCGCGTTCGCATGCGGCGCAACCGCAGCGACGACTGGGTGCGGCGCATGGTCTCGGAAGTCCGCATGGGTCCGGCGGACTTCATCTGGCCTGTCTTCCTACGAGAAGACGACCAGTCGGACAGCGGCATCGCCGCCATGCCGGGGGTCCAGCGCTTGAGCATCAGCGAGATGATCGATGCGGCCGGGCACGCCTGCGAGCTCGGCATCCCAGCCATCGCGCTGTTTCCCTACGTCGAGTCGGAGAAAAAGACCTCGGCGTGCGAGGAGGCCGTCTCGCCCGACAATCTGGTCTGCCGCGCCGTGCGCCGGCTCAAGGCCGAGGTGCCGGACATCGGCATCGTCTGCGACGTGGCGCTCGACCCCTACAACGCCGATGGCCACGACGGCCTGCTGAGCGACGGCCGTATCCTCAACGACGAGTCGGTGGAGATGCTCTGCCGCCAGGCCATCGTCCAGACCGAGGCGGGCTGCGACATCATTGCTCCCTCGGACATGATGGACGGGCGCATCGGCGCCATCCGCGGCGCGCTCGACGCCGCCGGCTTCAAGGACACCAAGATCTGCGCCTATGCCGCCAAGTACGCCAGCGCCTTCTATGGCCCCTTCCGCGATGCGGTGGGATCCGGCGGCTTCCTCGGCGGCGACAAGAAGACCTATCAGATGGACCCGGCCAACAGCGACGAGGCCCTCCGCGAAGTGGCGCTGGATCTCGCCGAAGGCGCCGACATGGTGATGGTCAAGCCGGGCATGCCCTACCTCGACATCATCTACCGGGTGAAGGACACCTTCGGCGTCCCGACCATCGCCTATCAGGTCAGCGGCGAGTACGCCATGATCAAGGGCGCTGCCGCCAACGGCTGGCTGGACGGCGACAAGGCAATGATGGAATCGCTGCTGGTCTTCAAGCGCGCCGGCTGCGACGCCATCCTCAGCTACTTCGCGATCGAG
>JANQIA010000162.1 GCA_028282405.1 Rhodovibrionaceae bacterium
GCTTCGAGGCTGCCGATGTGATCGGCGATGCCGAAGCAGCGGGCTGCGTTGATGGTGTACTTCGCGATGTAGCGCTTGATGCGCGCATTGTCGCCGCGCACCGCCGTTTCTTCCGGCAAGCGTCCGCGCTGCACTTTCATCTTGGAGGCAAGCTGCCAGGTGCGGCAGATCACTTCGTTGATGCGGCCCATGCCCTGACTGTCGGAGCCGAGCATGGAGATGGCGCCGATGTCGTGCAGGATGTCCTCTGCCGCGATCGTCTGCGCACGGATGCGGCTTTCGGCGAAAGCCACGTCTTCCGGGATCGCCGGATTGAGGTGATGGCACACCATGGTCATGTCCAGGTGCTCATCGAAGGTGTTGACGGTGTAGGGGTTGGTCGGATTGGTGGAGGAGGGCAGGCAGTGCGCCTCTCCGGCGACCCGGATGATGTCCGGAGCGTGACCGCCGCCGGCACCTTCGGTGTGGTACATGTGGATGGCGCGGCCGGCGATGGCGGCGAGGGTGTCCTCGAGAAAGCCGCTTTCGTTCAGCGTGTCCGTGTGGATCTGCACTTGGAAGTCGAGTTCGTCGGCGACCGACAGGCAGCAGTCGATGGCCGCGGGCATGGCGCCCCAGTCCTCATGGATCTTGAGCCCGAGGCAGCCAGCCGCGAGCTGCTCGCCGAGCGACTCGGGCTTGTACGAGTTGCCGCGGCCGAGAAAGCCGAAGTTCATGGGCCAGTCGTCGGCCGCCTGCAGCATCTTGCCGACATTGAACGGACCGCCGCAGTCAATGCCGACAGTGATCGGCCCGAGCGAGCCGCCCAGCATGGTCGTGATGCCGGAGCTGATGGCGTGTTCCACCAGCTGCGCGCTGTCGAAGTGGACATGCACGTCGATCGCACCGGCCGTCGCGATCAAGCCTTCTGCGTCCCTGACCGTTGTCGCGGCACCGACCAGCAGATTGCTGTCCACGCCGTCCATGATGTCGGGATTGCCGGCCTTGCCGAGCCCGACGATCTTGCCGTCTTTGATGCCCAGGTCGCCCTTGACCACGCCGAGGATCGGGTCGATGACCACGACGTTGCACAGCAGCATGTCCAGCACGCCGTCTTGGCTGGTGGCTCCCGCGACCAGACCCAGACCGTCGCGCAGAGTCTTGCCGCCGCCGTGCAGGCATTCGTCGCCGGGCACCGCGTGGTCCTTTTCGATCTCGGCCCAAAGCTCGGTGTCGCCGAGACGAATGAGGTCCCCGGTGGTGGGGCCGTACATGGCGGCATAGTCGGCGCGGGTAATCTCTGCCATGGTGATCAGACCCCCTTGAAGCCGGCGCTGCGCGCGCGTTCCAAAGCGGCTTCCTTGGCTTCTTCCGTTGTTGTGTCGCCGTTGGTCAGCGCGTTGAGGCCGCCGACCCGTCCGTGGCCGCCGAAGGGAACCAGCGTGACCTCTTTGCTCTGGCCGGGTTCGAAGCGCACGGCCGTCCCGGCCGGGATATCCAGGCGCTTGCCGAAAGCAGCCGCGCGGTCGAAGTCGAGCGCGCGATTGGTCTCGAAGAAGTGATAGTGGCTGCCGATCTGGACGGGCCGGTCGCCCGTGTTGATGACCGTGATCGTGGTTTGGGGCCGGCCGGCATTCAGCTCAATCTTCCCCTCCTGGGCCGCAATGGCGCCGGGCGGAGTGACTCCGTCGGTGGCGGCGTCCGGGCCAGGGCGGATGGGATCATGCACGGTGACGAGCTTTGTGCCGTCCGGGAAGGTCGCCTCCACTTGGATCATGTGCATCATCCCGGCGACGCCGGGCATGACGTCGTCGCTCGTGAGGATCGTCGACCCGAAAGAGATCAACTCCGCGACGCTGCGCCCTTCACGCGCGCCTTCGAGAATCTCGTCGCTGATGATCGCCGTCGCCTCCGGATAGTTCAGCTTGAGACCCTTCTGCCGCCGCCGTCGCGCCAACTCGGCGGCGGTGTAGATGGTCAGCCTTTCCATTTCCGTCGGCGTCAGCAGCATGGGCCGTTCCTTGTCTAAGCGGCGAACAAACGGGTTTCGTGATCGCCGTGACGCATCGCGGCGATATCGGCGAGTGGCATGAAGGCGTGTGGCTGGTTCGGCAGAGGAGCTGCGAGCAGCTCGGTCACGACCGGCCCGAGCTTCGTCTGGATGACCTGCGCTTGCAGGGAGCCGACCTTGCCGAGACGCAGTGCCGCCGAGAGCGCGGACGCCATGACCTGATAGACGGCCGAGAGTTCCATGACCTCTCGGGGCAGGCCCAGAGCCGTCGCCACCAAGGCCTGAACGATGGGCTGGTGCGCAGGCACCTGGCCTTCGTTCAGCTTCGCCAGATAAGCGTCAGCGCTTGCGGTGCCGATACGGGAATGGCTGGTCAGGGTGGCGCGGCCTATGCGTCGCGAGGCGACGGCAAGGCTCTCGACACTGTTCTGCGAGTCGTAGAGCCAGTCCAATGCGCCAAGGGCATCGAGGTCGCCCGCGGCTTCGTGGGCCCGGACCAGATACCAGCGGTCGAAGCTGGCCCAACGCGGCAGCAGGTGATCGCGAATGAAGCGCTCGACGTCGTCGCTTCCGCCTACGCTGCCTTCATTGGCCAGGGTTTCCAGGCCGTTGGAGAATGCGAAACCGCCGGAAGGAAAACTGCTGTCGGAGATTTGCAGCAGCCGCAAGAGAGTCGCGGGATCGACGATCATCCGGCTTGCTCCTGCATCCCGTCGGCCGGTTCCTCGATCGCAACGCTGCCGTCGTCCATGAAGTCCGCAAGGCGCTCGATGTAGCTGTCGTAAGGCCGCTCGAGCGCCACCAGAAGCAGATCGCCGTCGAAGCGCACTCGCCAATGAAGGTTGCCGGCGTGGTAGCCGAGCGCCAGCGCGGTCGCTTGGTCACGAGGCCGAAGCCGCAGCCATTGTTCGGCCTCTACCCGGACCACCACGGCCAAATCGCTTTGCTGTATCAACAGGGCCCTGTCGAAGAGGCTGACGTCGCGCGGCAAGGCTATCGCGATCTCGCTGCCTTTGTCCGTCGCGGCTCTGAGACGTCGTCGCGCCAAGTCCGCGCGCGGCAGGATCAACCACTCGAGCTGCCCGGCATGCTCCAGGCGGTGAACTTCGTCGTGGAACTGCGGGTCGTCTACAGAACCGAGGATGGAGGTGACCAAGTGCATCCGTCGCGCCTCAGATCGTCATGTACTCGGCGACGACCTCGTCGCTCAGCGCGTCGATTGGGCCTGCAGCGACACAGCGGCCGTTTTCCATCATGGCGAAGCTGTGCGATGCGACGCGCGCAAAACTCACGTTCTGCTCGACCACGACAATGGTCAGTCCCAGGTCTTGGTTGAGTCGGACGATGCTCTCTTCGATTTGTTTGACGATGTTGGGCTGGATGCCCTCGGTCGGCTCGTCCATCAGCAGAATCTTGGGCTGTGCGGCCAGGGCGCGGGCGATCGCCAACTGCTGTTGCTGGCCGCCGGACAGCAGCCCACCGGGCCGTTCGAGGTTGTCGGTCAGATAGGGAAACAGCTCCGGCACAATCTCCGGGATACGGCGCCCGCTTCCGTTGGCGGCAAAACCGCCCATCAGAATGTTCTCGCGGACCGAGAAATCGGGAATGATCTGGCGGCCTTGCGGCACGTAGCCGATGCCAGCGCGTGCTCTTTCGTAAGTCAGAGCGCCTGAGATGTCCCGGCCGTCCAGGGTTAGCAGACCGCGGGCGCGGTCGGTCAGGCCCATGATGGTCTTCAGCAGGGTGGTCTTGCCGACGCCGTTACGGCCCAGGACGGCCAGGATCTTTCCCGTGTCCGCCTGCAGCGACAGGTCGTGCAAGATGTGGCTGCGGCCATAGAAGGAGTCGACGCCGCTCAGTGTCAGCATCAGTGGATCCCTCCGCTGCCGAGGTAGGCCTCTTTGACGGCCTCGTTCGTCTCGATCTGCTCGATCGTGCCCTCGGCCAGAAGCTTGCCGAGATGCATGACCGTGATGGTGCTTGCGATCTCGCGCACGAACGCCATGTCGTGCTCGACGACCAAGAGAGTGTGCTGCCCTTTCAAGCGATTGATGATCTCCGACGTTTTCAGCGTTTCTGCGTGGGTCATGCCGGCTGTTGGCTCGTCCAGCAGGATCACTTTCGCGTCTTGAATGATCAGCATGCCCAGCTCGAGCCACTGCATCTGACCGTGGGACAAGTCGCCGGCGCGCTTGTCGAGAACGTCTTCCAAACCGGTGAGCTCGACGACCTCCGCTATGCGCGATTTCGCCTCGGAGGACAGCGTCAGAACCAGATTCTTGAGCACGCTCGGCTCACCCGTGCCTGCGACGCTGAAGTTCTGCGCCACCGTGAGCTCGCGGAATATGCTGGGGATCTGGAACTTCCGACCGATGCCCGCGCGCGCAATCTTGTCTTCCTCCCAGTTGGTGATATCCCGCTCGAAGAGGAAGACGCTGCCGCCCGTGGATCTCGTCCGGCCGCTGATCAGGTCCATGAGCGTGGTCTTGCCGGCGCCGTTGGCGCCCAGTAGAACGCGAAGCTCGCCGTCGTTGACGATCATCGTGAACTGGTCGACGGCTTTGAAACCGCTGAAGTTGACGGAGAGGGCGTCGACGACAAGGGCGGTGTTTGACGTTGCTTTCGCCATTTGCCGTCACTCCCCCGCTTCCTGCACGGCCACGCCCGGCTTTTCATCGGCTCTCCGCTTGGAACGCTGCCGGCCGGCGAGGAAGGCGACCAGATCCTGCATCAGTCCGGCGAGCCCGCGTGGCATGAACAGAACCACCAGAACGAAGATCAGGCCGATGATGGCCTTCCAGGCTTCCTGCAGCAGTTCGGTTTCGCTGGCCGTCGCCTCGATCGTGTTGATGAGGATGGCGCCGATGCAGGCGCCGAGCAGCGAGTTGCGCCCGCCAACAGCAGCCCAAACGACCATGGAGATGGAAAAGGCGAGGTCCATGAAGGTCGGAGATGCGAACTCGGACGCCAGGACATAGAGCATGCCGGCGAAGCCGGCGATGGCCGCGGAGACGGTGAAGAAGAAGACCTGGTAGGCGGCCACGTTGTAGCCGAGGTAACGAGCCCGGTTGGGATCGTCGCGGGTCGCCTGGAGAATGAGGCCCGCGCGCGTCGCCACCAACCAGCGTGCCCCGAGCAGGACAACGACGAGGGAGCCGGCAACCAGATAGTAGGTCTCGACCAGATAGGGATCGAACTCGAAGCCGCCGATGGTCAGCCATCCAAGATCGGTGAGGCCGTTGAAGCCGTTGGTGACCGGTTGGGCATCGATGATCAGCAGCCGCACCAGCAGGACCAGTGCCAGGGTGATGATCGCCACGTAGACGCCGGAGATGCGCAGGCGAAAGATCGCCGAGCCGATGAAGTAGGCGATCAGGGTCGGCACGACCACGGCCATGGCAACGCCGAACCACTGCTCCTGAAAAGGGATCCAAAGAAAGGACCCCTGATTGATACAGCAAAGTTCCGTTGGGGCGCCGGGCTCCGCGTTCCACAGCATAAAGTCAGGGACCGGTTTGTCGGAGCCTTGCTGCAAAGAGGTAAAGGACTGCAGCTTCAGCGACATGGCGACCATGTAGGCGCCGATACCGAAGAACAGGCCCTGGCCGAGATTGAGAACGCCCGCGTAGCCCCAGGAGAGCGCGATGGCCAGACCCAGCATGCCGAAGACCAGGTACTTTGCGATCCGGTTCAGCCAGAACTCGTCCATAAAAGCCGGCATCGCCAAGATGATGACGATGAACAGGCCGTAGGCGAAGCCTTCAAGCAGGCGTTGATTGGTCAAGATGGCGCTCATCCCCTCAGCGTCCCTTGAACGAGAAGAGGCCTTGCGGGCGCCACATGATGATCAGGATGACCAAGCCGAAAACCACGGCGCTGGCGAGAATGTCATTCGTCCAGGTGGCGAAGAGGCCGTTGACCTGGCCCAGCAGCCCGGCTGAGGCGACCGTGCCGAGCAGGCTGCCGACGCCGCCGACCACCACGACGAGGAAGCCCTCGACGACCAGCGAGGACCCCATGTCGGGTGACACGGTCTTGAAGCCGGCCAGCATGACCCCGGCGACGCCGGCGAGACCCGAGCCATAGGCAAAGGTGTAGGCCGAGACGCGCTTGACATCGATGCCGCAGGCGGCGGCCATGTCGGGGTTGCGCATGATGGCGCGGACCTGAACGCCGAGGCTCGTCCGGTAGAGCAGGAACCAAGTCACCGCCGTCAGCGCGAGCGTCAGAAGAATAATGAAGCTGCGATATGGCTGGACGGTGAAGTCGCCGATCATCCAAGGCTGATTGAGGAAGGAAGGGATGGCGACATTCTGCAGTCCGGGGCCCAGCCCTTCGATGTTGATGTCGAAGAAGGTCAAGCCGAACTCGAGACGTATCGCCTGCTGCAAGAGGATGGCGATACCCCACGTCGCGAGCAGGGTGTCTAGAATGCGCCCGTAGAGATGCCGGATGACAAGACGTTCGATCAGCAGCCCGAGACCGGCGGCGACGATGAAGGCGAGGGGCAGCGCAACGAAGAGATTTGCGCCGAGATAGATCCCCGACATGACGGCGGTGTAGGCACCGATCATCACCAGCTCGCCATGAGCCATGTTGATCACGCCCATCGCGCCATAGGTGATGGTCAGTCCAAGCGCTATGAGCAGTAGGATCGACGACAGCGACAAGCCGATGAAAATGACGTCAGCCATAGCCTCGGTGCTCCCCGGTTGTTGGGCTCTGGATGCCGCGCGGCCCGTCGGGCCGCGCGGCTGTCGTTCCAGGAGTGCTACGGGCGGTTCTTAGAGCTTGGTCGTGTCGAGGCCCTGGGCCGTGCAGAAGAGGTTGTCCTCTGTTTCGCCATAGGCGACGTAGGGCAGCGGCATGGTTGGGCTGTCATACTCGTCGATGATCGTACCTTGGCCATCCGAGCCCCACTGCGCGATGCGCGGCGTCAGATAGGTGTGGAGGTTCTCCGAGTGAATGGTCACGGTGCCGTTGGGCGCATCGAAGACCTGCCCGCGCACGCCTTCCCGGATGGCGTCGGGTGTCGCTTCACCCGATTTCTCCAAGGCCTGCTTCCAGAGGTAGACCTGGAAGTAGCTGCTCTCCAGAGCGTGGTGGGTAACGGCCTTCGGGTCGTTCACATATTTCCGGTAGCGCTCGATGAACGCCTGGTTGCGATCGGTGTCGATGGCCTGGAAGTAGGGGAAGGAGGTAAAGCTGTCGACGGCGAACTCGGCGCCCATCGCGGCGATCTCGATTTCCGAAGTGACCGTCGCGCAGATCGGCAGCGTATCGTGAGTCAGGCCCTGGTTCTTGAACTCGCGATAGAAGGCAACCACCGAGTCGCCGACGACGTTGGACAGCACGACATCGCAGCCGCTGTCTTTGATCTTCTTCACCATGGCGCCCCACTCGGAATGGCCGAGTTCGAGGTACTCGTCGGCGATCCATTCGGCGCCTTGCTGCTCGATCAGGATTTTCGAGACCTTCGCCATCTCGCGGGGGTAGATGTAGTTCGACCCGACGATGAAGAACTTCTTCTTGCCGAGGTTCGAGACAATCCAAGGGATGAAGTTCGAAAGCTGCTGATTGGGAACGGCCCCGGTGTAGATCACGTTCTTCGAGCACTCGAAGCCTTCGTAGTAGGTCGGATAGAAGTAGAGATTGCGACGCTTCTCGAACACCGGCAGCACCGCCTTTCGGCTGGCCGAGGTGTAGGAGCCGAAGACCGTGGGCACCCGGTCGCGAATCACCAGCTTGGAGGCTTTCTCGTTGTAGGTCTTGGGGTCGGAGGCGCCGTCCTCGACGATCGGCTTGATCATCTTGCCCATGACCCCGCCTTCGGCGTTGATCTCATCGATGGCCATGTTCGTCGCATCGGCCAGCGACTTTTCGATGATGGACAGACCGCCGGTCAGCGAAAAGAGCACGCCGACTTCGATCTCATCGGCCGCTTGGACCGTGCGCGTGAAGAAGTAGGGGGCGGCCAAGCCGGTAGCGCCGACAACGGCCGACTTCTTCAAGAACTTACGACGATTGATGGTCATGATCCCGTGGTCTCCCAGAATGGTCGGTTGGACGGGCACGGACCCCAGCTCCTGCTCTTTATCGTTCGTCCGGCTGTGTAGAGAGGTCGCGTTTCGCGGTTCGCAGCGGACTAGTCTGCTTCCAGAAGCCTGGGTCGGGCCGTGTAGAATGTGATTGGATTGTGTGGCTTCGATGCCGAATGGAGCCGCACTACCGGATAACCTGAACGCCAGTCGCTCAGGTTTCTTGGACGTCGGCAGTCGTCAGCCACTACGGGACGCAGTGACGTTACGAGCTCCGCGGAGCGTCAGTGGTCCGCCCACAAAAAAACCCACGTGGCCGCCGGTTCACCGGAGACACAGTGGGCTGTCATTGCCGTTTCGCGTCACAACGTCTTTGTTGCAGCGCAATGTAAGTTAATCATCATTTATTCTGAAACTCAACAGCTCATTTGCGTGGATGATCGCCGCTGCGATTTGTTCCATCGAAACGCGCTTTGCCATGGCTTGAGTCCGAATGGACTTGTAGGCGTCTTGTTCGCTGAGCGCTTGCGTCTCCATCAATATGGACTTGGCCTTGGCGATACGCTTCTGGCCGGCCAGCTTGCTCTCCAGCTTGACGATGCGTTCCTGCTGGCGTTTGCGGGTATGCCAAATGTTGCGGCTGATAACGAGGTTGGTGAGCACGCCGAAAGGACGAACCGGCTTGCCGATGACGGCCAGGGACTCGCTTTCCAGAACAAGCTGAAGGGTTGCAGGGTTCTCGTAGTCGACGACGGCGATGACCGCCGGCTTCGGGTCGGGCGCGCGACGGAGCAGCTTGGTGATCCGCTTATGCATCTCACGGTCGATCGTCGTGAAGAGAATGTCGACCGCGGGCGGCATCTCGTTCGGTGCGGGCCAGTGGGGCTCCACCTTGCAGCCGATGCGTTTCAGGTGCTCGACAAGAGACTCGCCATCCGGATCGGGTGGGTGAATGACCACCACATTGAGATCGCGCAGGTCTTTCAGTAATCCCCCCGGCATGAAGCGTCAGCCAACATGGCCCGTCAGCGGCACATGCCGGGCACCGTCCTTGCCGACCGACTGGGACACCCAGTTTTCGTCGTCCGGCGTGATCAAATAGGGATCTGGCTTCACCGGAACGCTGCTTTCTTCCTCGATGGTAAACTGCCCGTCGCTGCCGACCCGGCCGATCCGGGGCCAGAGGTAGGTGTGATTGTTTTCCTGGTCGACCCTCACCGGACCCTGCGGCGCTGGAAACTCGAAGCCGGGCAGGCTTTGCTTGATCTTCGCAATGGCCGTTGAGCCGGCGCGCTCCACCGCCTTGGCGAAGAGATGCACTTGGCAGTAGGCCGCCTCGGTGCAGCTGGAGATGGGTTGATCGGGCCCGAAGCTCTCTTGATAGGCCTTTACGAAGCGTTCGTTCTCGGCCGAGCGAATACTCTGAAAATAGGGTGTCGAGGTGTAGTGGCCTTCGGCCGCCTCGCTGCCCATCCGCGCCACTTCCGGCTCGGTGGTGGTCAAGCTCCCGATCGGCATCTTGCCGGGATCGAAACCGGCCTTGCGATAAGCGCGATAGAGGCTGACGGTGCTGTCGCCGACGACTGTCGAGATGATAACGGAGGGATCGCACCTGCGAACATCGTCGATGATCTGTTCGATATCCTCCTCTTTCGCGGTCAACGGAATGTAGCGCTCCTCGACGACCTTGCCGCCGTGGCTGGAGATGTAGTCCCGAATGATCCGGTTGGACTCATAGGGAAAGACATAGTTCGAGCCGACCAAATAGAAGCGTTCACCGTAACGCTGCATCAGGTAGCGTGCGAGCCCGACGGAATTCTGGTTGGGTGCGGCACCCGAATAGATGCAATTGGGCGAGAACTCGAAGCCCTCATAGAGCGTCGGATAGAAAAGCAGGCCGCCGCGTCGCTCCACGATCGGCAGCACGGCCTTGCGGGTCGATGACATGTAGCAGCCGAAGATCACTTCGATGCCGTCGGTCTCGAACAACTGTTCCGTGAGTTGCCGATATCTGCGCGGCTCCGAGGCCGGATCGTAGACAACGGCTTCAAGCGGGCGTCCCAGGACGCCGCCACTGGCGTTCAACTCCTCCAACGCCAGCTCCACAGCACGGCGCTGGGTCCGCTCGACGAGCGCCGTCACTCCAGTATCTGAGAACAGAACGCCGACCCGGATGGGCGGCGGGGCGGAAACGCCAGTCATCAAACGCTCCTCGTCAGCAAACAAATAACATATCAGACTCGTCAAAAGACCAGCGATCGATCGAATGACGGTCCGCGACGAGAAACGCGACCCAAATCTCTACAAGCCAATGATAACCTAGGGCCGTGGGTCAGGGCAATCTCGGAAAGAACTCCAACCGCAAAGAGTGTCGATCAATCAACGTGCCACCACTTTGAGCCGCGGTTCGAATGTTGCTTTTAGGCGCGTCACTGGAGACGGGCCGCTTCGGGTCTCGGACAACGGGGTACATTTGACTTGATGGTCTCTCAATGAGACTGCTTTGCTGCCTGTCTGGGAGGAGGTCGACATGAGGATCGCATGTATCGCAGCATTCCTTTTGCTTGCCGCACCCGCTAACGCGGAAACGGTCATTGCAACCGACGCAGGTTTTCCCGAAGGCCCGGTGGTCATCGACGACGTGCTTCATTGGGCGGAGTACGGTTCAAACCGCATCCGGACCTGGGACGGCGAGACGGTGGCGACCTTGGCCGACCTGCCTGGCTGCGGGCCATCGGCCGTAGCACCCCTCGGGGACGATTTGGCGGTGACCTGCTACGATGACGGCACCGTTGCGCGGATCGGGCGAGATGGCGCGGAGGTGGCGCGCTACGATAGCGATACCGACGGCAATGCTCTGATTGGCCCGAACGATTTTACCCCTGCTGCCGACGGGGGCCTTTGGATGACCACCTCGGGTCCGTGGGAGTCGGCCCCCATCGTGGGTGCCGTCTACCATCTCGCGCCTGATGGTACGCTGACGCTAGCGGCTGATGATTTGCACTATGCCAATGGGATCGCGCGTTTGGGCGAGCGCCTCTATGTGAACGAGAGCGAGGCGGGACGTGTGATTTCCTTCGCTGTCGACGGGACGACGCTCTCTGACCGCAGGCTCTTCGCGCGCATAGCAGACCTTGACCCTGACGCCGGCGCATACCCGGACGGACTGAAAGCAGGGCCGGACGGCAATCTATGGATCGCAAGCTTTGCAACGGGCACTCTCGTGGTCGCCGACCCCGACGGAGGGCATCTGCGCACCGTGACCGTGGACGCGCCGACAGCCCCGAACCTCGCCTTCTCGGCGGATGGCATGACGGCCTATGTCGCCGTGGTCGATGAAACGGCTGAAGCTCCCTATACGGGCAGGATGATCTCTGTTCCGATAAACTAGGAGCCGTCGCTTCCGAAGTGGCACCGCGTACGTCCGAGAGAGCAAGTTCACCCACCAACCTGTGACTTCAACGAGAGGCCGGCGCTAGCTACATCGATGGCTTGGTTCTCAAGTTCGAGGTCGGACAAGTAATGGCTGTTCTGTTTTCTCCTTTCACTCTGCGGGGCGTCACCTTCAAGAACCGCATCGCCGTCTCGCCCATGAGCCAGTATCGCGCTTTGGATGGGCATGCGAACGACTGGCACAGGGTGCATCTCGGGCGTTTTGCCTTGGGGGGCGCTGGCTTGGTGTACGCCGAAGCGACAGCGGTCGAAGCGGCGGGGCGGCGCACTCACGGCGATCTCGGTCTTTGGACGGACGCGCAAGTCGAAGGCCTAAGGCCGATCGCAGACTTCATCAGCGGGGAGGGGGCGGTTCCCGGAATCCAGCTTGGCCATGCTGGCCGAAAGGCATCCGAGCGCCGGCCGTGGCACGGGGAGACCCCCGTCGACGAAGAGGACGTCGCCGACCGCGGCGAAGCCCCTTGGCAAGCCATTGCGCCTTCGCCGCTCCCCTACGCCAATGGCTGGCCGGAGCCCGCGGAGATGACCGAGGACGACATTGCGCGTGTGATCGCGTCTTTTGGCGCGGCGGCACGGCGGGCGAAGGAAGCCGGCTTCAAGACTATCGAGATCTATGCCGCCCACGGTTTCCTGGTTCATCAGTTCTTGTCGCCGATCTCGAACAAGCGGACCGACACGTGGGGCGGCAGTGCCGAGAACCGCAGACGCTTCGCGGTGGAGGTCGCCAGGTCTGTTCGGAGCAACTGGCCGGAGGCCTATCCACTCGCTTTCCGGCTTTCGGCGACGGATTGGCTGGACGGCGGAATCGATGTGGAGGAGACGATCGAGACCGCGCGCACCCTGAAGCGCGAGGGCGTCGACATGATCGACTGCTCGACCGGCGGCATCGGCGGCAAGGAACGGCCGCAGCGGATGAAGATCGAGCAGGGCTTTCAGGTGCCCTTTGCCGCGGAGATCCGCGAGAAGGCGGACATCGCGACCATGGCTGTCGGCTTCCTATGGGATGCGAAGCACTGCGAAGACCTGCTCGTTGCCGGCCAGGCCGACATGATCGCTCTCGCGAGAGAGATCCTCGACGACCCCAACTGGCCCCTGCATGCGGCACAAGTTCTGAGCGCCGATGAGGGGCATGCCATGTGGCCGGTCGAGTCCGGCTGGTGGCTGATGAAACGAGAGCGCTTGCTCAGCAAGCTCGGCATTCGGTAGGGGCAGCCGACCTGCTGCTTGACCCGTCATCGTCGCTGAAGAGGCGACAGCGAGTTCGCGTAGGCGAATATCGCCGGCGTTCCGCCTGTATGCAGAAAGGCGACGGTCTCATGAGGGGCGATGAGACCGCTGCGCACCAACTGGATCAGTCCGGCCATCGACTTCGCCGTGTAGACCGGGTCGAGCAGCACGCCGTCCAATGACGCAGCGAGCGTCATGGCTTCCTGCGCCGCCGGCGTGATGTGGCCGTAGCCGGCGCCGATCTGCCCAGACTCGGTAATGATCTCGCAGGCGCGCGTTTCAGTCTTGAGTGCAAGGGTGGCGGCAACGTTCTGCAGGATGTCGAACACAAGCTGACGCTTGTCTCCAGGGGGGCCATGGCAGATGCCCCAAACGGTCACCGGCAATCCCAGCAACTCGAAGCCGGCAATCAATCCTGCCTGGCTTCCGCCGCTGCCGACCGAGAGGACGACGTGGTCGATGGAGACCCCCATGGCGCGGGCCTGCGCTGCCATCTCAAGCGCACAGCGCACGTAGCCCAAGGCACCGTGCGTCGTCGAAGCCCCCGGTGGGATGACGAGCGGCCGGCGGCCCCTCTTCACGAGATCGGCAACCAGAGCGTCGATTTTGTCCGCGACATCGCCTTCGTCCACATGATGGACCGCCGCGCCGTAGAGGTGATCGATCAAGATGTTGCCGGAAAGCCGGTAGGCCCGGCTGCTGTCGCGGATACGGCGTTCCAGCACGAGCTCGCAGTGCTTGCCCAACCTAGCTGCCGTGGCTGCCGTCGCCCGGGCGTGGTTGGACTGGGATGCCCCCGAGGTCACCAGCGTGTCATAGGCCTCGAGGTCCTGATGGCCGAGCTCGAATTCAAGCTTGCGGATTTTGTTCCCGCCGAAGGCCAACCCGGTCAGATCGTCGCGCTTGATCAGGATCCGCGCGCCGCCGAGCAGCGACGACAACCGCGGCATCGGCTCGAGCGGCGTCGGTGCAACGGAGATCAGCGGCACCCGGTTGAAGCGGTCCAGCAGGTGCTTCATGTCCGGTCGGCCAGGGTCGGGTCCAAGCGGTCCCGCAGAGTCTCGCCGAGAAGTGTGAAGGCGAGCGAGGTGATGAGAATCACGATGGCGGGCGCTGCGACGATCCACCAGGCCGTCATCAGATAATCGCGTCCGAAGGCCACCATGTTCCCGAGACTGGTTTGCGGCGGCTGGACCCCCAGCCCGAGGAAGGAAAGCGAGCTTTCCAGCAGCACGATCTGCGGGAAGATCAGCGTTGCGGTGACGATCAGGGCCGAGGAGATGTTGGGGAGAACGTGGCGAAGGTAGAGCCGGGCAGGGCTGGCCCCGACCGCGGAGATCGCCAGGGCATAGCCTTGCTCTCGCGCCGACACAGCCTGCGAGCGGGCGAGGCGCGCGTAGCGCTCCCACCCGTAGAGGCCGAGTAGAACGACGAAGTACTGCAGCTCGCTGCCGAAGGCAGAGAGCACGAGCAGCACCAGAAGGATGTAGGGCAGGGCCGCCAGTAGATCGAAGCTGATCCGCGCACCGAGCAACGCCACACCGAGCCGCTGCACGCTTCGGCCGGAGAACTCGATGCCCGGGACGCAGCGACCCTCATCTGCCAGGAAGCTGAGCGCCATGCCGAGCAGAAGCGCCAAGAGCATGGCCGGCGCACCTTTGCCAGCCGCGATGAAAAGGACCCTGACGAAGAGCTCACGGAAACAGCCCTAGTGCTAAGGAGTCAACGCCGATCGCCGGCGCGTTCGGCTTTATCGCCGGCTATCGATAAAATCACTGCGTCACGATGGCTGCAACAGGGTGCCCGAAAGCCGGTCGGCAGCCATCTTCTTCAAGGCCGTGCGGTCGACCTTTCCGACCGGCGTCAGGGGCATGTGATCCAGCGCGATGATGACCTCCGGCGCCTTGTAGCCGATGCGCGCCCGCGCGGTGCGGATGACATCCTGGCTGCTTGGCGCCGTCACGCCGTCTTTCCAGGACACATAGGCCCAGACGTTCTCGCCATGAACGGTGTCGTTGACCCCGACGACACCAGCATTCTCGACCGCCGGATGCGCCATGATGGCTTCCTCGACCTCCTGAGGCGAGATGTTCGAGCCGTCGTGAATGATGATCTGCTTGCTGCGGCCGCGAAACCAGAAATAGCCGTCGGAATCGGCCTGCATGATATCGCCGGTGTCGAGCCAGCCGTCCTGGAGCGCGTCTTTGGTAGCGGCGGCGTTGCCCCAGTATCCGGTGGTCACCGGTGCGCCCGCGATCCAGACACGGCCATCCACACCGGCAGGCACCTCCTTGCCGTTTTCGTCGCGGAGCGCGACCTGATAGCCGGGACAGACGACACCGACCGATCCCGTCTTGACGGGCTCGCCCGGCAGACTGAAGAGGCAGCCCGGCGCCTCGGTCAAGCCGTAGATCTCGTTGATCGACAGGCCGGAGAGGGCCGTGAATTCCTCTTCGAGGCTGATCGGGAACTTGTCGCCGCCGGAGATGCAGAGGCGCAGTGAAGCGAAGTCGGCCTTCGTCGCCCCATGCTCGCGGAACAGGGCGATCAAAGTCGCTGGCAGCATGACGAGAACCGTTGGCCGCGTCTCGCGAAACAGAGACAGCAGTTCATCGCCGTCGTGGCGCCGCGTTACGACCACGGGGGCAGCGGCAAAGAGTGCCGCTAGAGCGGTCGAGAGCGCGCCGACATGGGACATCGACGCCCCTGGCAAGACGACGTCCTTCACCGTCAAGGCCATGGCCTGGGCAAAACTGGCGGCAAGCGTTCCGAAGGAGCTGAAACTGTGTGTCACGCCCTTTGGCCGGCCCGTGCTGCCCGAGGTGAAGAAGATGAAGGCCGGCGCATCGCGATCCGGCGCCGGGAGCTCGGTCGGAGACGACGCATCTTGGAGTAAGGTCTCGAAGTTCAGGCTATCGCCGATCGGACCGCTAAACGCGATCACGCCCCGCGGCAGTTCGCCCGCCTGCTTGCTCGCGGCCACGTCCTCCGACCGTTCCGCATGAGCCAGCAGGGCCACAGCGCCACTCACCTTCAGCCCGTAGTCGATCTCCGGTGGGGTGTAGCGGTAGTTGAGAGGAACGGCCACCAAGCCGGCCTTGAAGCAGGCCAGATAGTGGATCAGCAAGGCGGCATCGTTGGGCATGAGCGAAGCGATCCGGTCGCCCGGGGTCAATCCAAGCCCGAGCAGATTGTGAGCGAGCCGCGTGCTGGCGTCCTCAAACTGACGCCATGTCCATCGTATCTCGCCCGAAAACAGCGCTATGGCGTCCGGGTTCGCCGATAGACCGCGTTCGAGTATGTTTGGTAGATCGGCATAGGCGTCCAACGGTGTGCCAACGTACGGCATCCTTCCCCCTTTCGCCTCGACGATCGTCCGCGGCGCGTTCGCGTCGCTCGAGCCTCCCGACATGGCGCCTCTGTCAGGGTCGATGATGAGTCAAGTCTGTTGGATCCGCAAGGTCCAGGTGTAGGCGCCTGGCCGGTGCCACCTGCGGCATCGCCGACATCGCTGTGGTCACCTTCACTGTCGTAGCCGGCTGCAGGGACGCCGAACACCAAGACAGGCAAAAAAACGCACGCAAGACCCACTAACCTGTGATTTCCACGCGAGGCCAGTGCTGGCTACATCGGTGGGAGGGGTTTGTGATCTGAGGTCGGATGAAGAATGGCTGTTCTCTTTTCTCCTTTTACTTTGCGTGACGTTACCTTCAAGAACCGCATCGCCTTATCTCCCATGAGCCAGTATCGCGCCGTGGATGGGCATGCGAACGACTGGCACAGGGTCCATCTCGGGCGGTTCGCCCTGGGCGGCGCGGGGCTTGTCTATGTCGAGGCGACCGGCGTCGAGGCTGTGGGGCGACGAACCCACGGCGACCTTGGCCTCTGGACGGATGCGCAGATCGAGGGCCTGCGGCCGATCGCGGATTTCATCAGCCGAGAGGGCTCCGTTCCCGGGATCCAGCTTGGTCATGCAGGCCGAAAGGCATCCGAACACCGGCCCTGGCACGGATAAACCCCGGTCGACGAGGAAGATGTCGCCGAACGGGGCGAGGCGCCGTGGCAAGCCATTGCACCTTCATCGATCCCCTACGCCGAGGGATGGCCGGAACCGACTGAGATGTCGGAAGATGACATTGCTCGCGTAGTTGCCGCCTTTGGCGCGGCCGCCAGGCGAGCCAAGGAAGCCGGCTTCAAGATCATCGAGATCTATGCCGCCCATGGGTTCTTGGTTCACCAGTTCCTGTCCCCGATCCCCAATAAGCGCAGCGATAAGTGGGGCGGAAGTGTCGAAAATCGCCGCCGCTTCGCAGTGGAAGTGGCGAGGGCCGTTCGCGCCAACTGGCCGGAGGCCTATCCGCTGGCCTTCCGGCTTTCGGCGACCGATTGGCTCGACGGCGGGATTGAAGTTGAGGAGACGATCGAAACGGCGCGCGCCCTGAAGGGGGAGGGCGTCGACATGATCGACTGCTCGACCGGCGGCATCGGCGGAAAACAACGGCCGCACCGAATGAAGATCGCGCAGGGCTTTCAGGTGCCCTTTGCCGCTCAGGTTCGGGAGAAGGCCGACATCGCAACCATGGCGGTCGGCTTCCTATGGGATGCGAAGCACTGTGAAGAGCTGCTGCTTGCCGGCAAGGCCGACATGATTGCTCTGGCCAGGGAGATTCTCGATGACCCGAATTGGCCCTTGCATGCGGCGCAAGAGCTGAGCGCCGACGAGGGGCATGCGATGTGGCCGGTCGAGTCGGGCTGGTGGCTGATGAAGCGGGAACGGCTTCTCGACAAGCTCGGCATTCGCTAGGGGCCGTCGAGCGGAGCCCGTCTTCCGGGCCCGGCGAAGCGGGTCGGATGCTGTCAGAATCGTTGCGTTACCCGGCAATGGGCCTATCCCGACGGAGCGCCCTTTGATAGCCTTCGCGCCGAGCTTCTGCTGTCGTCTTCCCGTGCCAAACGAATGAGGGGGTCTCCATGTCACTTCGCGATGCACCAACACCTGCAACCTACATGGCCGGCAAA
The DNA here is from genome assembly GCA_028282405.1 of Rhodovibrionaceae bacterium. Taxonomy (GTDB): domain Bacteria; phylum Pseudomonadota; class Alphaproteobacteria; order Kiloniellales; family DSM-21159; genus JANQMX01. The sequence goes on from JANQIA010000162.1 coordinate 17,728, forward strand.
TGGATGCCGTCGGACCAGGCCGTGCTCGACGCCTGGACGCGGAAGATGATGGCGAAGGCCGAGGCGGATACCGGCGATCTCCTGCCTGCGATTCAGGACTTCAAGGACTTCATCGAGACCGACGCGAAGGCCTACATGTTCTTCACGCAGATGTTCGACGAGGTGCCCGCCAGCCGCAAGACGTCACCCTCCGGCCGGCCGCAGGTTCGCGACTACGAACACATGTTGCGGCTGTTCAACACCATCATGACCCACGCGCCCGAGTTCAACGAGAGCGGGCTGGTCGGCTTCCCTTTCAACGCCATTCTGGACTGGTCCATGGCCAACACGGGCGGCTGGTCGGCCTTCCTGGATGAAGCTATCGATGCGCACTTCAAGGCGATGCTTAACGAGTGGGCCGTCTTCCTGCAGTCGCCCGAGAGCACTTCGGTCCTCAGCGACGACCCCAAGACCGGATGGTTTGGCGCCGATGCCAAGAAGGCGATGCCGACCTTCGTCGAGGAGTTTCGCTGCGACCCCTCGCTGCCCCACTACGGCTTCACGTCCTGGGACGACTTCTTCACCCGGACGTTCCGGGATGGCGTCAGGCCGATCGCCGAGCCGGGCAACGACGCGGTCGTGGTCAATGCTTGCGAGTCGGCACCCTACCGCATCGCCCACGACGCGAAGCTGCGGGACCGCTTCTGGATCAAGGCCCAGCCTTACGCGCTGCAGTTCATGTTGGATGACGATCCCTACGTGGACGACTTCGTCGGCGGGACCGTTTACCAGGCCTTTCTCAGCGCTCTGAGCTACCACCGCTGGCATGCCCCTGTGTCGGGCCGGGTGGTGAAGACGCGGGTGGTCGACGGCACCTACTATTCAGAGACGCTGGCCGCCGGCATGGACCCCTCGGGCCCCAACGCCTCGCAGGGCTATATCGCCGAGGTCGCCACCCGCGGACTGATCTTCATCGAAGCGGACAATCCGGATATCGGCCTGATGTGCTTCGTGGCCATCGGCATGGCCGAGGTCTCGACCTGCGACATCACCGTCTATGAGGGTCAGCACGTCACCAAGGGCGACGAGATCGGCATGTTCCATTTCGGGGGCTCGACCCACTGCCTTGTCTTCGCCCCGGATGTCTCGATCGAGTTCGACATGCATGGGCAAACGCCGGGCCTTGACGCTTCCAATATCCTGGTCAACGCCCGACTTGCCACGGTCGGACCGAAGAAGTCGGGCTGAAGGATCTAGGATTTGTAAACCGACGGCAGTTGCCCGGCGAGCAGCATCCAAACGGCCAGCACCGCCAGCGCCAGGAGTAGAGCCGCGACCGCAAGCTCGACTTTGGTGAAGGTGCGTTCGCCGGGGGCGATCTCGCGGCGTGCCCAGACGAAGATCGGCAGGCCGATGGCGTAGACGATCGCGCCCGCCAGCATGAACTGCAGGCCGGCGGCGTAGACCAGCCACAGTCCGTAGACGGTTGCCAGGATGCTGACGCTCAAGGCGACCGCCTTTCCGGTCTTTGCGCTCGCGGGGTATTGGCCGGTCCACATCACCTTCCACAGGAAGGCGGCCGAGCCGATGTAGGCCGGCAGGATCACCACGCCGGTGATCGAGAGCATCACGTTCCAGGCGTTGTCCGAGAAGTAGACCAGGATCATGGCCGCCTGCATGATCATCGTCGAGACCACGAGCGAGACGGTGGCGATGCCGGACTTGTTGGTCTTGGCGAAGAGCTTGGGGAAGGTGCCGTCCTTGGCGCAGGCCCAGGGCAGCTCGGCGACCAGCAGCGTCCAGACCAGCCAGGAGCTGAGCAACGCAAGCACCACACCCAGATTGATGAAGACCTCGCCCCAGAGTCCGACGAGCTTGCCGAGGATAGCTGCCGTCGAGGGAGGCGGCATCTGCGCTAGCTCGCCCTGGGACAGCACGCCGAAGGGCACCACCGAGACCAGGACGAAGAGCACCGTTACCAGAAGGTAGCCGAGCAGGGTGGCCCGGCTGACCGTCTTCGGAGAGGCCTTGTCGGACATGACCACCGCGCTCTCGATGCCGATGTACATCCAGAGGGTCACCAGCATGGTGCTGGTCACCTGGTCGAGCAGGCTGCCGAGCGGCTTGTCCTGAAGCGTCGCATCCGTGACGTCGCCCCAGAAATCCGAGGTGAAGAGGTCCGTCCGGAAGGAGAAGTAGCCGACCAGCAGGATGAAGAGGATGACCGGAACGAACTTCGCGACCGTCCCGATGTTGTTGAGGATCGAGGCGCCCCGGACACCCCGCATCACCAGGAAGCACAGACCCCACATGCAGGCCGAGGCGACGACGATGGCCTGCCAGGTGTTGCCGCCGGCGAAGAAGGGCGGAAAGAAGTAGTTCAGCGCGTCCATCAGCAGGACGGCGTAGCCCACGTTGCCGAAGGCCACCGACATCCAATAGCCCCAGGCGATCAGGAAGCCCGCCAGCTTTCCGAAGCCGGCGCGCGCGTACATGTAGATGCCGGAGGTCATCTCCGGGTGGATGTCGGCGAGCACCTGGAAGCTGCGTGCCAGGAAGAAGATGCCCAGGCCCGAGACGACCCAGGCGATCAGGATCGCGCCGAGCGCCGCCGACTGCGCCATGTTCTGGGGAATGTTGAAGACGCCGCCGCCGAACATGGCGCTGACGACCAACAGCGTCATGGCGAAGAGGCCGAGCTTCTTGCCGTTTTGAGCCTTGTCGGCGGAGGCCGTGGTCGGCGCGGAAGAGGTCTTGGTTGCCATGCTGCCTCGTTCACTGTCGGCTTGACGCGCAGCGCAGCGCAGCCGGTGCGCGCCCTGACGAATCGGACTATAGCCCTTCGCGTGGAAGCGCGATGCGAAATTTGGGCGGTGCTATCGCTCTAAGGGCGTTTCCTGAGAAGTTGCAGGATCAAATCGCAGTGGCTGTCGCGGACCTGCTCGACAGGAAAGACGGTTTCCAGTGTATCGAGCCCGGTGAACATCTGCCGCGAGATCGATAGGGTGACGATCGGCCCGAAGATGAGATGCTCCATGCCCAGCCGATCCTGCGGCACGAAGGCGCCGTCCTTGATGCCCGCATCGATGATGGCGTTGACGATCTCATGTTGTTGGATGATGAAACCGTCGTGAAAGGCGCGCGCGACCTCCGGAATCTGCCGTGAGACTTCCGCGATCAACGGTGACATCCGGCCGACGTGCGAGTCGATGGTGATCTTGTAGATCTCCGCAAGGGCGCAGCGGACCCGGTCTTCGTGCGTCAACTCATCATCGTTCATGATCCGCCGCAGCTCGCGAGTCGCCACGTCGTAGCCTTCAGTCACGCAGGCGACAAAGAGTGCTTCCTTGCTGGGGAAGTGGTGGTAGAGGCTGGCTTTCTGGATGCCGCAGGCCTTGGCGAGGGCGCTCATCGAGGTGCCGGCATAGCCCTTGTCCAGAAACAGGGTCCTCGCTTGCTCCAGGATCTCGGCTCGGCGCGAGGGCCGCTCCTTGTCCCGCGCACCGTCCGGTTTTGGCTCGTCTTCTTTTTCCATTGACGCCACTTCGCTTCACTCTATCTACCCTACCGAACGGACGGTTGGGTGAATGGCAGATGGGGGCCTGAGCTTCATGAGGCAATGCTTCTCAAAGATGTACGCGGCCGTCGGCGCCGTCGCCAGCCTGCTGTTGATCGGGCCTACGGTGGCGGAAGATGGTGTCGCGGGCCAGGCGGAAGATGGTGTCGCGGGCCAGGCAGAGCCGATCCCTTCGGTGAAGGTGGTCCGGGCCGAGCTTGCTGCTCCCTACCGAACCCGCAGCTTCTTCGGCGTGGTTCGCGCGCGGGAAACGGTCGACCTGTCGTTTGAAGTCGGCGGCGCCATGGACGTTCTAACTGCCATCGAAGGCGACCGGGTTGAGCGCGGCCGCCTTCTCGCGCAGCTCGATCAGGCGCGCTTCGAGCGGGCCGTCGAGCGGGCGGAGGTGACGCTGCGGCAGGCAACCCGAGATTACCAACGCGCCGCGGCGCTGATGCAGCGTAGCGCCGCCTCGCGCGCTCGCTACGAGGATGCGGAGACGGTGCGAGACCTGGCGTCTGTCGCCCTTCGCGAGGCGCGGGACGACCTCGAAGACGCGACCATCCTCGCACCCTTCGATGGGCTTGTGGCTGAGCGTCTGACTCCGAACTTCACCAACGTCGAGCCGGGTCATCCCATTTTGCGACTGCACGACATGTCCGAGGTCCGGGTCGAGCTCGAGTTGCCGGAACGACTGCTCACCCGGGTCGGCGATCCCTCGAGGGTCCGCTTCACGACCCGCATGCCGGACCGAGACGACGATATTGTGCTTCGCTTCGTCGAGTTTCATGCCGAGACCGACCGGGTCGGACAGAGCTACACGATCACCCTGGCTTTTCCCGACGTGGACAGCGCATTTCTCGTGCCTGGTGCCTCGGTCACGGTCACTGCGGCCGTGCCCTCTGAGCTTACCGGCCTCGTCCTGCCGGCGTCCGCGATCCTCTCGGGGGCGGATCGTGAGACCGCCGTTCTGGTTCTCGAGCCCGGGGAGGGGCCCTCGGCTGTCCTCCGCCGGCTGCCCGTGGAGGTGCGCTCCGAAACCGGCACCGGCTTTCTCGTGACTGGGGTGCGCGACGGCGCGGAGGTGGTCGCGGTCGGCGGGCATCTGCTGCGCGAGGGGCAGACGGTTCGGCGCTACAGCCGGCTTGTCGTCGAAGAGCGCTAGGCTATGCCGATCGCCCGCGCGTCCATCGAGCGGCCACTCTACACCTGGCTCTTGATCGTCATCTGCCTCTTCGGCGGTCTTGCCGGCTACCTTGCCGTCGGCAAGCTGGAAGACCCGGTGTTCACCCTGAAGTCGGCTCTCGTCATCACGGCCTATCCGGGCGCGACGGCGTCCGAGGTTGCCATCGAGGTCTCCGAGGTTCTGGAGAGCGAAATCCAGAACATGGACGAGGTCGATGTGGTTACGTCCCGCAACACGCCGGGACTTTCGGTTATCGAGATCGAGATCAAGGACCGCTTCGACGGCGGCGACCTGCCGCAGATCTGGGACGACTTTCGCGACCGGGTCACCGATGCGGCGCAGCAGCTTCCGCCTGGCGCCGCGGTGCCCAGCGTGAACGACAGCTTCGGCGACGTCTACGGCCTCTACTATGCGGTGATGGCGCCCGGTTTCAGCGACGCCGAGATCTGGGAGATCGCCACCTTCCTACGCCGCGAGGTCTTGACCATTGCCGGGGTCGCGGATGCGGAGCTTCTGGGGCTGCCGGAAGAAGCGATCTTTGTCGAGCCCTTCAGCCGAACCCTGACCAATCTCGGCGTGCCGCCCGGCGTGATTCTGGACGCCGTCAATCGAGCCGATGCCGTGACACCGACCGGCACGGCGGACAACGAGACGCGCGAGCTCCGGATCGACGCCCCGCGCGGTAAGGACAGCGTGACCGAGATCGGCGGCCTGACCTTCGGCTTCGGGGGCGAGGTGCTCAATCTGCTCGACGTGGCCGATGTCAGGCGGGAACGGGTCGACGACCCGTCGCACATCGTGCGCCACGACGGTATCGAGGCCTTCACCCTCGGCATCGCCGGACTGACCTCGGCAAACATCGTCACGGTCGGGGAGGCGGTGGAGGCGCGGCTTGCCGAGCTTGCGCCGCTCCTGCCGGTGGGCGTGACGATCGCACCGATCTACGAGCAGCACCGGGTGGTCGAGACGGCCAATCTGGAGGTGCTGAAGGGCCTCGGGCTGTCGCTTTCCATCGTGATCGCGGTCCTGGCGCTCTTCATGGGTTGGCGGGCGGCCATGGTGGTGGGCGCGACGCTCTTGCTCACCATCAGCCTTACCTTCCTGTTCATGGCGATCTTCGACATCAAGGTCGAGCGCATCAGCCTTGGCGCCCTGATCATCGCCATGGGCATGCTGGTCGACAACGCCATCGTCGTTGCCGAGGCCATGCAGGTCGAGATGCGGAGAGGGCGGCGGGCGGTCGATGCCGCCGCCGAGGCGGCCCGCAAGACGCAACTGCCGCTGTTGGGCGCGACGGTCATTGGCGTGATGGCCTTTGCCGGCATCGGCCTGAGCCCGGATAGCTCCGGCGAGTTCCTCTTCTCGCTCTTTGCCGTCATCGGCATCTCCTTGATGCTGTCGTGGCTGTTGGCGGTGACGGTGACCCCACTGCTTGCCAGCTACGTCTTCAAGGTCGGTGGCTTGGCCGAGAGCGCCGACCCTTACGACAATCGTTTCTTCCGGGGGTACGCTGCGCTGGTGCGGGGGGCTTTGCGGCGACGACGGCTCGTCATTGCCGGACTCGTCGTCGGTACCGTGGCCTGCATCGGCGCCTTCGGGATGGTGACGCAGCAGTTCTTTCCGCCGGCCAACACGCCGCTCTTCTATCTCAACTACAAGGCCCCGCAGGGCACCTCTATCCACCAGACGTCCGCCGACCTCGCCATCATCGAGGATTGGTTGCTTCAGCGCGACGATGTGGAGGCGGTGACCGCCACCGCAGGCCGCAGCCTGACCCGCTTTCTCCTGACCTATCAACCCGAGGACCCGGAGCCCAGTCACGGCGAGCTGGTGATCCGGGCAAAGACCTTTGAGGCCATCCCGGCGTTGCGCGACGACCTCGTGGCTTTCGCACGCGCGGCTGTTCCCTGGGCCCAGACCCGCGCGGAACAGATCATTTACGGGCCTCCGGTCACCGCAGATGTGGAGGTTCGGCTATCGGGCCCCGACCCGGACGTGCTGCGTGGCCTTGCCGATCAGGCGCAACGCATCTTGGAGACGAGCAGCATGGTTCTCCAGGCCGAGCAGACGAACTGGAGCGACCGCGAGCTCGTCACCCGACCGCTCTATGCCACCGATCGTGGCCAGGCGCTCGGCATTGAGCGGGCCGACGTGGCGCAGGCCATCGCTCTGGCGACGGACGGCATCCGGGCCGGCACCTTTAGAGAGCAAGACCGCCTCATTCCCATTGTCATCCGCAGCCCACGCTCCGAGATGACGGCCGACGGTCAGTTGCTGGACCAAATCGTCTATTCGCCGGCGACCGGCGACTACACCACCCTCGACCAGACGATCGACGGCTTCGAGGTGATCTCGCGCGACACGGCGATCGAGCGCAGGAACCGGGCGCCCACCATCAGTGTGCAGGCCTTTACCGTTCCCGGGGTTCTGCCGCCCGCCGCCTTCACCGAAGTGCGTCCCTTGATCGAAGCGATCGCGCTACCGCCCGGCTATAGAATGGAGTGGGGCGGCGAGTTCGAAACCGCCGGCGAGGCGCAGACAAGCCTCGGCAAGCAGATGCCTCTTTCCTTCGGCATCATGCTGCTGGTGACGATCCTGCTGTTCGGCAAGCTGCGCCAGACGGCGGTGATCTGGACCATCGTGCCCATGGCCGTCAACGGCGTCGCGCTGGGGCTTCTGCTGACAGGATTGCCGTTCAGCTTCACCGCGATGCTCGGGCTGCTCAGCCTGTCGGGGATGCTGATCAAGAACGCCATCGTCCTGGTCGAGGAGATCGACGCGCAGAAGTCCGAAGCCGGGCTGCCGCAGTCGCAGGCGATCGTCGCCGCCTCGGTCAGTCGCCTGCGGCCGGTGCTGCTCGCCGCCGCCACCACCATTCTCGGTATGATACCGCTGCTGTTCGATGTGTTCTTCGCTTCGATGGCCGTCACCATCATGGCCGGCCTCGGCTTCGCCTCGCTGCTCACGTTGATCGGCGTGCCGGTCTTCTACCAAACCTATCTGCGCAAGGAGCGGCGTTTGGAGGAAGCGGCCAAGCGCGGTGCTGTTGCACCGCTGCCGCTGCCCGTGCGGCGCGAAACCGTCGAGGCAGCGGCGCAGTGAGGTGCCGGGGGAGGGGGCGGCTCGACCGTGTCCACAGTATTGCGCTGGAGAAACCGCCTCAAGTCGTTTGCGAGACCTCTTCATGCTCGATCACAAACCAGCCGAACAGCAGTACGACCAGCATGACCAGGGTCGCTGACAAAAACACGACTTGGAAGGAGTCGGTGGTAACGTAGAGCATGCTTGAGACGGCCATGCCGGCGTTGCTGCCAAGTAGCCGCATTGTCACCACGACGCCGCTGGCTTGCCCATGCTCTTCGAGTGGTATGGCGTTCATGACGGCCGTGATTGACGGCGTGTAGCAGGCGGGTATCGCGGCCCCCCACAAAACGAGCCCAGGCAAGAGCATCAGATAGCTGTGCCATTCGGACGTCACCCCGATCCAGAGCATGGCGAGGGTCGCGCAGCTCAGGCCGAGCAAGGCTGTCCGACGTGGGCCGCGCTTGTCCGTCAACCACCCGATAGGCGGCGCCGTGAAAGGCGAGACGCCGACCGCGGCCAGCAGGGCAAAGCCCGTCATGAGCGGACTCATGTTCAGCCGGTACTGCAGGTAGAGGGCGACGAACACGACCACGGTCATCTTGCTGTACTGGATCGCGAAGACAACCAGGTTGTAGGCGGTGACGGTCGGGATGGTGAAGAGTTCGACGTCGATCAGGGGCGTTGCGTGCCGCCGCTCGATCCGGACCAGGACGAAGAAAGTCGCGGCGCTGCCGGCGAAGAGCGCCAGGATAACCGGGCTGTCCCAGCCCCAGGTGTCGCCCTGCATGATGGCCAGGACCAGCATGGTGAGCCCTGTGATCAGAGTGGTCAGCCCGCCCAGATCGAGGTCCACTCGCTTTTGCTGGGGGCGTTGCGGCTTCCAGGCGATCAGAAACGTCAGTGCGATCAGCATCACGATTGGAACGTTGATCCAGAAAATCCAGCGCCAGGACGTGAAATGGACGATCGCGCCGCCAACTAAGGGCCCGGCCCCGAGGAACACCAGGCCTGCCGCGGACATGATCCCTAGGGCCACGCCGCGCTGCTCCTTGGGGAAAGAGACCGACGTGGCGGCCAAGGTTGCCGGCAAGATGCCGGCGGCCCCGAGCCCCTGCAACGCGCGTGCACCAATCAGCTCGATCGAATCTTCCGCAAAGCCGGCCGCCAGCGACCCCAAGGCGAAGAGCCCCAAGGCAATCGGCAGCACGATTTTGAAGTGAAGGAGGTCGAGCAGTTTTCCCCCGGCGGCGCAGAAACCGCCAAACACAAGCAGGTAGGCGCTGACCACCCAGTGGGCTGTTGTGGTCGACATGCCGAGTTGGTGCTTCAGGGTCGGCAGCGCGACACCCACCACCGTCTCGTCCAGCAGGACCAAACCGAGACTGGCTCCCATGGTGCCCAGGATCCACCACTTCCGATTCGCATCTGTGATGAGGTGCATCGCCCGCCCGACAGCGTGTCCCGTTTACCCCGCGGGGCGAGCCTACTGCAGTGCATTGCAATTTGCGAGAAGCGGGCGGGGGCGACCGCAGGTCTTTGTGGGCATTGGGAAAGGAGGGTGAGGCGTAATCGGCTTGCGCGAACTCAAATCCACATTATCATTAGTGATTATAAGGAAACTCTGGGAGCTCTCAGATGGCTGCTCTCAAGCTCGGTTTCTTCTCCAGGCTCTTCGCCCCACGGCGTAACGCCGTGCTGGCGTCCTCTTTGGCCAAGCACAGCGACCAAGAGATCGATACCGCCCTCAAGCAGGCCGGGCTGACACGCGCGCAGCTCTTCGGCGCGGCCAGTGCGACGGCCAAGCACCGGGTGCGCATGTCCAGCATGATGGCGGCGCTGAAGGTCGATGCGAAGGAGGCCGTCGCGCATCACTGGCCGCAGTTGAAGGAGGCCGATGAGGCCTGCCGGCGCTGTGCCCAGGTCGGGCGCTGTCAACGCTGGCTCAAGTGGGGCTGGTACAATGGGGCACAGAAGGTCTTTTGCCCCAATGCGGAACTCTTCGAGCGCATTGCGAAGACGCAAGGCGAGCCGAAGCGATAGGCGCCGGCCGGGTCGCAGCCTGCCCCTGCTTCGGTGGCTTCGGTGCCAAGGGCTTTTCCCTAAATTTTTGCCCGCATGAGAATGACTATCACTTGCACGCGGCTGCGAGAGCTTGTATATTCTGCTTCGTAGAAGGACGGGTCCAAGCCCGCCATCCTATCGAAGAAGCTCTTGGTACATGATCATTTGTATTTGCAATCGTCTCAGTGAAAGCGCCATCCGCCAGGCGGCCGGCGCGGGGGCGGCCTCGATCGAGCATGTCTTCGAGCACTGCGGTGGCAGTGTGAACTGCGGCAAGTGCTTGGATTTTATGGAGGAAATTCTTGATAGCGCCGGCGGTTCGCTGACCTCCATGTCCGGCATAACCGGAGTTCCGGCCGAATAGGTTGGATCCCGGCCTCGGTCATCTCCCTTCGGCCGAGTGAAGTTGCCCTTGATGTGCGCATCGGGCGACTGATATTGCTTGCCATAACCACAACATATCAAATCAGAGAAGGGAGCTACCTCGTGAAAGGCGATTCGAAAGTCATCGAGCACCTGAACGTCGTGCTCAAGAACGAGTTGACGGCAATCAACCAGTATTTCCTGCATGCCAAGATGCTGCAGGACTGGGGTATCTCGGAGTTCGCCAAGAAGGAATACAAAGAGTCCATCGAGGAGATGAATCACGCCGACGATCTGATCGAGCGCATTCTCTTCCTCGGGGGCCTTCCGAACCTTCAGGACCTTGGCAAGCTGCGCATCGGCGAGAACGTCGAGGACATCCTGCAGTGCGATCTGGCACTGGAGATGCAGGCCATTCCCGACCTGCGCGATGCCATCGAGCACTGCGAGAGCGTCCGCGACTACGTGTCGCGTGACCTCTTCGCAAAGATTCTCGAGAACGAGGAAGAGCATGTCGACTGGCTGGAGACCCAGACTGGGCTGATCGAGAAGATGGGTATTGCGCACTTCATCCATCTGCAGAGCGAGCCCAATGCCAGCCAGGCGACCGACTAGGCTGCTCCACATGCTGTCTGCGAGGTCGTTCCGGGCCCACTAGGGTCTCAGCGTCCTCCGTTCTCGACCTCGCAGTCGTCCCGCCCTTAGCACTGCCTTCCGCTTCGGCGAAGGTAACCCCTTAACAACAATTCACTTGTGAAACTGAGACGCATTCTCAAGAATGCGCTCGTGGCGCCGTCGCGTGGGCCATGAAGCCGTTCGCGCGGGCTGCCTATACCAAGAATTCGGGTTACACAGGGTTTCGAGGAGGAGCAGCATGAGAGTCCGTATCGCCAGCCTGTTGACGGCCGGCCTGCTTGTCGCCGGCGCGCAAGGGGCCGCCATTGAGGCGCGGAGCGCCGAGACCGACAAGAGAGCCATCCTGACGACCTATTCTGACATCGCGCATGCTGGCTACGAGGACTCGCTGGTGCTCGGCCGCGTCTTGCAAGACACTGTCCAAGCACTGGTGGACTCGCCTTCCGCGGCGAACCTGCTGAAGGCGCGCGAGGCCTGGCTCGCATCGCGCGTGCCTTACATGCAGACCGAGGTCTACCGCTTCGGCAACGCCATCGTCGACGACTGGGA
>JANQIA010000163.1 GCA_028282405.1 Rhodovibrionaceae bacterium
CCGTGTGAATGACCAGCCCTTCCTGGTGCTTGGACGGGTCGAGCTCCCAGAGCTCCTTCATGCCCAGGCCGTAGGTTTGGAACTGGCAGTCGCGGCGCAACTCGAAGCGCGCCTCGAGCTGCTTGCCGAGGCTGCCGCGGCAGCCCTCGGCAAAGAGCGTGTACTTGGCGCGCAGCTCCATGCCCTGTTTGTAGCTGTCATTGTGGTGGCCATCCTTGGCCACGCCCATGTCGCCGGTCGCCACGCCCATGACCGCGCCGGCCTCGTTATAGAGCACCTCGGAGGCGGCGAAGCCGGGATAGATCTCGACGCCCATCGCCTCGGCCTGCTCGGCCATCCAGCGGCAGACGTTGCCGAGCGAGACGATATAGTTGCCCTTGTTGTGGGTCTGCGCCGGCAAGAGCCAGAGCGGAATGGAGAGGCTGCCCTTCTCGGTCAGGAGCAGGAACTTCTCGTCCTTGACCGGCGTGTTGAGCGGCGCGCCCTTGTCCTTCCAGTCCGGAATCAGCTCGTTGAGTGCCCGCGGCTCAAGCACCGCGCCGGACAGGATGTGGGCACCGACCTCCGAGCCCTTTTCCAGCACGCAGACGCTGATGTCGTGGCCCTTCTCCTCCGCGAGCTGGCGCAGCCTGATCGCCGCGGCCAAACCCGAAGGGCCGGCGCCAACGATCACCACGTCGTAATCCATGTACTCGCGTTCCATCGCTGCCTCCCAAACTGCGGTCCCCTAAGAACCGGCGACGGTTAACTCACACGAAAGGTAACCCCCTTAAATCCTGACAGGGAGTCAAAGGCGTGCGGCAAAAGGTCATGCAAGACCAGCGCACCCTTGTGGAATTGCAGGAATATTGCCGTACCGGCTTTCGCGCAAGCGAACGACAATCCATGAGAACCGGCGCGGCAACAAACAGGGCGCCGGGATTTTGCCCATGGGCTGGGTCACGAACCTCTTTGCCGCTTCTGCCGTTGTGATTGCAAGTCTCCTTGCGATTTCGCCGGCGGGCGCCGCCGGCTGCCAGAACCATCCTTGGGCCGAACAGCCCTGTCCCGGCGTGGCCGAGAAGTGGGAGCGCTTTCTCGCGCTTCAGGACCTGCATGCGTCTTTGGCGGCGGCACGCAGCTTCGAAGCCTTCATGGACGGCCGCGATGACGAGGCGCAGCACTTTCTCGCCATCGCCCAAGGCGACGGCCCCGAGCGTTCCCTGACCGCCGGGGAGCAGGCCTCGCCGGAGGTCGCGCGGGTGCAGCGCCGGCGGGAGGCGGGCTGCATTGCCGACCCCTACGCCAGCACGCCCTGCCTCGGCACGGCCGGCGCGTGGGAGAGCTACGCCGAGGAGCGCGGGCTGGACGAGAGCTGGGAGGACTCGCGCGACTTCGTCGCCACGCTGTCCGATCGCCGGGCTGCCGGGGGACAGAGGGGACTGCCAGGCAATGGCCTGGAGAAGGCTCCCGACGAAGAAAGCGCAGCTGCTCAGCCGGGCGGCGGCTTGATCATCCGCGTCTATCCCGGCTCCCGGTACGAGGGCAGCTAGAGTGGCGCTCGCTTATCGCAGAACCGTTGCGGCGAGCATTGCGCCCGGCCATTCGGCCTTGGCGCCGTTGCTCTCGGTCTGCGGCCATGCGCTCCTCCTCGCCCTGTTCTTCAGCGCCTCTTTTGCCGTGCGCGAGACGCCGAGCTTCGACGACTTCGATCTCATGGGCTTCTCCGGCGGCGAAGTTGTCGAAGCGGAGCTGACCATGCCGGCCGAGCTTGCCGAGATCGAGGACAGCCCGTCGGTGGCCCTCGAAGAGACCGCCTCGTCGGTCGAGGCCGTCGAGGAGTTCGCCGCGCTCGCGGAGACGCTTGAGGCGGATGCGCCGCTCGATATTGCCGACAGCGCGCTGGCGGAAACGGCGGCAGAGCCGCCACTCGCCGCTGCCGCCGCCGAAGCGGTTCCGGCGGAGACGGAGGCCATTGCGGCCGTCGACGCTCTGGAGCCACCGCCCAGCCTGCAGCCAGTGGCGTTGCAGCAGGCCGTCGAGCCGGAGCTCTCGGTGCCCGCCGACGCCGCAACGACGCCCCTGGCCGCGCAGCCCTATCCCCTGGCAGAGCGGATTGCCGCCGAAAGCGTACCGCTGGAGGAGATCGCCGACGTGATCGCGCCTGTGGCCGCCGAGGAGCCTATCGAGATGGCGTCGCTGGTGATGGAGGATGCGACCCCCTCTGCAGAACCGCCGGACCGCGCCCCAGAGCAGCGCGTTGCGCCACCCTCATCCGAGCGGCGGGACAACGCCGGCCGTCCTCGCACGGCCGCGGACCGACAGCTCGCACGAGGCAACCCCGAGCTTTGGGCTGTCATCTCGGCTCTCCGGACCCAGGTGGCGCGCTGCTGGGCCGGCTCTGACGGGCAGGCGGGTGCGCCCGATTTCATCGACGTCGAGGTTGCCTTCGACCGCTCCGGCCGCCTCGATCTTGCGCGGGTGCAGGATCCCGCGCGCTTGCTGCGCGACGAGGCGTTCAGCCGGGAAGCGGCGCGTGCGCGCAAGGCCCTGCAGGCCTGCAGCCCCTTCGCGCTGCCGAGCGAGCACTACGGCCTGTGGCAGCGCTTCACCATGCGCTTCACGCTGGCCCCGTCATGAGACCGGCCTCGTTTGCGCCCGCGCCTTGGGCGGCGCTAGGTTGGCTCAGCAAAGCAAGGGTCGACGTGAGGGTAGAGAGGCCGCGGCATGACGGATGAAAGCGACGCGAACGGCGCTGTGCCCGTCGCCCCCTTGGCGCCGGACGCCCTTCGCCGCCGCTGCGACCCGGCGCAGTTCTCCTTTCGGACCACGGCGGCGTTGGACCCGATCGACGGCCTGGTCGGACAGGAGCGGGCTCTGGATGCGCTGACCTTCGGGGCCGAGATGAGCGGCCCCGGCTTCAACGTCTTCGTTCTCGGCATTCCCGGCTCCGGCAAGCACAACGCGGTCAAGGCGTTCCTGCGCGAGAAGGCCGAGCGGGCGCCTTCGCCGGACGACTGGGTCTACGTCCACAACTTCGCCGAGCCCCATCGCCCGAGGGCGCTGCGTCTGCCGCCCGGGCGCGCGCAGCGCCTGCATGAGGGCATGCAGGCCCTGATCGACGGCTTGCGCACGGCCTTCCCGGCGGTCTTCGAAAGCGACGACTATCAGGCCCGCCGCAAGGAGATCGATGCCGGCTTTCAGCGTCAGCAGCAGGCGGCCTTCACAGAACTTGCCGAGGATGCGGCGAAGCAAGGCATAGCCATCCTGCGGACGCAGTCCGGCATCTCCATGGCGCCGATCCGTGAGGACAAGGCGCTGACGCCCGAGGAGTTCAAGGCGCTCCCCAAGAAGGAGCAGCAGGCGCTGCAAAAGAAGATGCAGCGATTGCAGACGGCGCTGCAGGAGATCATGGAGACCGTGCCGCGCCTGGACAAAGAGCGCCGCGAGCAAATCCGCGAGCTCGACCGGCGCCTTGCCACGCTGGCCGTGCGGCGCGCCATCAACGACCTGGCCGACGCCTTCGCGGACCTGCCTGACGTCAAAGCCTACCTGGAAGAGGTGCGCCAGGACCTGGTCGCGAACGCCCAGCTCTTTCTCTCCGGTCCCTCGGCCCCGATGGAACCGGAGCCGGACGCCCCGACAGGCCGCCCGACGCCACCGCCGCGCCCGTCCGGCCCCGACACGCGCTTCCGCCGCTACGAGGTGAACGTGATGGTGCGCCACAGCCTGGACGGCGAAGATGCGGGCGCGCCGGTGGTGACCGACGATCATCCCGCCTTGGGCAACCTGCTGGGCCGGGTCGAGCACATGGCCCAGATGGGCGCCCTGGTCACCGACTTCACTCTGATCAAGCCGGGCTCCCTGCATCGGGCCAACGGCGGCTATTTGCTGATCGATGCCATCAAGCTCCTGCGGCAGCCCTTCGCCTGGGACGCGCTGAAGCGCGCCCTGCGCAATAGCTGCGTCACCATCGAGTCGCCGGGCGCTTACATGAGCGTCGCCGCGACGGTCACCCTGGAGCCGGACCCCATTCCGCTGGACGTCAAGGTGGTGCTGTTCGGCGATCGCTATCTCTTCCATCTCCTTTCCAGCCAAGACCCGGACTTTCGCGAGCTTTTCAAGGTGGCGGCCGACTTCGAGGAGATCATCGAGTGGGACGAGGAGAACGCGGGCCTGCTGGTGCGTCTGCTCGGCGGCATCTGCCGTAACGAGGATCTCCGACCGCTCAACCCGAAGGGCGCCGCCGCCATCGTCGAGCATGCCGCTCGCCTGGCCGGGGACTCGGAGCGTCTTTCGGTGCGCATCGGCCCGCTGGCCGACGTGCTGCGCGAGGCGAGCTACTGGGCCGGCAAGGCCGAGCACAAGTCCATCGGTGCCGCCGACATCAAGCGGGCCGTCGATGAGGGCATCCGCCGCTTGGATCGGGCGCGCCAGCGCAGCCACGACGCCATCCTGCGCGATACCATGATGATCGATACGGACGGTGCCGTCGTCGGGCAGGTCAACGGCCTCAGCGTCCACGTGCTGGGCGCCTCTTCCTTCGGGCGTCCGACCCGTATCACGGCTCGGGTGCGCATGGGCGCCGGCCGGGTTCTGGACATCGAGCGTGAGGCCAAGCTAGGCGGCAACCTGCACAGCAAGGGCGTGCTCATTCTCTCGGGCTTTCTGTCCTCCCGCTATGCCCTCAACGCGCCGGTCGCCATGGCGGCGACCTTGGTGTTCGAGCAGTCCTACGGCGGCGTCGACGGCGACAGCGCCTCCTCGACCGAGCTCTATGCGCTGCTCTCGGCTCTCTCCGAGGTGCCGCTCAAGCAGTCGCTGGCGATCACCGGCTCGGTCAATCAGCTCGGCGAGGTGCAGGCCATCGGCGGGGTGAACCACAAGATCGAGGGCTTCTACGACATCTGCGCGGCGCGCGGCCTGACTGGCGAGCAGGGCGTTCTGATCCCCGCCTCCAACGTCAAGCATCTCATGCTACGCGAGGACGTGGCGGAGGCCTGTAGGAAGGGTCGCTTCCACGTCTATGCGGTCACTCATATCGACGAAGGCATCGCGCTCCTGACTGGGCGCGAGGCCGGCGAGCGCGGGGGCGACGGCTTGTTCCCGGAGGGAAGCATCAACCGCCTGGTCGAGGATCGCCTGATCGGCTTCGCCGAGAGCCGGCGCGACTTCGGCAAGGGCGGACGGAGCAAGACCGGCGCGACCGGCACCAAGGCGAAGGCCAACAAGGAAGATAACAACGATCCGGACGACACCCGCGAGGACGATGAGTCAGGCGATAAGCCCGAAAACGGGTCCGAGTCAGGGTCGAAGGAATAAACGGGCAGCCCTGCCGTTGTCGCGCTGGTGGCGCCTGGTTAGAGGCGCTAGTGTGCAAACCGTCGCCACAGTGCTGACCCCCTGTGTCGTCAAACTCATCTTCTGTGTTCCAAGGAAAGCCAACGGAGAGTTGCGGCATGTCCATTCTCGCCAAGCGCCTGTCGCGCATTAAGCCCTCGCCGACCATCGCGGTGACGCAAAAGGCCCGCGAGCTGAAGGCCGCCGGCCGCGACGTCATCAGCCTCGGTGCGGGAGAGCCCGACTTCGATACGCCGGACCACATCAAGCAGGCGGCGACCGATGCCATCCAGCGCGGCGAGACCAAGTACACCGCGGTCGACGGCATCCCGGAGCTGAAGCAGGCCATCTCCGACAAGTTCAAGCGCGACAACGGCCTCGACTACGGGCCGAACCAGATCACCGTCGGCACCGGCGGCAAGCAGATCCTCTACAACGCCTTGATGGCGACCCTGGACGACGGCGACGAAGTGATCATTCCGGCGCCCTATTGGGTGTCCTATCCGGACATGGTGCTGCTGGCCGGCGGCGAGCCGGTCTTCGTCACCTGCCCGCAGAACAACGGCTTCAAGCTCCGGCCCGAGGACCTGGAGGCGGCGATCACGCCGAAGACCAAGTGGCTGATCCTCAACAGCCCCTCGAACCCGACCGGCGCCGCCTACACGGCCGAGGACATGAAGGCGCTGACCGACGTGCTGAAGCGCCACCCGCATGTCTGGGTCATGACCGACGACATGTACGAGAAGCTGGTCTACGACGGCTTCACCTTCTGTACGCCGGCGGAGGTCGAGCCGGAGATCTACGACCGCACCCTGACGATCAACGGCGTCTCGAAAGCCTATGCCATGACCGGCTGGCGCATCGGCTTCGCCGGCGGGCCGGAGGCGCTGATCAAGGCCATGGCCAAGGTGCAGAGCCAGTCGACCTCCAACCCCTCGTCGATCAGCCAGTGGGCGGCGGTCGAGGCGCTCAGCGGCACGCACCATTTCATTCCGACGAACAACGAGCTCTTCAAGACGCGTCGGGACCTGGTGGTCAGCAAGCTCAACCAGTGCCCGGGGCTGCATTGCCCGACGCCGGAGGGGGCCTTCTACGTCTATCCCTCCTGCGCCGGCACGATCGGCAAGACAACACCGGACGGCAAGACCATCGAGACGGACGAGGACTTCGTCACCTACCTCCTGGAAAGCGAGGGTGTCGCGGCTGTGCACGGCGCGGCCTTTGGGCAGTCGCCGCACTTCCGCATCTCCTACGCGACCTCGACCGAGCTCTTGGAAGAGGCCTGCAACCGCATCAAGCGCGCCTGCGACGCCCTGAGCTGATAATGTGTCTGGGAGTAACAGGGGGTGTTTGAAAGAAAGAGTTTCAATCGGAAGAGACGAATCGCTTCTCCGAAGCCCAAACCTGAAAGTCTTAGTGAGTTAGTACAAAAGATCAGCTATATTGGAAGTCCGTATCACAAAAGAAATCCGGGTGATTTTGGCCTGATTCCGCCTTCACAACCTAGGCCGGATAAGACTCTTTGTGATGGAGTAGGAATCCTGAGTCGTGCATCTGCGCAACGTTTGCTTGAAGAAGGTGCGCGGAGGGGACTGGTAAGCGACAATCGGCAAGATGGCTTTCCAAAGCACATTTGGGCAGTAACGGAAGAGAATGTAGTGCTTGAGGCAAAGTACAATAACTCTGGGCCAGGCCACTATCACGGCTATCCTCTTCCAGTCGCAGATCCCTTTAGAGAGATTATCTTGAAGCATTGGCAGAGTGGATGAGCCCAGACTTCAGAATCAATGTTGATTGGCTTGAGGGCTCAGGCGATGACGCCGTTGAGCGCGCTGCATTTGCGCAGATCGTCATCGAGATCGCCAACCAAGCAGTAACAGAGTTGGAGGATCTGTTCTCGCGAACTGTCCGGCCCGGGATAAGAGCATCAGCCTACGACTTGGCTTGTTGGCTCGCAGAGAATTGGTGGCGTCTCCGTTGGGAACCCGGTACGCCGAGAGCAGGTTCCGATTGGTCAGATTGGCGCCTGTCGCACTGTCTGGCTGCTGCTGGCAATGGCTTCGCCTGGCCCGACATTTCATTCACGAGTGACGGTGCACATGTACAGATCGATGCGCGCCGCACGTGGGGCAGTCGGGAGGCGCCTGTACGCTATATTCGGGACATGACCGAGCAGATTAGCGCTACCGACTTCGAACAAGGTTTGGACGACTTCATTGAGCGAGTTCTGGCCCGCCTCTCTGCCTTTGATGTCGGTGAGACGGAGCTGGGTTCGCTGTGGCGGCAACTGCAAGATGAACGTGCTGATCAGGGGATGGGTAGCCGTCGGCGGCTGGAGGCCCTGTTGGGTTTCGATCGTGAAGCCGCGCCAGACGATTTGATCGCTTGCTTAACGAGGATGATGGGGGAAGTCGGGCATTTCGCCGTAGAAGAGATTGCCGCGGCGGAACAGACAAACGCCCCGGCGATTTTGAATGACGTTCTCGATCTAGCTCGCAGCTCGGATAAAGTGATTCAAATCCAAGATACGGAACACATGCTGAAGCAGGCGTTGGACGAAGCGCCGTCAGCGGATCTACCTTGGCAACGTGCCGAGAGGTTGGCGCGTATCGCACGCAAGACGTGGGGCATTGGCAACGGTCCCATTCCCAATGACACCCTGTCCGACCTATTTGGTGTTTCGGTTGAGTTTTTCGATTACACGCAAACCAATGGAGTACCGCTCGCGGCAGGCTGGAAGAATGATGCGGGCAATGGAACTGCGAGTGTGGTTATGCGGGCGAAGAATCCGGATGGTCGGCGGTTCGAGTTCTTGCGGCTTGTTGGGGATTATGTCGCTGCCTCAAGCGACCGCCTTCTTCCTGCGACGAAGGCCAGAACGGACCGCCAGAAACTTCAGCGGGCATTTGCTCAGGAATTTCTGTTACCGTTTGAAGAATTGGATCATATTTTGCGTGATAAGCCGATTGGTGAAGAAGAGATGGAAGATATTGCTGATGAATATTCCGTTTCACCGCTTTTGGTTCGCATGACATTGACTAACCGTGGTCTCTTGACTCGTGGCGATTTGTTTATGGCCGATCATTACAACTGAATGGTGCCGGCACGATCGGTAAGACAACGCCGGACGGCAAGGTCATCGAGGCGGACGAGGACTTCGTCGCCTATCTCCTGGAAGAGGCCTGCAACCGGATCAAGCGCGCCTGTGATGCGCTGAGCTAGCAACGCAAAGGAAATGCGCCCCGGAGGGAGCCCTCGGGGCGCAAGGTTGCGTCTGACAGGGTTAGATGGACTTCTGGCCCATCTGCTCGGCGATGTAATCGGCTTGGCGGATCGCCAACGTCACGATGGTGAGCGTCGGGTTCTCTGCCGCGCCGGTGGTGAACTGGCTGCCATCCGAGATGAAGAGGTTGGCCACGTCGTGGGTCTGGCCCCACTTGTTGCAGACCCCGTCCTGCGGCTTCTCGCTCATGCGGCACGTGCCGAGGTTGTGGGTCGAGGGGTAGGGCGGCGTCTCGTAGACCTTGGTCGCCCCCACCGCTTCGTAGACCGCGCTGCCCTGCTTGAAGGCGTGGTTGCGCATGGCGATGTCGTTGGCGTGGTCGTCGAAGTGCACGTTCGGCACGGGTAGCCCGAACTGGTCCTTCTCGGAGTCGTGGAGCGTGATGCGGTTCGACTCCTGCGGCATGTCCTCGCCGACCAGCCACATCCCGGCCATATGGTCGTAGCCTTCCATGGCTTCGGCGAAGCCGCGCCCCCAGGCGCCTGGGTTGAGGAAGGCCGCCATAAAGGGAAGGCCGAGCGACAGTGTTTCCATCTCATAGCCGCCGACGAAACCGCGCGCCGGGTCGTTGATCGACTCGTCGGTGATGATGCCGGCCATGGTGGTGCCGCGGTACATGTTCACCGGCTTGTCGAAGGTGGCGTAGACCGAGCCGGTCATGTGCCGCATGTAGTTGCGGCCCACTTGCCCTGAAGAGTTCGCCAGACCGTCCGGGAACTGCGCCGAGACGGAGTTGAGCAGCAGCCGCGGCGTCTCGATGGAGTTGCCGGCGACGCAGACCACGCGGGCCTTCTGGAGCTGCTGGTTGCCGTCCTTGTCGGCATAGAGCACGCCGCTGACCTTGCCGTCGGGATCGTGCTCGATCTGCAAGGCTTGCGCCTGGGTTCTGAGGTCGAGTTTACCGGTCTCTTCTGCGGCCGGGATCTCGGTCGCGAGGGTCGACCACTTGGCGCCCGACTTGCAACCCTGGAAGCAGAAGCCGATTTGCTGGCAGGCGGGGCGGCCGTGTCGCGCCCTGCTGTTGATCGACATGCGTCCGGTGTGGACGCTCTTGTAACCGAGGCGCTTGGCACCGGCATACATGACCTTGAAGTTGTTGTTGCCCGGCAGGCCTGGAATGCCGTGGGTGCGGGTGGTCCCCATCTTGTCCTCGGCCTTGTCGTAGTAAGGCTCGAGGTCCGCCAGGGAGAGCGGCCAGTCGAGCAGCGTTGCGCCCTCGATGTCGCCATAAACTGTCTGCGTCTTGAACTCATGCTCTTGGAAGCGCAGCGATGCGCCGGCCCAGTGCACCGTGCTGCCGCCGACCGTCTTACAGATCCACGCGGGCAGCCCAGCGAAGTCCTTGGCAACACGCCAGTTGCCCGAGGTCGTGCGCTTGTCGAGCCAGGAGAGCTGCCCGAAGGAGTTCCATTCGTCGTTGACGAAGTCGTTCTCGCCGTGGCGCTTGCCAGCTTCCAACAGCACCACCTTGATGCCCTTCTGGCAGAGCTCGTTCGCCAGGGTTCCGCCCCCGGCGCCGGAGCCGATAACGACGACGACGGAGTCGTCGGAAAGATCGTAGTTAGCCATGATCGTCCCTCCTCTCCGTCAACCAGCTTTTGGGCTGGCATCGGCGGTGGGCTCGCCGGCCCAGCGCAAGTCGTCGAAGCCGCGGTCGATGTAGCCGCCGTATTCGAAGGAGGGGCCTTCGTAGCCGAAGTGCCGCCAGACCAGCGGATCGTTGTAAAGAGCCACGACAGTGGTGCCGCGCACCTTCTGGAAGAAGGGGTCGCTCTCCATGGCTTCCAGAACGGCAAGGCGGTTGCCTTCGGACAGGTCGACGAACTTGACGCCCATAGCGCCGTCGAGCTTGGACACGCCGTCGTTGATGAGCGCGGCCGTATCGGCGTTGCCGGCGGCTTCGGCGTCCAGCGCCTCGACCACGACCATGTAGTAGAGATCGGCCAGGGTATCGTGGGGATAGAGATCCCGGGTCATCTTCAACAGGGTGCGGCCGCTGTGGTCGTCCAGCGCCGTGAGACCCATGCCTTGCGCGGCGGCACCGCTCGTGGCCGCCACCGTCGCGCCTGCCGCCAGGCTGCTGCTTTGCAGAAACTGGCGTCGGTTCATGCCTTTTGCAGACATCTCTCGCGTTTCCTCCTCTTTAAACTATTGTTTTGTGTTGTTTATTGGCGTGCTGCCGGTTGGGCCGGCATGCCGCATCACTGGTAGCGGCCGTGCCGCTCCAAAACCTCGATCTTGTAGCCGTCCGGGTCCTGGACGAAGAAGAAGCGGGCCATCAGCGAGCCGTCGCGATGGAACTCCTTCACGTCGTTGGGATTGAGCCCGGCCTCGGCAAAGCGCTGATGCTCGCTTGCGCAGTCATCGACGCAGACGGCCAGGTGGCCGTAACCGCTGCCGTGGGTGTAGGCCTCGTCCTGGCCGGCGTTCCACGTCAGCTCGACCTCGAAGTCGTTCTCCGGGTTGCGGAGATAGACCAGCGAGAAGCCGTCGAAGTCGAAGCGCTCCGCGACCTGCAGGTCGAAGGCCGTGTCGTAGAAGGCGATCGATTTATCCAGATCCGCAACGCGGATCATAGTGTGTATGGCTTTCGCCATCCAAGTCCTCCCGCTTTGTTCATTCTCTTCTCTGTGGCCGAGTCTAGGGCCAAAGCCGCTGAGAATGGTGGTAGCGGGCTACTACACGCCGTTTTCTGTTCGCGCCGGTGAAGGCGGCCGGGCGCTACTGGGCGGCGGCGACCGCCAGCTCGCCCTTGGCGCGTTCCATGACGCCGGCGCGGTCGAGCGCGTAGTTCAGGCAGGAGACCCGCAGCAGCGATGCGAAGTTCTGCATCTCCGGGTTGATCTCCATGACCTCGTCGTAGAGCAGCGAAAGGAACTTCGGCAGGGTCATGCCTTGCGCTTCGGCGATTTCATCCAGGATTTCCCAGAACTTGGCCTCCAGCCGGATCGAGGTGACGTGTCCGGCAAGACGCACCGAGCGGGTGTGGCAGGCGTAGTTCGTGGGGCTCTGGCCAGCGAATATGCGGCACATCTCTTGGGTGCCTCCCTTTTGTTTGTTTTTGCTTGTCGCAAAAGCATAACAGACTTTCGCGCCTGAATGCAGCGCTGATCGCTGTGCGTCTTTAGGCGACCAGCACCTCGGCGATGGTCGCGGCCGCCGTCTCCACGTCGCTGCGCGACACGTCCAGATGCATCACGGCGCGGAAGCGGCTCGGCCCCATGCGGCTGACCTGCAGCCCACGCTCGGCCAGCGTCTTCTGGAACTGCAATGGCTCACAGCCGCTTTCGGCAATGTCGAAGTAGGCCATGTTGGTCTGCACGCTATCCAAATCGACCGCGATGCCCGGCAGCTCGGCCAGGCGCTCGGCCATCAGCTTGGCGTTGGCGTGGTCTTCGGCCAGCCGCTCCACGTGATGCTCGAGGGCGTAGACCCCGGCGGCGGCGATGATGCCGCCCTGCCGCATGGCACCGCCCAGGCGCTGCTTCCAATACCAGCAGGCCTCGATGAACTCGGCACTGCCGGCCATGACGGCGCCCACCGGGCAGCCGAGGCCCTTGCTGAGGTCGAGCCACACGGTGTCACAGGGGGCGGCGAAGTCCGCCGCCGAGACGTTGCTGGCGACCACGGCGTTGAGCAGCCGAGCGCCGTCCATATGGACCAGCAGGTCCCGCTCGTGGGCAGCGGCCGCCACCTCCGAAATGGTTGCCAGCGGCCAGATGGTGCCGCCGGCCAGGTTGGCCGTCTGCTCGAGCTCGACCAGGCGGGTGCGGGGGGCGTAGCGGTTGCGCTCCCGCGTGGCCGCGATCGTCTGCTCCGCCGTGAAGACGCCGTTGGTTCCCTCCAGCGGGGTCATGACCACGCCGGCCAGGGCGGCCGGGCCGCCGCCTTCGGCGTGGATGATGTGGGAGGTCTTGTCGCAGAGAACCTCGTCGCCAGGGCGGCAGTGCACCAGGATGGCGATCTCGTTGCACATGGTCCCGGACGGCAGGAAGACCGCCGCTTCCTTGCCCATCAGCTCGGCCGACATCTCGCAGAGCCGGGTGACCGTCGGGTCCGTTCCGCGCTGCTCGTCGCCGACCTCGGCCTCCGCCATGGCCCGGCGCATGCCGGCGGTCGGCTTGCTCTGCGTGTCGCTGAAGAGATTGATCATGGCCAGCCCCATCGTTTCGATTGCTTGCGATGAGAGTTAAGCCAGCCCTTTGGCCTGCGCCAAGCGGAAAGGCGCCCGTCGGTGCCAGACATGCGTTCGGTTGACAGCCGGCCGCCACTCCCCGATATCCCGGGTCATTCCGGGCAAGCGGCGCGAGAGGTGAAGGGTGCGCTTTCTGATTGTTGGCGCAGGGGGTGTCGGTGCTTATTTCGGCGCGCGACTGGCGTTGGATGGCAACGACGTGATGTTCGTCGCCCGCGGCGCGCATCTCGAAGCCATGCAGCGCGACGGCCTCAAGGTCCATTCGCCGCTCGGCGACATGCATCTGCCGGCACCGCAGCTTTATGAGAACGCCGAGCAGGCGGGGCTCTTCGACATCATCCTGGTCTGCACCAAGCTGTGGGACAGCGAGCCGGTCGCCGAGCTGATCCGGCCGCTCATGGCGCACGACACGGCCGTCATCTCGGTGCAGAACGGCATCGAGGCCGAGCCGCTGTTCGCCCGCCTGTTGGGCGAGAAGCATGTGATGGGCGGCATCGCCCAGATCTCGGCCCACATCGAGGCGCCCGGCGTGGTGCGTCATCATTCCGAGACCGCCCGTTTTCTCTTCGGCGAGATGGACGGCAGCAAGAGCTGGCGACAGGAGACGCTGCAGGCCGCGTGCAGTAGTGCCGGGCTTGAGGCCATCGTACGCGACGATATCGAGGTCGCCTTGTGGGAGAAGTTCGTGGCGCTGGCACCCAGTGCGGCGGCCTGCGCCCACTACCGCGCCACCATCGGCGAGGTGCACGGCGACGAAGACAAGGGCGCGACCCTGAAGGCCATGATCCGCGAGGCCCTGGCCGTGGCGCGGGCCAAGGGCATTCCCTTCGAGGAGGGGATGGAGGAGAGCTTCTTCGCGCGGATCGGTAAGCTGCCCGGCACGGTGAAGCCCTCCATGCTGGTCGACCTGGAGCGCGGCAACCGCCTGGAGCTCGACTGGCTGCTCGGCGCCGTGGTGCGGCTCGGCGAGGAGCTTGGCGTCGACACGCCGGTAAGCCGAGAGCTCTACACTGCGTTGCAGCCTCACGCGCTCGGCGGCGCGGCAAGCGCCTAGAGAGCGAGGAAGGAGCCGACATGGACGACAAGGCGAGCACGGAGGCGGCCCGCAAGGAGCCGGGCTGGCTGAAGCCGGCCACCGACTATGTGCCGCTGATCGTCTTTCTGGTGGTCTACTACCGCGAGGGCATCCTCGATGCGACGGCGGCCCTGATCATCGCTGCCTTGGCGGCGCTGGTGGTGAGCTACCTGGTCAGCCGCCGCATCCCTTATCTGCCGCTGATCGCGGCCGGCCTGGTCGGGATTTTCGGGGGGCTGACCCTCTACTTCGAGGACGAGTTCTGGATCAAGATCAAGCCGACCGTCCTGCAGCTCCTCTTCGCCGTGGTGATCTATGGCTCCTACCTGCTGGGCAAGCCGGTCCTGAAGATGCTGCTCAACACGGCCTTTCCGCTGCACGACGTTGCCTGGCGGGGCTTGAGTCTGCGTTTTGCGATTTTCTTCGTGGTCATGGCGTTGGCCAACGAGGCGGTCTGGCGCACCCAGGACACGGAAACCTGGGTCTGGTTCGACACCATCGGTCAGATGGCCATCACCTTCGTCTTCATCATGGCGCAGATCCCCTTCATGCTGAAGCATCGGGTCGAGGAAGACGAGGAAGAGACCAAGGCGGGCGAGTAGCCCGCCAACTAGACCACGTTGGCTTCCTTGAGCGGTTCGTTCTTGAGGATGCGGTCGTAACCGAAGCGGCTGAGGTCGAGTGTCTGGTAGGCGCCGGTGACGATCAGCTCGGTGATGGCGCGCCCGACGGCGGGGCTCTGCTGCAGGCCGTGGCCCGAGAAGCCGTTGGCGAAGTGGAGGTTCGGCACACCAGGTGCCGGGCCGAGAATGGCGTTCTGATCCAGGGTGTTATAGGCGTAGTGTCCGGCCCAGGCGCCGGTCGGCTTGATCGCCTCGAAGG
>JANQIA010000201.1 GCA_028282405.1 Rhodovibrionaceae bacterium
GCGCATCCCTCCCAGCGCGGCCCCTCCAAGCGGACGGCGACCAGATCACCGTCCAGTTGAGTCACGTCCGCCAGGCTGCAGGCCTCTGCTGCCGGCAGGACAATGTCGCCGATCGGCGCGCCCTCCTCCCGCGCAAAGCCCGAGAGCCGTTGGGCGATGGTCGCCACCACCACCGCGAAACCGACCACGATGACCACGGCCATGCCGATCACCAGCGCTTTCAAGGCCCTCACCGGCATAGGCTTGCGCCGCTCCCCGCTTCCTGCTGCATTTTCGGCGATGAGCGATAGTCTCTTCCGCGCCGAACCGCAAATCCATCGTTTCGCCGTCGCACCCGAAGATGCCGGCGAGCGCCTGGATCGCTGGCTTGCAGGCTGTCTGCCCGAGATGAGCCGCTCCCGCCTCAAGCAGCTCATCGAGGAGGGCAACCTGGAGAGCGAGGGCGCGGTGCTGCGCCAGCCCTCCCGCAAGGTACTGGCCGGCGAGCGCTTCGTTCTCGCCATTCCGCCCACCAAGGCGGCGGTGCCGGAAGCGCAGCCCCTGCCCCTCTCGGTGGTCTATGAGGACGCTGAGCTCATCGTCATCGACAAGCCGGCGGGGCTGGTGGTCCACCCCGCGCCCGGCAATCCGGACCGGACCCTGGTCAACGCGCTGATCGCCCACTGCGGCGACAGCCTGCGCGGAATCGGCGGGGTCGCGCGGCCCGGGATCGTCCATCGCCTGGACAAGGACACCAGCGGCTTGATGGTCGCGGCCAAGACGGAGCGGGCGCAGGCAGCGCTGACCGCGCAATTCGCAGAGCGCAGTATCCTGCGCAGCTACCACGCTTTGGTTTGGGGAACGCCCCAGCTACCCAGCGGACGCATCGAAGGCAACATCGGCCGCAGCCCGAAAAACCGAAAGAAGATGGCGGTCCTGCAGCGTGGCGGAAAGCCGGCGGCGACCGGCTACAAGGTCTTGGCCAGTTTCCAGCAAAGCCGCATCGCTCTTGTCGAGTGCCGGCTGGAGACCGGGCGAACGCACCAGATACGCGTGCACCTGACAGCGAAGGGTTATCCGCTGCTGGGCGACCCGCTCTATGGACGCGGCGGCACGGCTGCCCGCCTGAAGCCCCTATCGGGCCCCTTGGCGACGGAGATCGCGGCTCTGGACGGTCAGATGCTGCATGCCCGAACCCTCGGATTTCGCCATCCGATCCGTGAAGAAGCTCTCACTTTCGAGAGTCCCTACCCCCCAATTTTCAAGGCTTTGCTTGACAAACTGGGTCCCTAGGGGATTAAATATGACTAATCCAGTCACCTTTTGGCCATATTGCCTTCGTAGGGTTTCCTAGAGGCCATATCGGCCGATTACGGAGAACCAAAAACACCATGGCGGCACCGCGTATTCCGGCTTTGACGTCCGAGGGCAACCTCAGCCGGTACCTCGAAGAAATCCGCAAGTTCCCAATGCTCGAGCCTGACGAGGAGTTCATGCTCGCCAAGCGTTGGACCGAGCACGGCGATACCGAAGCGGCCCACAAGCTGGTGACCAGCCACCTGCGGCTGGTTGCCAAGATCGCCATGGGCTACCGCGGCTATGGCTTGCCGGTCAGCGAGCTGATTTCCGAGGGCAACGTGGGCATGATGCAGGCGGTCAAGCGCTTCGACCCGGACCGCGGCTTCCGCCTGGCGACCTATGCCATGTGGTGGATCCGCGCCGCCATCCAGGAGTACATCCTGCATTCCTGGTCGCTGGTGAAGATGGGCACCACGGCGGCGCAGAAGAAGCTCTTCTTCAACCTGCGCAAGCTCAAGGGACAGATGCAGGCCATCGACGAGGGCGATCTGCATCCCGAGCAGGTGACCCACATCGCCGATACCCTGAACGTGTCCGAGCAGGACGTGGTCAGCATGAACCGGCGTCTCAGCAGCCCGGACCACTCGCTGAACGCGCCGCTGCGTCAGGACGGCGACGGCGAGTGGCAGGACTGGCTGGAAGACGACCGCGACGACCAGGAAACGCTGGTGGCCGAGCGCGACGAGATGGACAAGCGCCGCGCCCTGCTCGAAGACGCCATGAAGAACCTGAGCGATCGCGAGCGGCACATCCTGCAAGAGCGACGGCTGAAGGAAGACCCAGCGACCTTGGAAGAGCTGAGCCAAGTCTACAGCATCAGCCGGGAGCGAGTCCGCCAGATCGAGGTCCGGGCTTTCGAGAAGCTGCAGAAGGCGATCAAGAACGCCGCTATCGAACAGCGACTTGCTGTCGGCTGATCTCGCCGTCGACGATCTCGCCACCGTCGGCAGCAGCCGGCTTCCCGGCAAGTCCGGGCCTCTCCAGGTCTTCGTGCTCGGCAAGCGCATCGCCCCATTGCTCGATCAGCTCTGCGCGACGGCTGCGCAGCTCCTCGAGTCGTTGGCTCGCGGTCGCGGTGTAGTAGGACGCCATGATCGGCTGGGTCGATAGATAGATCAGCCAGCCGACGGCCGAGGCGCCGTAGGGCGCCAGCCAGAGCATCACATCACCCAGGATCGACAAAGCGACCGTGAGGCTCTGTCCCTCCGTCCAGAGAATCACGATGGCCGGCAAGCAGCCGCAGAAATTCAGGGCGCCGATGCCCATGGCGAGATAGCGTTCCTTGGTCCGGTCGATGGCCAGCGCGGCCAAGGTCGGCAGCATCGAGATCACCAGCACCAGCATGGTCGGCAGAAAGACCAAGCTCAGCAAACCGATGATAAGCAACCACTTCTTGGGGATAGCCCTCTTCACGCTGCCTATCTCCTAAGCGGACACGTAGTAGATCGTCATGAGCAGGAAGGCCGCGCTGGACAGGCAGCCGCAGGCCACGGCGGCGAGCTTCTGCGATTTCTCGCGGACGAACTCGTTGCTGACCATGGCGCCGGACTGAAGCCAGTCGATCTCTTCGTCGATGTCCTTGCAGGCCTTCACCGCCGCTTGCAGGCCGGCCTGATCGCGGCTGCGTAGCTGCGGATTGTCCGCCGCGGCTGCCAAGTCCGCCAGGTTGCCGCTGTCGGCAGCCTTCTTGATGGCCTTGGCGGCGGCGCGCCGCGCCTCCCCGCTGTTGTAGGACTCGATGATCGGTCCAGTCAGCCGCATCAGCCAGCCAGCGAAGGCAGGACAGGGTTCGCCTGCCGTCTCTCGCTGCACCTCTGCAAACAGGTAGAGGATGGCCAGACGATAGGTCATCGGGTTGTCGTGCCGAGCGAGGGAAGAGAGCACGCGCTCCGGCAGATGGCGCGCGCGAGCGGCGATGAAGGCAACGATATGGTGATCGGCCGGCTCACGCTTGTCTTCCTCGCTGCTTTCCCGTGCCAGCCGCTCCAGGGCTGGCAGAAGCTGCAACAGGCTGTAGACGTAGGCGCCGCCCAACAACGGGCTGCGGCAGGGCCAATTCGGATTGAAGTCGTAGAGAACGCGCTCCAGGCCATATCCGAGCCGCGGCTGAGAAATGTACTGCAGCATGCTCGTGAAGCTCTTGCGCAGAAGAACGTGCTCCGCGCCACCGCCTTTCTGCCCGTCGAACCAGGCATTCGGCAGTCTGTTCCGGATCATCTCCGCGACACGTTGGCGTCGCTCCTGCTGGTCCCATTCCACGCCAAGAAGCTGGGCTGCAGCCTCGGGATAGACCGCCAGGTCGCGGTAGCGCAGCGGCGCCTCGGGCTCTATCGCGATCAGCGTCTCGCTGACCAACCGGTGCGGCGGCGCGCCGTTCGCGGAGGGCAGGCCGCTTCTCAGCAGTGTCTGCAAGCGCTCGGCCCGTTCGCTGTCGCCGAGGCTGCGGCTGAACCAACCGGCAAGCACCGTATCCTGGCTGATTTCCAACGCCATGTCCCAGTCGGCGCCAGCCGCGGCCGAGAGGGCTTTGGCGGTCCAGAAGGCGTGCTTGCGATACTCGAAGGGACGGCTGCCCTTCTTGGGCAGCATCGGCTGCTTCGGCGTCTGGCGGCGACCTTGAGTCCAAGCCAGCAGGTCCTTCAGCGTCCATCGCTCCTTGGTGACATCGCAGAGCAACCCCCGCAGCAGCTCCATAATCGGCATCGACAGTCGATTTCGGCCGATCAAAGCCCCATAGGAACCGTTGGCGATCTTGTTTTGGATAATCTCCTGATCGCTCATCCCCTCGCAGAGCTTCCCGCCGGACAACAGCACTGCGATCAGCACGCCAAGCGCATAGAGGTCGTCGGCGATCCAGCCCGGCCCGCGACCGGCCGGGTTGGCCAGCGCACCCTCGACCGTTTCGTAGAGCACCGGTTGGTTGATGGCGGGCGGCAGCGCAACGCAGTCGCCGAGCATCAGGGCGCTCTTGTCCGCGCTGTCATAAAAGACGTTGTCTGCCCGGATGGCGCGATGCGTGTAGCCGCGCGAGTTGAACTCCTTCAAGACGGACAGCGCCGGCTCGACAATCGCCTCCTGCAGTTCGTCCTCGCGCAGCGGCTTGAATGTCGGGGTCTTGTCGGAACAGAGGCGCGGGCCACCCGGCTGATCGTAGACGACGATCAGATGCTCTTCCTGGCTCGTCGGCCACTGGCCGATGCCGAGGGCAACCGGCCGAACCAAAGGCAGAGCGCCCAGCCGCATCAGATAGCGCATGAGGTCGTGGCGCGGCGCCATATGGCGCGGCGTCGCCAGGGCAAAGAGCGCCCGGTCGGGCTGGCGATCGTCTTCGACCGCATAGGCCTGGCACCCCGGCTGATCGAAAGCCGGCAGCTCCGATCCCGGGTCCACTTCGTAGTTGCCGGCAATGGTGATCACGGCAACTTCACCCCGTCCGGTCGCGTTCCGCGCTGCATAGAAATCGACTCTCGCTAAAGTCGTTTTTGCGGGTCAAACAAACCCACTCCACGCTCAGCGACAGAGTCTCACAACGACCGGAAAGCAATGGTTAAGAGCGCCTGCCCGCAGCCCGGCGAGGCCCCTCGACAAGGTCAGTCGGCAAAGGGGTCCGTGACCAGAATGGTGTCCTCGCGCTGTGGGCTGGTCGACAGCAGGGCGACGGGCGTCTCGATCAGTTCCTCCACCAAGCGGATGTACTTGATCGCCTCCGCCGGTAGGTCGGCCCAGCTCCGCGCGCCGCGTGTGCTTCCGGACCAGCCGGCGACACTACGGTAGACCGGCTCGATCTCGGCCTGACCGACCTGCCCCGCCGGCAGATGGTCGCGCGGCATGCCATTTCGCCGATAGCCGACACAGATGCGGATCTCCTCCATGCCGTCGAGCACGTCGAGCTTGGTGAGCGCGATGCCATCTATGCCTCCGGTCTTCACCGCTTGCCGCACCATCACTGCATCGAACCAGCCGCAGCGGCGCTTGCGCTGGGTGACGGTCCCAAACTCATGCCCACGCTCGCCGATGCGCTGGCCGATCTCGTCATGCAGTTCGGTAGGGAAAGGTCCGGCCCCGACGCGGGTGGTATAGGCCTTGGCGATGCCGAGTACGTAGTCGACGGCGCCGGGCCCGACGCCCGAGCCGGCACAGGCCTGACCGGCCACCGTGCTGGAAGAGGTGACGAACGGATAGGTGCCGTGATCGACGTCGAGCATCTGTCCCTGGGCGCCCTCGAAAAGGATCCGGCGACCGCCGCGCCGGAGGCGGTCGAGCTCCGACCAGACCGGGGCGGCGAAAGGCAGGACTTGATCGGCGACCTCGGTCAAGGCTTGGCGCAGCGCGGCCGGGTCGAGGTCGAGCGCGCCATAGCCGCGGCGCAGAGCGTTGTGATGGCCCAGCAGGCGCTCCAGCTTCTCGTCCAGATGGTCAAGGCCCGACAGATCGCAGATGCGAATGGCGCGCCGGCCCACCTTGTCCTCGTAGGCAGGGCCGATCCCGCGCCGGGTGGTCCCGATCTGACCGGCACCGCTGGCATCCTCCCGCAGGGCATCGAGCTCGGCATGGAGCGGCAGGATGAGGCAGGCGTTATCGGCAATCTTCAGATTGTCCGGCGTAATGGCGACGCCCTGAGCTCGTAGCGACTCGATCTCCTTCAACAGCGCCCAAGGGTCGACCACGACGCCGTTGCCGATCACGGCCAGCTTTCCCGGGCGCACGATGCCGGACGGCAGCAGGGAGAGCTTATAGGTGACATTGTCAATCACCAGCGTGTGCCCGGCATTGTGCCCGCCTTGGAAGCGGACCACCACATCGGCCCGCTCGCTGAGCCAGTCCACGATCTTGCCTTTGCCTTCGTCACCCCACTGGGCGCCGACCACCACGACGTTTGCCATGTCTCAGATTCCGTTAACGCTTGAGTTCTTGCGCCGCGCCATCGCGCAGAATGTGGCTGCAGCCGAGCCGTGCGGCGGCTTCCTCGGCATCGCTCTCCGCCTCCAGCGCGCTCACCGTCGCCCAGCCTTCCTGCCGAAGCGCCGCGCCGTCTGCGGTCGTCGTCCCGAAAGGAAGATAGAGTTTGGCCGCAGGCTGCTTTCTCGGCACCGCACGCAGCAGGCTGTCCAGGTAAAGCGTGGCCCCGACGGCAGGTTCGCCAGGCTCGAGCCCGCCGCTGCAGTGATAGCGCCCGCCGCGTCCCAGCTCTCCGCGGACGCCGCGCGCGAAGAACGTGAAGCAGGCGCCGCTTTGGTACTCGAAGCCGCGCCGCTCGACCGGGTCGATGGTCAAGGCGAACTGCGGCGCGCTTTCGCGGATCGCAGCGACCAGGGCGTCGAGGTGATCGAGTTCTTGGCGCGCGGCATCCGGCAAGTCGAGCGCCCGCAAGGTGGCAAGGCAGCCTTCGGCCGGCCCAGCAGCCCGCAGCAACTGGCTGAACAGGGGAGCGTGCTCTCCCGCGGCCTGCGCAACGGCCGCGCCGTCCTTTCTGTCCAGCGCCTCGCGCAGGCCTGCCGGCTGGATATCCAAGCCCTCGCAGATCAATCGCGCCAGGTCCGGATGGGCGATATCGACGGTCAGTTCGGGCACGCCGGCGGAGATCATGGCCTCGGCGCTCATGACGATGACCTCTGCATCGGCGCGCACGCTGTTGGAGCCAATGATCTCAGCACCGACCTGACCGAACTGCCGCTCGGGGCGAAGCTGGGTGCCGCGCACCCGCAGGACCTGACCGGCATAGGTCAGGCGCAGCGGCCGCATCGCACGGGAAAGACGCGACAGGGCCAGCCTGGCAACCTGCGGCGTGATGTCGGCCCGCACCCCCATCATCCGCTGGCTCACCGGGTCCATCAGGCGGAAGGTCTGATTGGCGACACGGGAGCCGGTACCGGCCAGCAAGGTCTCTTCGAACTCCACCAAGGGCGGCTTGACCCGGTCATAGCCGCGCCGTGAGAAGGCCGCGATGAAGTGCTCGATCAGGTCGGCTTCGTGGGTCGCCGCCGGCGGCAGGCCGTCGCTCAGGCCGGCCGGCAAAAGGGCCCCAAAACCGTCGCTTTCTTCGGCGTAGTTCACCATCTTAGGAGTTCGATCTCGGTGTTCGACTGGGTCGGGGGGCTCGACAAACCCGCCTGATTTACCGGCTTTGCCTGCTGTGTAAAAGGCTCATGTCGTACCGCCGCTCAAAGCCGGGATGCCGGCAAGGAGAGGAAGAGGAAAAGCGAAGCCATGCTCGCCTTGGTAAAAGGAGGCTTGCTCGCCGGCACAGCACGTGGCCCGGAACGGGCGCTAGGCGTCATGCTGCTCGCCTGCGCCGCCTTGCTGGTCCTCGGTTGGCTGCTGCCGCTCATGACCATTCACCGCTTTTTCTTCCTGTCCGACGAGATTTCCATTCTGCAGGGCGTGATTGAGCTCTGGCGCCATGGCGAGACCCTGCTGGCCTTCGTTCTGGTCGCTTTCTCGATGGTCTTTCCGCTCGCCAAGCTGGCCGTGGCTCTTTCGCTCTGGTCGGCAGACCGCCTCGACGAGGCCGAGCTGGCACGGCGAGTCCGCTGGCTCGCCATCTGCGGGAAGTGGTCCATGCTGGACGTCTTCGTGGTCGCCCTGGTCGTGGTTTCCGTCAAGCTCTCCCTGCTCGCCGACGTGGAGGTCCATGCCGGAATCTATGTCTTCGCCGGCGCCATCATCGTCTCGATGCTCTGCACCGACCGTATCCTGCTGCTGGCGCAGCGACGCCGCACCGAGGACGTGGCTGAAAGCGGCTGAGCCTAGAACTGCAGCTGGTTCGCCTGGATGACCTGCTCCATGGCCTGAACTTCGGCTAGGGCATCCGCCCCCATGGGCTGATCGATCTCCAACAGCGCGATGGCGTTGCCGCCAAGCTCGGCCCGGCCGAGATGAAAGCTGGCAATGTTGATGTCGTGCCGGGCGCAGATGTTGCCCAAGCCGCCGATCACGCCCGGCCGATCCCAGTTCGTGATGTAGAGCATATGGCTGGCGAGCTGCGCCTCCATGCGGATGCCCTTGATCTCCACCAGACGCGGCTTGTCTCCGCCGAACAGCGTGCCGGCAACGTCACGCGACTGACGCTCGGTCTCGACCGTCACGCGGATAAGCGTCTGGTAGTCGCTGTCGCGCTCGTGCTTCACCTCTTCGACGTCGATGTCGCGCTCCCGCGCGATCACCGGGGCATTGACCATGTTGACGGCGTCAAGAATGGGCCGCAGCAAGGCGGCCAGCGCCGCCTGGGTCATCGGCCGGCAGTTCAGCTCGGCGGCATGGCCCTCGTACTCGATCTTCATCTTCTTGAGGCCGGTCTGGGTCAGTTGCCCCGCGAAAGAACCGAGTTGCTCGGCCAGCTTCATGTAGGGACCCAGGCGCTTGGCATCCTCGGCCGTGAGCGACGGCATGTTGAGGGCGTTGGAGACGGCGCCGTTGGTCAGGTAGTCGGCCATCTGCTCGGCCACCTGCAGCGCCACCTTCTCCTGCGCCTCACTGGTCGAAGCGCCCAGGTGCGGCGTGCAGATCAGGTTCGGGGCACCGAACAGCGGGTTGTCGCGGGCCGGCTCGACCTCGAAAACGTCAAGCGCGGCGCTGGCGAGTTGGCCGGACTCGAGCGCCTCCTTGAGGTCGGCCTCGACCACCAGGCCGCCACGGGCGCAATTGATCAGCCGGGCGCCCGGCTTCATCTTGGCCATGGCGGCCTTGTCGATGATGCCGCGGGTCTGATCGGTCAGGGGCACGTGCAGGGTGACCACGTCGGCACGCCGCAAGAGTTCATCGAGCTCCACCTTTTCGACCCCGAGGTCGTCAGCCCGGTCCTGCGACAGGAAGGGATCGTAGGCGATGACCCGCATCTTCAGGCCGAGGCCGCGCTCGGCCACGATGGAACCGATGTTGCCGCAGCCAACCACGCCGAGAACCTTGCCGGTCAGCTCGGCGCCCATGAACTTGGATTTCTCCCACTTGCCGTCCTGGGTCGAGCGGTCGGCGGCGGGAATCATGCGGGCCGAGGCAAAGATCAGAGCGATGGCGTGCTCGGCGGTGGTGATGGCATTGCCGTAGGGCGTGTTCATCACGACGATACCGCGCTGGGTTGCCGCGGCCACGTCGATGTTGTCGACGCCGATGCCGGCCCGGCCGATCACACGCAGCTTTGTGCCGGCTTCCAAGACGTCAGCCGTTGCCTTTGTGGCGGAACGCACGGCAAGCCCGTCGTAGTCGCCGATGATGGCGATCAGCTCTTCGGGCGAAAGGCCGACCTTGGTGTCGACCTCAACGCCCCGCTCCTCGAAGATCTCCGCAGCCTTGGGGCTCAACTTGTCGGCAATCAGAACTCTAGGCATCGTGCTTCCCTACCCTATGCCGCCGTGCGCTGCGCCCGTACCTGGGCGAAAGCCCAGTCGAGCCAGGGCAGCAGACGGTGCATGTCGTCCAGCTCCACCGTGGCGCCGCCCCAAATGCGCAGCCCCGGCGGCGCATCGCGATAGCCGTTGATGTCGTAAGCCACGCCCTCGACCTCGAGGAGCTCGGAGACCGACTTGGTGACCGCCTTTTGCTTGGCGGTCTCAAGCCCCTGAAACCAGGGATCGACGATGCTGAGACAAATCGACGTGCAGGAGCGCGTCGCCGGCTCTTGTGCCAAGAACTCGACCCAGGGCGTCTCGGCCACCCACTCGGCGACCGCCTTGAGATTGGCCTCGCTGCGGCCGATCAGCGCCGGCAGGCCGCCGATTTCTTTCGCCCAGTGCAGGGAGTCCAGCGCGTCCTCGACCGCCAGCATGGAGGGCGTGTTGATCGTGGCGCCGGCGAAGATCTCCTCGTTCAGCTCGCCGTTCTTGGTCAGGCGGAAGATCTTGGGCAGCGGCCAGGGCGGCGCACAGCTCTCCAGCCGCTCGACGGCTCGCGGGCTGAGCGCCAGCATGCCGTGTGCGGCCTCGCCACCCAGCACTTTCTGCCAGGACCAGGTCACCACATCGAGCTTGTCGTAGGGAAGATCCATGGCAAAGGCAGCCGAGGTGGCATCGCAGATCGCCAGGCCCTCACGATGAGCCGAAATCCAGTCGCCGTCAGGCACCCGGACGCCGGAGGTGGTGCCGTTCCAGGTGAAAACGACATCGTGCTTCGGCGAGACCTGCGAAAGATCCGGTAGGCTGCCGTAGGGCGCCTCCAGCACCCGCGCATCGGCGAGCTTGAGCTGCTTGACCACGTCGGTGACCCAGGCCTTGCCGAAGGACTCCCAAGCCAAGAGGTCCACCGGGCGGGCGCCGAGCAGCGACCAGAGCGCCATTTCGATGGCACCGGTGTCCGAAGCGGGCACAATCCCGAGATGCCAGCCGTCCGGCAGGCCCAGCAGGTGCTTCGATTCCTCGATCACATGCTTCAGCTTGGCCTTGCCGCCAGAGGCGCGGTGGGAACGGCCGAGCCAAGCCCCTTCCAGGTTCGCGAGCGACCAACCCGGGCGCTTGGCGCAAGGACCGGACGAGAAAGCGGGATTGGCTGGACGCAGCGCCGGATGCGCCGCGTGATCGGTAGGTTCTGTCATTGTCTTGAGCTTCTGCGGAATGGAAGCATGAAGCATAGGGCAGGCGAGGACCTGAGCCTAGGATTTATGCTGCAGTGCGTCAATTCGACGACGGAAGCCGGCGTAACAAGTTGATCTATATGACTTGTCGGCTCAGCTTCCCGTCGATGCCTCCGGGTCGAGACGGTTGCGGCGGAAGATCTTGGTCCCGATGAAGGTCATCACCGCCTCGCCTCGCTGGTTGAAGATCTCGTAGCGCATCTTGATGATGCCCCGGTCGGGCTTAGAGCGGGAGGCCCGCACGTCGAGCACCTCCGCCTCGGTGTGGATGGTATCACCGGGGCGTACCGGCAACAGCCAGCGCAGCTCGTCCATGCCGGGTGACCCCAGCGAAGCCGCATTCCAAACATTCTCTTGATAGAACAGGCGGAAGCCGACCAAGAGGGTCTGAAAGCCGCTGGCGATCAGGCCGTCATAGCCCCAATGGGTGGCAGCCTCCTTGTCCAGATGGAAGGGCTGCGGGTCGTACTGCCAAGCGAAATCCAGGATCTGTGCTTCGGAAAGAGTCGCGCCGCGGCTCTTGAAGCGCTGACCGACCTTGAAATCATCGAAGTAAAGCGGCGTTTGCGCCGTCATCCCTGGCTCTCCGGTTATCGCGTCGACAGGCGTCATAGCCGGGACGAACGGAGAAACCCAGGGTGATAATGACCTATGCTGAAATGGAAAGGGCGAGACCGGCATTTGGAAAGCAGCCGGGTCTCGCCCTCAAGCGTGTAGCTGAGATCAGACGCGCCATAGCATGCGATCCGCTGCGCGGTTGACTTGCTGCCGGGTCAAGCCGATGTCGGTGAGCGCGGCGTCATCCAACTCCCGCATGTGATGGGCTTCGCGATAAGCGCCATCAAAGCGGTAGAGAGCCTCTAAAGCCGCGCGCAGCAACTCGGCAGCCCGCCGCTCTATCCGCCGCACATAGTCCCGAAACCCCGATGGTCCGGGGTAAAGTCTTGCTATTGTCACCATGACAATTCCTCCACCTGCATTCGATTGATAATGACAATTGATGCAATACGAGTTATGTATGGACCCTAAATTATTGCAATCGGAACATTGCCACGATGACAATTTGGCTTCCGGAGCTGGCCGAGCAGCGACCGATCTACAAGGCCATCGTCAGCGCCATGAGCCGCGACATCGCGGAGGGCCGTCTGGGTCCCGGCGAGCGACTGCCGCCGCAGCGGGAGCTGGCCTACCAGCTCGGCGTGACCGTCGGCACGGTGACCCGCGCCTATACGGAGGCCGAGCGGCAAGGCCTGGTCGTCGGTGAGGTCGGGCGCGGCACCTTCGTCAAGCAGTCGCGACGGGATGCTCCCTTCGATACGGTGCGCCGGCGGTCTTCCGATCCGGAGGCCGTACCGAGCGAGAGCTTCATCGACCTCTCGTCGAACTGGCCGCCGGAACCGCCCATGGCCGAAGAGATCGGCGCGACCATCCGAGAGGTCACCAGCGAAGGCAATCTCGGGAAACGTCTGCAGTATCGCTTCGACCTGATCGGTGGCCGCGACCAAAGGCAAGCCATCGCCGGGCACCTTAGGGCAGAGGGGCTCGATACGCGCTGGCAAGAGCTGGTGCTGACCAACGGCGCCCAGCACGCCATCTTCATGGCGTTGCTTGCGACGACCCGGCCGGACGACATCGTGCTCTGCGAGGAGCTGACGTTCTTTGCCGTCAAGTCGGCCGCCCGAAGCCTGTCGCTCCGGCTGCGCGGCGTGGCCATGGACGAATGGGGCTTGCAGCCGGACGCGCTCGACGCGGCCTGCCGCGCAACCCAGGCCAAGGCGCTCTACTGCATTCCAACCCTGCAGAACCCGACCAACCGCATCATGCCGATCGAACGCCGGCGGGAGATTGCGGAGATCTGCCGGCGCCATGAGGTGATGATCGTCGAAGACGGGATCTATTCCTTCCTGCTCGATGAGCCGCCCTGCCCTTTCGCGCAGCTCGCGCCGGAGCACAGCATCTACATCAGTTCCCTTTCCAAGAGCGTCGCGCCCAGCCTGCGTGTCGGCTATATGCGCGCACCGGAGCGTCTGCTGGATGCCCTGACCCTCGCCATGCGCTCGACCACCCACTGCGCCAACTCCTTCGCCCACGACATCGGCCAGCGTTTGATCGAAAGCGGAATTGCCGCGCGCAGCGCCAAGGCCATGCGGGAGGAGGCGCGATACCGTCAGGAGGTGGCCCGTCGGTACTTTCCCGATGCCGAACGACCGGTGGGCGGTACGCCGCTTCACCTTTGGCTTGAGCTGCCGAGTCCCTGGCGCTCCGGCAGCTTCGTCCATGCGGCCTATCGCGCCGGGGTCGGTGTGGCCGACGCGGAGGTCTTCGCCATTGGCCGGGAGGAAGTGCCACACGCGGTGCGCATCTGTCTCGCAGCCGCCCCAACGCGCGAAGGCCTGCAAAGCGCACTCGGTCGGCTCGCCGCACTGGTACCGCTCGGGCCAGAGGTGGGACCGGGGCTCCCGCTTATGTAGCGAGAAACGCTACTGCGCCTCGTCGTAAGGCGGGATGGCGTGGGCGTGATTGAGCGGGCCGCTGCCGGAGCCGAGCGGCTCTGACGCTGCCAGAGCCTGCCAGACGAAGCGGCGTGCCCGTGCCACCGC
Source organism: Rhodovibrionaceae bacterium (assembly GCA_028282405.1). Taxonomy (GTDB): domain Bacteria; phylum Pseudomonadota; class Alphaproteobacteria; order Kiloniellales; family DSM-21159; genus JANQMX01. The sequence goes on from JANQIA010000201.1 coordinate 13,501, forward strand.
GCTCTTGAGGTCGCGCCCTTGCGCCAGTCCGGTGGCGACGGCCGATGCCAATGCACAGCCGGTGCCATGATTGTTGTTGGTCGCCACCCGGGGACTTTCGAAGACCTCGCTCGCGTCCGCGGTGATCAGGACGTCGCGCACTGTGTCGCCCTGCAGGTGACCGCCCTTCAACAGAACCGCGCGAGGCCCCAACGCAAGCAAGCGTCGGGCCGCGCCCTCCATGTCCTCCGCGCCGTCAATGCGGCCACCAAGCAAGCGCTCGGCCTCCGGCACATTGGGCGTCAGGACACTGGCCATCGGCAGAAGATGCTCTTGAAGCGCTGCGACGGCATCGTCCTGCAGCAGGCTGTCGCCGCTCTGCGCCACCATTACCGGGTCGGCAACCAGCGGCGTATCGGGCGCCAAGCCTGCCAAGCTGCTGCAGACGGTTTCGATGACGGCGGGGCTGTGCAGCATGCCCGTCTTGACGGCCGCCGCGCCGATATCCTCCAGCACCACGGCGATCTGCTGGGCAATGAAGGCGGGCTCGATCTCGTGGATGCCGGCAACGCCGCGCGTGTTCTGTGCCGTCAGCGCGGTGATGGCCGTCGCGGCATATCCGCCCAGGGCGGTGATGGTCTTGAGATCGCCTTGAATCCCGGCGCCGCCGCCGGAGTCGGACCCGGCGATTACCAAAACTGGAGAACGCATAGAGTTGTCAGCCGATCAGCCTGCGAACCTTCGAATCGCAAGAGTGATCGCGGCTGAGGGCGGTCTGGTCAACCAGTGTTTCCTGGACGCGCTCGAAAGCCGCAACGGCGTTCAGTCCGCTCAGCAGCCCGCCAGCGAAACTGGCAGCCAGGGTTGCGGTCGAATAGTCCTGACGGCTTTCGGCGATCACCGCGGCCTCGTTCACGTGCAAGCCTTCCTCGTCGGCCAAGACCTGGATACGCATGGGCTCGCCCGGGAAACGCCCGTCCAAGAGAACCGTGTCGCAGCCCAAGGTCGTCAACACGGCAGCGGTGGGCACCAGCGCCTCGGTATCGTTGACCTCTGTCCCGGCCAAGAGCTCCGCGTCCTCAGGCGCAACCACCAGATAGTCCACCTCGTGGGCGAGCCGCCGTTTCCAATGGGCAATGCAGCGCAAGGATACGTTGCGGTGCGCGCCGTCCTCGACGAAGGACGGGGCGCAGAACAGCGGCACCTCCTTCAAGCAGCCTGCCAGGTGCTTCGCCACCAGCTCGACCTGCTCCTCGCTGGTCAGCTTTCCGAGGCAGACCATTTGCGGCAGCCCGTATGACAGGGCTTCTTCGATCTGCCAGGCGATGATGGCAGCCGGAATCTCCATGTCTCCCGGTGCAACGGGGTTGCCCGATGCTTCGATGCTGGTCACGACCTGAGTGGCGTCGAAGCCTGCCGCCGCCATGGCCCGGTAAAAGGCCGGTGCAGCGCTCTGCCCAAGCACGTCGAGCTGGCCGATAACGAGGACCGTGTGTGTCATATCCAAGCGCCTTCGATACTCAGGCAGCGCTGGCCTGGGCGATGGTCTCGACGATTTCCTCGACCACCGTTTCGACCAAGTCTCGGTCATCGCCCTCGCCCATGACGCGAATCACGGGCTCCGTGCCGGACTTCCGAATGACCAAGCGGCCCTGCTGGCCCAACCGAATTTCGCCGGCCTTAATCGCTTCCCGCACCTTGGCCAGTTCCAAGGGCTCGCTCTGGCCGAAGCGGACATTCTTCAGAACCTGCGGCAAGGGCTCGAAGACGCGCAGGACCTCGCTTGCCGGCCGCTCCATCTCGACGATCACGGCCAAGACCTGCAGGGCGGCGATGAGGCCGTCCCCGGTGGTGGCGAAGTCGGTCAGGATGATATGCCCGGACTGTTCGCCGCCGATATTGCAGCCGTCCTTGCGCATGTGCTCGACCACATAGCGGTCGCCCACGGGCGTGCGATGCAGCTCGACGCCCAGGCCGTTGACGAAACGCTCCAGGCCCAGGTTCGACATGACCGTCGAGACGAGGCAGCCGTTGGCCACCCGGCCCTGTGCCGTCCAGGACTTGGTGATCAGCGCCATAAGCTGGTCGCCGTCGATCACGCGGCCGCCCTCGTCGACTAGGATGACCCGGTCGGCGTCGCCGTCCAGCGCAATGCCGATGTCAGCCTTGCTGGCCACCACCGCCTCGCGCAGCTTGGCGGTCGCCGTGGCGCCGACGTTGTCGTTGATGTTGAAGCCGTCCGGCTCGACGCCAAGGGCGACCACATCGGCGCCGAGCTCCCGCAAGACCGTGGGAGCCACCCGATAGGCCGCACCGTGCGCGCAGTCGACGACGATGGTCAGACCATCCAGGCGCAGCGCCTTGGGGAAGGTCTGCTTGCAGAACTCGATGTAGCGGCCGGTCGCATCGTCCATGCGGCTGGCGCGGCCGAGCTGCGCGCTCGAGGCTGCGGCAAGCTCGTGGCCATCCTCCATCAGCTCTTCGATGGAAAACTCGATGTCGTCGGACAGCTTGTAGCCATCCGGCCCAAAAATCTTGATGCCGTTGTCGTAGTAGGGATTGTGAGAGGCCGAGATCATGACCCCCAAATCCGCCCGCATGGACCGTGTCAGCATGCCGATGGCCGGGGTCGGCATCGGTCCGACCAGCACTGCATCCATGCCCACGGAGACGAAGCCTGCGGTCAGCGCCGGCTCGAGCATATAGCCCGACAAACGGGTGTCCTTGCCGATCACCACACGGTGACGGTGATCGCCCCGAGTGAAGCGCGCACCGGCCGCCATCGCCAAGCGCAGCATGGTGTGGGCCGTGATCGGCTCCTCGTTGGCACGGCCTCGGATGCCGTCTGTGCCGAACAGCTTGCGAGCCATCCGAAGTCCCTTTCAAATTCGATCGCCACGACGGTAACGGGCAAAAGTAAACAACAGCTAAGGCAAAACTGAGACATCCATGCAACACCATACAGCAAGGGCCTGCCGCGTTTCGGCGACGTCATGAACGCGCACAATTTGTACGCCTTGCCGTATGCCATTGAGCATCGCCGCAAGCGAACCGGGCAGGCGTTGCTTGGCCTCGCTCGGACCGTCGACCTTGGCAATGAAGGACTTACGGCTGACGCCGAGAAGAACGGCACAACCGATGGCATGCAGAAGGGCCAGGTCGGCGAGCAGGCGCAGATTGTGGTCCAGCGTCTTGCCGAAGCCGATGCCCGGGTCGACGATCAGGCGATGGCGCGGGATGCCAGCTTCCTCGCAGGCCGCAATGCGGTCCGCGAGATAGTCGAAGACGTCGAGCGAAACATGGTCGTACTGGGGAGCGGCCTGCATCGACTGAGGCTCGCCCTGCATATGCATCAGCACAACCGGTAGCCCGCTTTCCGCAGCAACCGACAGGCTCTGCGGGTCTCCCGACAGCGCGGTGACATCGTTCAGCATGGCCGCGCCGGCCGCTGCCGCCTCTGCCATCACAGCCGCGCGACGGGTGTCGATGGAAACCCTGGCGCCCTGCTCCGCCAGCGCTTTGACCACCGAGAGCACGCGCCGCAGTTCCTCATCCACAGGAACGGGCGCCGCGCCGGGCCGGGTCGACTCGCCGCCGACATCGATGAGGTCGGCGCCGGCCTCGATCATGGCCAGACCGTCAGCCACGGCCCGCCCGCTGTCGAAGCGGTCGCCGCCGTCGGAGAAGCTGTCCGGGGTTACGTTGACCACGCCCATGATGCGCGGCCGGTCGAGATCGAGCCCCGCCACCGATGTGCGCGGCGATGAGAAGCGCTGCCGCAACACCTCACCGTACGTACGCCGGTCAGCCTCGTCTTGCGCAGGCCAATAGGCATACAGCTTTTCGGACAGCGCCTCCGCGGCGGGCACAAGGGCGCGACGCGTGCCGCTGCTATCCCAGAGCTCGAAGGCGCTGGCCCAGGCCAAGTTGCCGACAGCCTGCGCACCCTCCAGCGGATAGGCGGAGAGCGCGCGAGGAATCAGATAGAATGGTTGGCGCCGCATGGCGTACGGCCAGCAAATAGGAAAAAGCTAGAGTGAAGGGAGGAGCCAGGCTCCTCCCGGCTCAGCCAGCCGGCTCGGGCTCGGGACCGATCGAACCGCCCGGAATATCCTTGTCCTTGGAGGTGCCACTGGACGGCACCGAAGAACGCTTGCCGCCACTCGGCTTGTCCTCGGTGTCGTTGCCACGGTCGATGGTCTCGCCACGCAAAAGGGCCTCCACTTCCTTGGAATCCAGGGTTTCGTACTCGAGCAAACCCCGGGCCAAGGCATGGAGCGCGTCAAGGTGCTCGCTCAGCACCTCACGGCAGCGTCGCTCGGCCTCGTCGACAAACCGACGGATCTCCTCGTCGATCACCTTCGCCGTCGCTTCCGAGACGTTCTGGTGTCGTGCCACCGAGTGGCCGAGGAAGACCTCTTCCTGATTGTCGCTGTAGCGCAGCGGCCCGAGCTTCTCGGACATGCCGAACTCGGTGACCATGGAGCGGGCGATTTGCGTTGCCTTGCGAATATCGTCAGAGGCGCCGTTGGTCACGTGCTCGGGGCCGTAGATCAACTCCTCGGCGATGCGTCCGCCGTAGATCATCACCAGGAGCGCCTCGAGCTTCGACTTCTTGTAGCTGAGCTGATCGCGCTCCGGCAGGGTCATGGTGACGCCCAGAGCGCGGCCGCGCGGGATGATGGTGACCTTGTGCAAGGGATCGTTGCCCGGCACGAAGAGCGCGGCAATGGCGTGGCCGGCCTCATGGTAGGCGGTGAGCTCCTTCTCTTCCTCGCTCATCACCATGGAGCGACGCTCGGCGCCCATCAGCACCTTATCCTTGGCCGCCTCAAAGTCGGACATGGTGACCACCCGCTTGTTCAGGCGGGCAGCGATCAGCGCCGCTTCGTTCACCAAGTTGGCAAGATCTGCGCCCGAGAAACCTGGCGTGCCACGCGCGATGACGCGAGCGTCCACATCCGGGGCAAGCGGGACCTTGCGCATGTGGACACGCAGGATCTTCTCACGACCCAGAATGTCGGGGTTCGGCACAACCACCTGACGGTCGAAGCGGCCGGGGCGCAGGAGCGCCGGGTCGAGCACGTCGGGACGGTTGGTCGCGGCGATCAGGATGACGCCCTCGTTGGCCTCGAAGCCGTCCATTTCGACCAGTAGCTGGTTGAGGGTCTGCTCGCGCTCGTCATTGCCGCCACCGAGACCCGCGCCGCGGTGCCGGCCGACAGCGTCGATTTCGTCGATGAAGATGATGCAGGGAGCATTCTTCTTGCCCTGCTCGAACATGTCGCGCACGCGGCTGGCGCCCACGCCGACGAACATCTCGACGAAGTCCGAGCCCGAAATGGTGAAGAAGGGGACGTTGGCCTCGCCCGCGATCGAGCGCGCCAGAAGCGTCTTACCGGTGCCCGGAGGGCCGACCAGCAGCACGCCCTTGGGGATCTTGCCGCCGAGGCGCTGGAACTTCTGCGGGTCGCGCAAGAACTCGACGATTTCCTGCAGCTCCTGCTTGGCCTCGTCGATACCGGCGACGTCGTCGAAGGTTACCCGGCCCTGCTTTTCCGTCAGCAGCTTGGCTTTCGACTTGCCGAAGCCCATCGCCTTGCTGCCACCGCCCTGCATCTGACGCATGAAGAAGATCCACACGCCGATCAGCAGCAGCATAGGGAACCAGGAAATCAGAATGCTGAGCAGAGGATTGGCGGTCTCTTCCTCGCGCACGACGATTTCGACGTTGCTGTCGCGCAGGCGCTCGATCAGGCCCGGATCTTCCGGCTTAACCGTGTTCAGCCGGCGGCCATCGTTGAGCTGAATGAAGACGTTGTCGCCCTGAAGCTCGACTTTCGAGACTTGTCCCTGCTCGACGTAGTCAGAGAACTGCGAGTAGGAGACCTCTTCTCGCCCCGAACGAACGTTTGAGCCCTGGAAGAGATTAAAGAGCGCCACCAACAAAAGGATGATGACGATCCAGAGCATCATGTTACGGCTGATGTTCAAGGCTAATTTCCTTCCGTCGCCTTCGTCGGCCTACGCTGTTGTTAGAATAATGTAGTTTTCGGGCGCAGTCTGCCAAATTAGATAGTGTCGCCACCCCTCGCTAAGCAACTGTAAAAGGCCCCTGTACGACAGCTTGCGCCGGTCGAAAGCGC
>JANQIA010000247.1 GCA_028282405.1 Rhodovibrionaceae bacterium
TCGCCGAGCTGGGCGCCAAGCAAGGCGCCGCCGACGGCGCCGACCACGGCACCGACCTGCTCTCCCGCCCTGTTGCGCTCACAGCCGGATAGCAGCAACGCGGCCACGAGAACCGCGAGAATGGCGCGAAACCGCAGAGCCCCAATACCCATAATGCTCTTCTCCGCTCCCTCCCTTGCCGCCATCTTACAACTGTGGCAGTCGCTTCTATCTTACGGGGACCGTTGGAGTCCCGCTCCTATGTCTGCTGCTCTGCTCATGTCCTAGCGGAACAAGGTTATGTTTGTCGAAAAACCCCCTGTTGACCCCATCTCGCTGTTCGACGAGTGGTTTGCCGAGGCCGCCGAGAAGGAGCCGAACGATCCCAATGCCATGGCCTTGGCGACCGTCGGCCCCGACGGGATGCCGGCCGTTCGCATGGTCCTGCTGAAACACGTCGATAAGAACGGATTCGTCTTCTATACGAACTACGAAAGCCGTAAGGGACAGCAGATTTTAGACCATCCTAAGGCGGCGTTGCTGTTTCACTGGAAGTCGCTTCGGCGTCAGGTGCGGGTCGAGGGGCCGGTCAGTCAGGTCACGGCGGAGGAAGCCGACGAGTATTTCGCCTCGCGCAGCAAGCAAAGCCAGATCGGGGCTTGGGCGTCACAGCAGTCGCGACCCCTGGAAAGCCGCTTTGCGCTCGAAAAGCGCGTTGCGCAGTACGCCAGCAAGTACGGGCTCGGCAAGGTGCCACGCCCCCCTTACTGGTCCGGATTCAGGCTATCGCCGGAGATGATCGAGTTTTGGAGCGACGGCGCGTTTCGCCTTCACGACAGGCTGGTGTACTCTCTCGGGAAAGACGGCTGGAGCACACAGCAGCTATACCCCTGAAGCCCTGGCGCCGGTATTGCAGGCCGCCGGGCAAGGCGGCCAAACCGGAGGCCCGTTAGCGTGAGCGCGGCAGCATCTTCGCGGCCTGCCCTGACGCCGTCCTCGGCGCGGCTGATGCGCTGGGCGACCTATGCCTCGGTGACAACGGCCTGCACTTTGATGGCGGTCAAGCTGGTGGGCTGGTGGCTGTCGGACTCCGTCAGCCTGCTTTCCAGCTTTGTCGACTCCCTGCTGGACGGCGCAGCCTCCGTCGTCACGCTCTTGGCGGTGCGTCAGGCGCTGGTTCCCGCCGATACGGAGCATCGCTTCGGCCATGGCAAGGCCGAGCCCCTGGCTGCGCTGGGCCAGGCGGGCCTGATCATGGGCTCCGCCATCTTCCTGACCATCGAGGTGATCAACCGCTTCATCACGCCCAAGCCGGTGGAGTACGGCTCCATCGCCATCGGCGTCATGCTCTTCTCGATCATCCTGACCTTCATCCTCACGCGCTTTCAGGCCTATGTCATCAAGCGCAGCGGGTCTGTCGCGATCTCCGCGGACTCCCTGCACTACACCATGGACCTGTTGATGAACGCGGCGGTGATCGTGGCGCTGCTGCTGGCGACGCAGCTCGGCTGGACCTACGCCGACCCGATCGTCGGACTGGCGGTCGCCGTTTTCATCCTGCACAGCGCCTGGAAGATCGGGCGCGGGTCCTATGACATGCTCATGGATAGGGAATTGCCGGATGAGGAGCGCGAGCGCATTATTGCCGTGATCAAGGAGCATCCCGAGGTGCTCGGCATTCACGATCTGCGCACGCGCGCGTCCGGGCACCACCGTTTCATCCAGCTTCATCTCGAGCTGGACGGCAGCATGACTCTCTATCGCGCGCATGCCATCGCCGACACCGTGGAGGCTGAGCTGGAAGCGCTCTTCCCGGGGACCGACGTGATCATCCATCAGGATCCCTACGTGGCCCCCGATGAGACACCGACCTACCGCTGAGGTCGCTTGAGGCAGCTCAGTGGCAGCGGACGTAGGTTGCGATAGAAATGGAATAGGCAGACACTGCCTGTGTGATTGAGAGGACTTGAGTGAAATGAGTATGAAGAGCGTTCGTCTGGAACTGGCCCGCGACCATGACTACCCGCAGGGCAGCGCGAGCCACGGCTACGAGTTCGTGGCGCCGCTGGACGAGAACGGGCATATCGACGCAGCGCAGTGGCGCGCCCACAAGGCCGACTGCCGTGTCCGGCGGTTTTGGGAGGGTGAGGACGACGAGATCGGCCACCTGGTCCATCGCAACGCCCATTCCTGGGCCTTCCACTATGACGTGGAGGGGGACCCGGACGAAGACGAGCCGGGCTTTCGTTTCGATACTCACAAGTTTGCTGTCGGCGAGTACGTTTCCATTCGCGAACAGGATGGTGAAATGCGGACCTTCAAGGTCGCATCGGTCAAGCCGGCCGCGCTCTAAGGAGACCGACAGCCGTGAACTTCAGCGGAGACCCGAGGCTCAGTTCTGCGGCGCCTGGCGAAGCCAAGACCATTGAGAAGGACGCTGCGGTCAAGACGCTGATTCTGACCGGCGCCAGCCGCGGTATCGGCCATGCGACGGTCGCGCGCTTTTCGCACGAAGGCTGGCGCATCGTCACCTGCTCGCGCGAGGACGTGCCGGAGCATTGCCGGCGCGACCCCAACTGGAGCCATCACGTCACCGCCGACCTGGCCGACCCGCAGTCGCTGCAAGCCTTCGTGAAGGAGGTGAGGGCCTTCCTGGACGGCGAGCCTATCCATGCCCTGGTCAACAACGCCGCGGTCTCGCCGAAGACCGACTACAAGGAGCGGCTGGGCTGCCTCAACGGCGATATCGCCGGTTGGCGCGAAGTCTTCGAGCTCAACTTCTTCGCCCCGCTGGCGCTCGCCCGCGGCTTTGCCGCGCCGCTGCGCAAAGGCAAGGGGGCGATCGTCAACATCACCTCGATTGCCGGCCATGCCATTCATCCCTTCGCCGGCTCGGCCTATTCGACCTCAAAGGCGGCGCTGTCGGCCCTCACCCGGGAAATGTCGGTCGAGTTCGCGCCGATCGGCGTGCGCGTCAACGCCGTGGCGCCGGGCGAGATCGAGACCGCGATGATCGGGCCGGAGTACGAAGCGCTGATTCCGCGCATCCCCATGCAGCGCATGGGCACGCCTGAAGAGGTGGCCGGCGCCGTGTTTCAGCTCTGTTCAAGTGATTTCAGCTACGTGACCGGGACCGAGGTCTTCGTCACCGGCGGGCAGCACCTGTTCTAAGACAGCGGCGGCCTTAGCCCGCTTCGGTCAGGTTGCGCGCCCAGTCCAGCCGGCGCTTGGTCAGCGCCATTTCCAGCTCCAGCCATTCGGTCCAGAGGCAGCGCTCGCCGGTCTCGCAGCTTCGCAGGTCGAGCAACCGCGCCAGCTCTCGCTCGAAGATCTCCTGCAGCACCTCGGCCTGGATGCGCTGCTCAGGTCCCTCCAAGAGGTGCAGGAAACGCACCTTGATGGCGATGATCAGCTTGTTGATGTCGTTGATCTGCGGCCGCAGGCTGGCGGTCATCAGGCGCTGAAACTCTTCGCGCCCGCTCTCGGTGATATGCAGCAGCGCGTGGTCGTCGCCGTCCTCATCGGCCGTCTCGGCAAGGCCCTCTACCTTGAGGAGTTCGAGCGGTTGCCCGACGAGCTCCAGCGAGGGGCCGACCAGCCGCCCGGTGAAGTGCCGCACTTGACTGGCGAGATCCGCATAGCTGCGGGCCTCCGTGGCCAAGAGGCCAAGGGCCAGAAGGCGAATGGCTTCGCTGGGGACGAGGGAATTATCACGGTACATGAGGTGCCCTTTCGAGGGATGTGGCCGTGAGCCCTGCTGAGCATACTACCGGAAGATATAGGATTGTGTTAGCGCAAGATAAGGTGCCGGGGCAAGGATATTAATGCGAATGAGAATTATTCTCGATAACTCCGCCCGAGAAGCAACCGGTTTGAGGCGGCGCCGAAGGCTGGGCCGGCGCTATTCGCGGTGCAAAGCCTGGCACATGCAGTGAACGCCGCCGCCGCCCAGGGTGAACATCGACACGTCGGGATCGTAGACCTCGAAGCCGTTGGCGCGCAGCTTTTCGTTCAGGTCCGTGCTCTCGGCCGTGGACAGCACCTTGTCGTTGCCCAGGGCGACCACGTTGCAGCCGAGATTCATGGTGTCGCGGTAGTTCACCGGCACGATCTCGATGCGCTTGGACTTCAGCCACTGAATGATGTCGTCCTCGGTGGTGTCCAGGCAGACGGCGGCCAGCTTGTCGGCCAGCATGCAGACCATCAGGTCGATGTGGACGTAGTGCTCGGCGATGGGCGCCAGCTTGACCTCCCAGCCCTCGCTCTCCAGCCAGCCTTTGATCTGCAGCGCCGCGGGCTCCTGGCTGCGCTCGCCGCAGTAGCCGAGCAGTGCCGCGCCGTCCTCGATGACGTCGAAGTCGCCGCCCTCGAAGGCGGCCGCCGTGACCATCTTCCAGATCGGAATGTTGCGGCTCTGATAGAACTCGATGACCGGCGCGTACTCGCCGCGCCGCCACCACTGGTTCATCTGAGTGACGATGGCGCCCCAGGGCGTCATCGCGCTCGAGTCGCGGGCATAGACCTGATAGGGCAGGGCGGGGTCGGTCTCGAGATAGTGGACCGACACGCCGGCGTCTTCATAGGCCTGCACCATTTCACGGTGCTGCTTCTGGGCGATCTGCAGGTCGAAGCGGTAGCCTTTGCGCAAGGTGGCCTTGGAGATCGAGCTGGTCGGCAGCCATTGGAAGTTGTCCGGCGCGCAGAGCAGCACATCGGTCAGCTTGCCGTACTCGTTCTTCACGCCCCAGTTTTGGACGGGCGTTGCGGCGCTGTCTGGCATGGGGCGCTCCCTTGGTTTTCGCTTGTGTGTCTAGGCGGGGGTGACGCCGCGCAGGCGTTCGCTGCGCCGCCGCAGCAGCTCGATGGTGGTCAGGAGCGCGACGGAGAAGACGATCAGCAAGGTCGCGACGGCCAGGATCGTCGGGCTGATCTGCTCGCGGATGCCCGCCCACATCTGCCGCGGAATGGTCTGCTGCTCGACGCTGGCGACGAAGAGCACCACCACGACCTCGTCGAAGGAGGTGACGAAGGCGAAGAGCGCGCCTGAGATCACGCCGGGCAGGATGAGCGGCATGATCACCTTGAAGAAGACGCGGGTCGGGTCGGCGCCGCACATGGCGGCCGCGCGGGTCATCGAATGGTCGAAACCGATCAGGGTGGCGGTCACGGTGATGACGACGAAGGGCGTGCCCAGCGCGGTGTGCGCCAGGATGATGCCGAGGTAGGTGCCGGTCAGGCCGATCTGCGCATAGAAGAAGAAGATGCCGGCCGCGGTGATGATCAGCGGCACGATCATGGGCGAGATCAGGAGGCCCATGATGAAGGCGCGGAAGGGCATATGCGGGCGCGACAGCCCGAGCGCGGCGATGGTGCCCAGTGCCGTCGCCAGAACCGTCGAGCAGACGGCGATGAACAGCGAGTTGACGATGGACTGGCGCCAGACGTCGCGGCTCCAGAAATCCTCGTACCAGCGGAGTGAGAAAGCTTCCTTCTCCAGCGACAGCATTTCCTCGGTGAAGGTGAAATAGGGCAGCGAGTTGAACGACAGCGGGATGATGACGATCAGCGGCGCGATCAGGAACAGGAAGACGCCGATGCAAATCGCGATGAAGGCGTAGTGCCAGATGCGTTCGAGCGGGCTTGCGTAGACGGGGAGTTTCAACATGGCTGCGACCTATCCCAGCTTCAGCCGTTCGATGCCGACCAGCTTGTTGTAGACCCAATAGAGGATCAGCACGCCGAGCAGCAGGATGGTGCCAAGCGCCGCGGCCAGGCCCCAGTTGAGCGACCGCTGCATGTGATAGGCGATGAAGTTCGAGATCATCATGCCGTCCTGGCCACCCACCAAGGCCGGGGTGATGTAGTAGCCGATGGCCAGAATGAAGACGAGCAGGCAGCCGGCCCCGACCCCCGGCAGGGTATTGGGCGCATAGACCCGCCAGAAGGCGTAGTAGCGGTTGGCGCCGAGCGACATGGCGGCGCGCATGTAGCTCGGCGGGATGGTCTTCATCACGCTATAGAGCGGTAGAATCATGAAGGGCAGCAGGATCTGCGTCATCGCGATCACCGTGCCCTCGGCATTGAAGATGAGCTGGACGCGCCCGTCGTCGGACAGGATGCCGACCCAGACGAGGATATCGTTGATGATGCCTTCGGTCTGCAGCAGCACGATCCAGGAGGTCGTGCGCACCAGCAGCGACGTCCAGAACGGCAGCAGCACCAGGATCATGAGGACATTGGAATAGCGTAGCGGCAGGATCGACAGCAGGTAGGCCACGGGATAGCCCAAGACCAGGCAGGCGACCGTGACGATGACCGACATCCAGAGCGTCTGGAAGAAGTTGCTGACATAGATCTGCCGCACCTCGGGCTGGGCGACGATGTTGTCGTTCACGTCATAGCGCCGGTCGACCGCCGCGAGGTACTGCACGTCGGTGAGGCGATTCCCCAGCCGCTTGATGGTCGCGAAGGTCTCCGGGTTGGCCCAGTCTTCGTTGAGGCCGATCAGGGCTTCCTTGAAGGGCGGCTCCAAACGCGCCGCGCGCCGGCCGGTGCGTGTGATGGTGCTGCGCAGACCGCCGGTTTCGTAGTTCAGACGGGTTGCCAGCCGGCCGATGGTGCGGTCTTCGCGGGCTTCGGCCAGATCGGCCACAAGGGCGGCGTAGACCGCCTCCTCGGGCAGCTCGCCGCGGTCGTCCCAGGCTTCGAGGGCGGCCACGGTGCGCGGCATATGGTCGGCGACAAGCGGGTTGTCGACCGAGCGGAACAGCATCAAGGCGATAGGAAAGAGAAAGCTGACGCCGATGAAGAGCAGCAACGGCAGGACCAGCAGCATGGCCTTGACCCGCCGCATGCGCTCGGCACGTGCCAAGGCGGATTTCAGCGGGCGGCCGTCGGCGGTGGTCAGCGGCTCGTTCGCCGATGGCACCACGCCTGTTATCGCTGCATCGGTCATATACGCACGTCAGCCCCTATCTGCGTGACCGACCTGAAGGCCGCTTCGCTTTGCAAAGGACGGCATTCAGCCGAGAAAAGGCGAGAGGGCGGCGCGGCGGCCGCCCTCTCGTACTCGTCGACTTAGTTGGCGAGCCAAGCGTTGAAACGCTCGTTCAGCTCATCCTGATAGTCGGCCCAGAACTCGAAGTCGTTCTGGACGGCGTTCTTGAAGTTGTTGGGGTCCGTCGGCATGTGCGGGCCCATGGGAACGCCGGCCTCGAAGTGCTTGCCGATCTTCGGCACGGACGACTGGCGCGCCGGACCGTAGGAGATGAAGCTGGCTTGGTCCGCCAAGCGCTGGGTGTCGGTGGAGAACTTGATGAACTCCATCGCGGCGTCCTTGTTGGGCGAGCCTTTCGGAATACCCCAAAGGTCGATGTCCCAAACCTGGCCGTCCCAGACGATCTCGAAGGGCTTCCCTTCGGACGCGGCGGCATTGAAGATGCGGCCGTTGTAGGCGGTGGTCAGGGCGACCTCACCGTCGGCCAGGAGCTGCGGCGGCTGGGCGCCGGCTTCCCACCAGACGACATCGTCCTTGATGGTGTCGAGCTTGGCGAAGGCCCGGTCCACGCCTTCCGGCGTCGAAAGGACTTCATAGACCTCGTCAGCCGGCACGCCGTCAGCCATCAGGGCGAACTCCAGGTTCACCTTCGGCGTCTTGCGCATGCCGCGCTTGCCCGGGAACTTCTCGGTGTCGAAGAAGTCCGCGATGGTCTGCGGCTGCTCGCCGGTGATCTTGCTCGAGTCATAGGCATAGATCGTCGACCAGAGGATGGTCGCTACGCCGCAGTCGTGCAGCGTGCCGGGAATGAAGTCCTGCTGGGCCGGCGTGCCGTCGGGGGCCGGTGGCAGCGCGGAGAGGTCGAGTTCTTCGAGCAGCCCCTCGTCGCAACCACGCACGATGTCGGCCAGCTCCATATCGACCAGATCCCAGGTCACGTTGCCGGCTTCGACCTGCGCTTTGATCTCGGCCAGACCGCCGTTGTAGTTCTCCGAGAGAATGTCGATGCCCTTCTTGGCTTCGTAGGGCTCGTGATAGGCCTTCACCTGGCTCATGGTGTAAGCGCCGCCCCAGGAGACGACGGTCAACTGGTCGGCGGCCGTCGCGGCCCCGGCCCAGAGGCCAAGGGCGGCAGCGGACACGCCCGCGATCAGAAATCGTTTCATAGCTTGGTCATACTCCCTGTTTACTGCCGGTCGCTGCCGGCGACTTTGCACATATGCGGCCGTTCAGGCCGCGAGGCGCGCGGACACATCACGCATCCAACGCCCTGCAGTCATCGATCTCCCAACCCACGGTCACGGTCGAGCCTTCCTTCAGGCTGGCGTGCCCCTGGGCATTCGGGACCTTCACGATGAACTGATCCGTGCCGCACACGTTCACCCGCGTGCGGATGTGGTCACCCAGGTAGATCAACTCCTCCACCCGGGCCTCGAAATGGTTGGGCAGGCTGCCCGGCGCCGGGTCGATGGCG